>JANXYJ010000079.1 GCA_025350105.1 Terriglobia bacterium | reverse complement strand
AAGACCGCATCCGCCAATGGATCGAAATCCCCGCCGGCATGGCTCTGCCCCAGAAAAAAGATAACGAGACAAGCGACCACAAGAATAATCCCGCCGGGCCACATCGCGTTGGGGCTCGCGCCGTTGATGTGAAGACCATGGAAGGCCTGGACGGCATGATCGTCAACGCGGAAATCGTCGACTTTGGTGAGGACGGGGACCGGCCGATTGGACGCATCACGGAAATTCTCGGTCATCCCGGCGACTTCGGCATCGACGTCGAAATCCTGATCCGCTCCCACCACATCCCGCACACATTTCCCGACGACGTACTCGAACAGGCTGCCAAAATTCCCGGCCCCATTCCCGAAGACGAAATCGCCAAACGGCAGGATTTCCGCAATATGGACATCGTCACCATCGACGGCGAAACCGCGCGCGATTTCGACGACGCCGTCTGGGTGGACCGCCTGCCCAATCGCAACTGGGCGCTGCACGTGCACATCGCCGACGTCAGCCATTACGTTCGTCCGGGCAGCCCGATCGATCGCGAAGCCTTGCTGCGCAGCACCAGCGTCTATTTTCCGGACCGCGCCGTCCCCATGCTGCCGCTGGAACTGTCCACCAATCAATGTTCTTTGGTCCCGCATGAAGACCGGTTGGTGATGAGCGCGCTGCTGGAACTCGACCAACACGGCGAACCGGTCGATCAAAAGTTCACCCGCGGTGTGATCCGCAGCGCCGAGCGCATGACCTACACCGCCGTCCACAAAATCCTGGAAGGCGACACCGAACTTTCGAAGCGCTATGCGCCACTAGTCGATCGTTTTCACTTGATGCGGGAACTGGCCGGCGTCCTGACGCGCAAGCGCTACAAACGCGGTTCCATCGATTTCGATCTGCCAGAGCCTCTGCTCGAGTTCGACGAATTCGGCGAGATGACGGGCGTTACCCGCTCGCCCCGCAACATAGCGCACCGATTGATTGAAGAATTCATGTTGGCCGCCAACGAAGCCGTGGCCGCGCACTTGGAGAGCAAGATGCCGGCCATGATATTTCGCATCCACGAACGGCCGGACCCCAAGCGCGTTCTGGATTTCGAAGAGGTGGCCACTCAGTTCGGCTATTCGCTCACCGCGGGCGGCGCGCCCGTCAAACGTTTCTCGCCGAAGGGCGGCCGCACCGAAGTCGTAGCGCTCGATAACCCCAATCTCACCTCGCGCAGTTATCAGAAACTGGTCAGCAAACTGGAAGGCAAACCCGAAGAGCGCATCTTGAGCTACCTGATGCTACGGTCGCTGAAACAAGCCCGCTATAGCGAAGAGAACGTCGGCCACTTTGCGCTCGCCGCCGATAGCTACACGCACTTCACCTCGCCGATCCGCCGGTATCCGGACCTGATCGTGCATCGCATTTTGAGCGCACATTTGGACAGCAAAACGTTTGATGCCGACTTGCATGACATCGCCCGCCAGGCGTCGGAAAACGAGCGCCGCGCGGCGGAAGCCGAACGCGAGTTGGTGGAATGGAAAAAGGTAAAGTTCATGATCGATCACGTCGGCGACGAATTCGACGGCATGATCATCTCCACCACCCGCTTCGGTTTTTTTGTCGAGTTGCAGGACCTGTTCATCGAAGGTTTGGTCCCCATCGACACCCTGCCCGGCGATGAATTTGGCTTTCACGAAAACACTCGCAAAATCATCGGCAAGCGTCACAAACGCCAATTCTCCATCGGCGACAAAGTGCGCGTCAGGCTCGACCGCGTCGATGGCGTGGAGAAGAAGCTGCAATTCGGCTTCGTGCGCATCTTGCCTAAAGCTTAACGAACTACCGTTTGCGGTACCAAACGAAGTGATCGCCAGACTCCGCGCCTTCGCCATAACGAACCGTCGGCTTTGCGTCTGCATACGGCGTGAAGGAAGTGCCCGCCGGGGGGCTCCAGCCTGCGGCAAAAACGGCGGCCAGCCAGCACCGTGTCATGGCATTCACACCGGATCACTGCATCAGCGCCGAATCCCAATGCTCCACAATCTTGCCGTTCACCACACGGAACATATCGAACCAAGTCGTCGTGTATTTCTTGGTTTTGTCTTTCGGATTGTCGTACTCGCGCACGAACGATAGCGTGACGTAATCGCCCTCCGCCTGAATCGCCACCAGGCCGGGCACGATGTCCTCAACCGGCTTGGGTTTACCCAATTTCGTGAAGAACTCTTTGAAGCCCTTCATTCCCGTGTCAGCATTCGGGTTGTGCTGGATGTAGCCCTCGGTCATGTATTTGTCGGCTTCGTCCAAATGCAGCCCACGCAGAATTACGCGAAAGAAGTCGTAGCATACCTTCTTGTTGGCGGCCAGTTTAGGGTCGCTGCTTTTCAATAAGGCCGCCTGATCCTTCGCCGGAACCACTGGCAGTGCGGCAAAAACCGGCGCGCACACCCAAACCAATACTAATAGAGTTTGTTTCATGATCGATTCTCCAAGAATCAAGATACTACGGATCTCGCACTTTATGGATACAGCGGCGGCCGGCTTATGAATATAACGGCGGTTCGCCGGGCGGGCGGGTCTTCCAGCGGCGGTGCATCCACAACCATTGGTCCGGATTCTTGCGAATGGCCGCCTCCAGCCGCGCATGCACGCGTTGCGTATCCGCCTGCACATCGCCAGTCATTTCCACTGGCGGTTCGAAGTAGAGCGTGTAACGCTTCTCTTCGTGCGACCACAATGCGTACCCAGGCACCACCGCCGCTCCACTATGATGTGCCAGTTTCACGAATGCGCTATTGGCACATGCCTTGGCGCCGAAAAAATCGATGAACACACCCTGGTCGGCCAGCGTGTTCTGGTCAATCAAAATGCCCACCGCCTCGCCCGCCTTCAAAGCCCGCAAAATACCGCGCGCCGCGTCATTTTTGGTAATGACATGATTGCCCGATAGCGCCCGCCGCGTTTCTACCAAAGCATCGATCATCGGATTGTCGATCGGCCGGACCACCACATGCATCGGCGCGGTAAGGAATGAATGCGCGAACGCGCTCAGTTCCCAGTTGCCGAAGTGCGCGGTGGCAATCAGCACGCCGCGGCCTGCGCGACGGGCGTTTTCGAAATTCTCTATTCCGTCGTATTGAATCCATTGCCCCACATTCGCCGCGGTGATTTGCGGAAAGCGCGCGAAACTCACCACCATGCGCGCAATGGAATTGAAGCCGCCGGTAGCGATGCGTTCGCGCCCCGCCAATCCTGCCATTTCCAGATTCTTCAGCGCCGTTCGCCGCAACCGGGGCAAAGCCAGATCCAGCAGGCGCACGTAGACTTGCGCCAGTTTGTAAGCCAAAGCCAGCGGCGTTGCGGCGAGCGAAAACATCACCAACCGCGCCAGCCAGTATTCAATCGTTTTCAATCTGCTGTAATCCGGCCTGCTTTACTCCGGGGTGGACTCGATCCAGCCGCCGCCCAGCACCAGTTCCTCAGCATAGAACACGGCGCCCTGGCCCGGCGTCACCGCGCGTTGCGGCTCATCGAAGCGGACTTCAATGCGCGATGGATCCGCCGCCTTCGGTATCAACGTGGCCGGCGCCGCCGCGTGTTTGTTGCGGATCTTCACCTGCGCCCGCACCGGTTCCGTTGGCGCACCGATGGAGATCCAATTGACGCCGCTCACCATCATCGACGAACGCCTCAGTTCCTTATCGCGGCCAATCACCACGCGGCGCGTTTCCGGCTCGGTGGAAATCACGTAAAGTGGTTCGCCCGCCGCCACGCCCAGGCCGCGCCGTTGCCCAACCGTGAAGTGATGCACGCCTGCATGCTCGCCCATAGCCTTGCCATTGCTGGTGACAATCTCCCCGCTCAAATCCTGCGGCGCCAGGCCCTGCTCCCGCGCATAGCTATCGATGAAACCAGCGTAATCACCATTCGGCACAAAACAGATTTCCTGGCTATCGGGCTTCGCCGCCGTTGGGATTCCCAACTCGCGCGCCAATTCGCGCACTTGCGATTTTTCCATCCCACCCAGCGGGAACCGCGTGCGCGCCAACTGCTCCTGCGTTAAACCAAACAAGAAGTAGGTTTGATCTTTGGCGCGATCCACACTCCGCCGCATCTCCCAACGTCCGGTCTGATCATTGCGCGTGATCTGCGCATAATGGCCCGTCGCGATATCGCTGGCCCCCGCGCCCTCCGCCATCTCCAGAAACTGATCGAACTTGATGAAATTGTTGCACAGCGTACATGGAATCGGCGTGCGCCCGGCCATGTATTCGCGCACGAACGGCTTCACTACCTGTTCTTCAAACCGGTCCTCAAAGTTCACAACGTAATACGGAATGCCCAACAGTTGCGCCACATGCCGCGCATCGTAGACATCGTCCAGCGAACAGCAGCGGCCCGTGGGATTTTCCGGCACCAACTCCGGCAGCCTGCGCTGATTCCATAACTGCATGGTCATGCCCACCACGCGCTCGCCTGCACGATGCAGCATGCCTGCGACCACGGAACTGTCAACACCGCCGGACATGGCAACCGCGGTGGTTTTTTGATTAAGCATACGCCGGCGCCAACTTTCGCAGCCGGGCGACGGACTTCACAATCGCTCCCGCCAATGCATCCACCTGTTCTTCGTCATTGCGTCGACCGAGCGAAATGCGAATACTGCTGCGCGCCTGTTCACGCGTCAACCCGATCGCCAAGAGCACATGCGATGGCTCCGTCGCGCCGCTGGAGCAAGCCGAGCCACTCGACACCGCGAAACCCTGCAGGTCCAGCGATATCAGCAGCGGTTCGCTGTCGATTCCATCGAAACGAATGTTCGACGTATTGGCGACACGCCGCGCGCCGCAACCGTTTATATGAGCGCCGGACACCTCCGCGCGCACCTTCTCTTCCAACCGAACCCGTAGAGCTTGTTGACGCGTCATTTCCCCCGCGCTGTGCTCCATCACCCAATCTGCCGCGTGTGCAAAACCCACCGCACCGGGAACATTTTCCGTTCCCGCCCGCATTTTGCGTTCGTGCGGACCGCCATAGACCAGCGGCCGCAACTGCGTTCCTTTGCGCACGTAAAGGGCGCCGATACCTTTCGGCCCATAAATCTTGTGCGCGCTCAGTGTGTAAAGATCCGCGCCAACCGCTGCCATTTTCACAGGCAGTTTGCCAACGGCCTGCACCCCATCGCAATGAAACAGCACGCCCGCTTGGCGAGCGATCTTGGCGATTTCCTCCACCGGTTGAACCACGCCCAGCTCATTGTTGACGTGCATGACGCTGATCAACTGCGTTGAGGGCCGAATCGCCCGGCGAATGTCGTCGGAATCGACGACGCCATTTCCATTTACCGGCACCACCGTAACGGACGGCAACATCCCCGCCGCCTGCAGCACCGCTGGATGCTCCACCGAAGTCGTAATGAGATGGCCGCTTGCATTTACCGCCCCGAAGACGGCCAGATTGTCTGCCTCGGTGCCGCCGCTGGTGAAGATGATCTCTTCAGCCCGCGCACCAATCATCAAGGCCACTTTGCGATGCGCGTCATCTAACAACGCACGGGCTTGTTGACCTTCAAAGTGGATGCTGCTGGCGTTGCCGAACGTCTGCGCAAATAACGGCGCCATCGCCTGAAACACTTCAGTTGAGACGGGCGTAGTCGCGTTGTGATCGAAGTAAAACCGCACTTACCTCAAGCTTAGCAGCGACACTTAAACAACGGGCGCCCAGCAAAAAACGGGCAACGCGGGCTTTCCGCATTGCCCGTGAGTTTTGATACGGAAAGAGTTAACGCCGAGGCGCAAAACCGAACGTCACGCTGCCGGAAATGCTGCGCCCCGCCATAATCGTCAAAATATCACCCGCCGCCACAGGTGCTGGCGACTTACCGGCACTGGCCTTTGGGGGCGTCAATCCAATGATGTTGTGTTGATCGAACAGATTCGTAACACCAAAGCGGAACTTGGTTCCGCGCCAGTGCGAAGCCTCCTTCATCGTGTAGTTGAAGAACAGATTCGTGATGTTGAAGGGGTCGATCTCCACTGCCTGGTTCAGGCTACCGTTGTCGTTATACATCGTGCCGATGCGCTTGTTGAAGAAACCGATGTCCCAGTTCTTGTGGAGATAAGTCGCGCCGATGGTTTCGGTATCATGCGGCGAACTGGCTACCCACAAGTCTGAACCCTTGTACTTCGCGCTCAATAAAGTCCCGTTCAGGTAGAGGCTAAATCCGTGCCCAATCGCGTAGTTGCCTTCGGCCTCAAATCCCTTGGAAAGCGTATTGGTAGTCAGGTAGTAAACCGGCTCACCGGTTACCGGATCTGGGGCGCTGGCATACGGGCCTTGTGCTTTGATGAAAAACACATCCGTATCCAGTGTGAAATGGTTCAGCTTTAACACCGATCCAAACTGAAAGGTCTTGGTTTGGATCGGCGTCGGAGTGGTTTTCACCGCGGCGTTCTTGACATCGAAAACACTGCTGGGCGGAATCACATTGCCGGTTGCGTACTGCGCATAGGCCGTCCAGTTGTTTCTCACCCGATACCGCAAACTGCCGGTTGGCTGAAAGGAGTGGTATTTGCCATCGTGCGTAACAAAATCCGCGCCGCCAGTACAAATCAGGGCTTTCGTGACGGGGTCCGTTTTAATCACTCCACCCAGGCAGCCAATGGTGCCGCCATTATCGGCAAACTGATTCAGGTGCACGCTGTAATTGGAGACCTTGAAGCCCGCGGTAAAAGTCAGCCGCCGCGTGATGTTGTATTCGTATTGCGCAAACGGCTGTGCGGACTGGGTAATGAATTTTTCGTGGAAATTCGGACTGGCAGCGTCAACCCACGTCACCGGGCTGGTCGGCGTCTGAAAGCGGTCTGTGTACGCAATTTCATACCAGAAACCCGCCCGGAATGTTCCGAATCGTGAATCATGAACCGCGTTGAACGCGTTGCCGAATTTTCGATAGCTATTTAACTTATCGGTCCCGCTGATGGCGGTGATTGTGGTTCCATTGTACTGCTGGTGATTGTAATAGCGGTCCGTATAAACTTTATCTTCAATTCTCCAGCCCGCGCCTAATTCCGTATTGATTCCGACATAATCATAATCGGTAGGGATCTGATACCAGCTGTATTTGTAGTACAGAGGATTTGTGGGGTCGTTATTCAGCAGGTAGTTATTGCCGAACAAGGCCACGTCCCCCCGCGTGGGACCTTTCACGTTGGGCGCATTCGACGCCAGATCAATAATCGCCGTATACGCCGTGAAGATGGTTCTGTCATTAATGCGATATTGATACTTGGCATCCCCGCCCCAGCGAGTCAGGAAATTATACGTCTGATACCCGTCTGAATTCAATTGATTTACGTCTAACAGTAAATTCGATTTTTTGTTCTTGCCGCCAAACGGCCCCGTATCAAACGACAATTCAAGTAAACGTGTATTCCACGACCCGTAGGACACTGTGCCCTGGACCAGCGTATCCGCCAACAAATCCTTGGACAGCAAGTTGATCGAACCGCCGGAGTTCGCCGGGCCAATCACCGTGGCGTCTCCAGGGCTGCGATCAAACAGCGTGCTGCCAATAAACGCGCCCGGAAAGAATACCCAGGAGTGATGCGTCGGGTCGTTGGTGTCGTTAAACGGCAGCCCGTCAAACGTCATGTTGTAGAAACCGTCTTTGAAGCCACGAAAAAAAATCTTGGTGTCACCCAGACCGGGGCCGTTCGCACTCACGCTGAACGTCGCCGGCGCCATCTGCACCATGTCGGAGTAATCGCCGATAGGCGAAACGAAGTTCTGAATGAAGTGCGGGCTGATCAGCGAAACCGCGCTATGTGCGTCCAGCGAACCCTGCGAGGGGGCCGTGTGCGCCGCCAGCGACGTTGTCGCTCTTACTTCGACGGATTCGGCAACCGAACCCACCGCTAGCGAAATCGAGATGTCGTCGCTTTTCCCCAGCGCCACTTCTACTTCCGTCCTATTCGTGGTTGCAAAACCAGCCGCGGATACCGTAATCGTATAGAAGCCAGTCGGAACGCCATCGGCTCTAAAGTGGCCGTCCTTGCCCGTCACTGCCGTACGCACCGCACCCGTGGCTTGGTTTTTGATGGAGACCGTGGCATCGGGAAGCAATTGCCCGGATTGGTCCAGCACCGTCCCTGCAACCAGGGCCGTGTTGAACTGCGCCGTCAAAGGCGCAGACGCCAAGCTCAAGAACAGAAGGACACTGCCAAGAGCACACAATGCGCCGAAGCGCGTGAAGAAATTTGGAATCAACGGTAAAACCCTCCCTGAAAAACGTCTCCCTTCACGCTAGCAATCGGGTGTTACTAGGGGGTTACAGTTCAATCAACATTTCGCAAGAATTGGGACCGCGGCGACGTACATTGAGCGGACATCCCGGCAAATTGTTGCTCTGGAGGTTGGACTGAAATTCACGTCACCGGCGTGACGCTGATGAGCCAGCGATGACGGCGTTGGGCCAGAGGATAGGACCCCAGAGGATAGGACCAAAGAACGCGTGTTCACGCCGTTACCTTACTTGGCCATCACTGCGTAACTGAGCAAGCCATCGAAAGCTTGCGAATTTACTGCGCTGCGCAGGATCGACCGTAACCGCTCTCTACTGCAACTGCTCCACCGGCGCTTCCACGTTGAAGCTATAGCCGAACCCGCGCACGCTGCGGATGAACGCAGGCCCGCCTTCTTGCTCAATCTTTTGCCGCAGGCGCAGCACGTACACATCGACAGTGCGGTCGGTCACCGCGCGGTCGTGTCCCCAAACCGCGTCCAGCAGTTGCTCGCGGCTGAAAACCACTCCCGGCCGGCTCATCAAAAATTCCAACAGCCGGAATTCGGTCGCGGTCAAGGTCAGTTCTTTGTTGCCGCGTTTGACGATGCAGCGGCCACGGTCCAATTCCAAATCCCCGGAGCGCAGCAACTTGGTCGCGGGCTTCTCCGCGCGGAAATGAATTTTCACGCGGGCGATCAACTCGCGTACAAAAAATGGCTTGACAATATAATCGTTCGCGCCCAACTCCAGCCCGACAATTCGATCGGTTTCGGAGGCACGCGCGGTCAGAAAAATCACCGGAATGTGCGCCAGGTCTGAGTTGCCGCGGATCGCCTTGCAGATTTCCAAACCATCGGAATCCGGCAGCATCACGTCCAGCAGGATCAGGTCCGGGCGTTCCCGGCGGCACAACTCGAACGCGCCCTTACCTGTCTGCAATCCCAGCACCTGAAAGCCTTCTTTTTCCAGGTTGTACTGAACCAGGGAGTACAGGTCGGCGTCATCTTCGATCAGCACGATCTTTTTCATGGGCGATCCTCTTCAGTTATTGTTACCTCCAGAGTAACGCTCCTGGGATTACAACTAGATTACACTTCGATGAATAGTTATGTGACTGGTTGCGCTGTCAGCTCCCTCAGCGCCGGGTTACTACCACAGTCCGCCAGCCCACATTCCCCGCCGCGTCAAAGGCGCGCACCGTTAACATATTGTTTCCAATCAACAAAGGGACTCGCGCCGACCACGATGCCGTCCCCACCGCCATGCCAGACTGCCCGAAATTGTTCGACCACGTCACGCCCGTCACCCCGACGTTATCGCTGGCAACCCCGGCGATGATAACGAACGAAGCGCTGGTCGTCACCGTACTTGACCCCAGAATATTCAGCGAAGGAGCCACCGTATCCGCCGTGCTTCCCGGAGTGCCGCCGGTCCCCCCTGTCGTACCCCCAGAGGCTCCCCCAGAGGCTCCCCCAGATGTACCTCCCGAAGTCCCTCCAGAACTACCGCTACCCGCCGGCGCGGCCTGCCTCGTCACCATCACCGTTTGCGATACCCGGCTGGTCCCCGCCACAGCCGTCACCGTGATGCTGTTGGCACCCATCGCCAAAGGTATATTCGCAATCGTCCAAGTGGTTGATCCCGTCGCGGTTCCCGAACCATTCGCGCTCGCCCACGTTACCGCTACGCTCCCTGTCCCGCCCGCCGCCGTACCCGACAGGCTGATCGTCGCGGCCGTCGTCGCCACCGGGGCTACATTCACCGTCAGGCTCAACGGCGCAGCAACCGGCGCACCATTCGCAGCCGCATACAACGTCAAAATCGCGGCTTTATCGCCCGCCGCCAGCGTGCTTGCCATCCGGTAGTAGGGATACATCACGTCGTTCGGATTGTCGGAATGCCCCAAGCCCAGCGCGTGCCCCAACTCATGCAGAGCCACGCTGAACACATCCGTATTCACGCCTATCTTCCAGCCTTCAGCGTCATCGAAATGCATATCACCGGCCAGTGGTTCCGGATTCGGCTGCGCCGGATAGAACGTATGCGCCAGCACCCCGCCGCGCCCATCGAACGGAAACCCATCGCCATGCGACCCTCGCGCGAACATAATGTTCACCGTCTTGGCGCCCAGCGGATTGCTACCCTGCTGCCAACTCACCCGCACCACCTTCGACCACTCCCCCATGGCGCGTAAGATCTCGGTTTTCTGCGAATCTGCTGGCAGTTGCGCCGTCAACTGGCTGAACACATACGTGAGATTCGCCGCCCCTAGCCCCGGCCCGTCCCAGCCGTCGCCATAAGTAGGAATCGATTGTACCGACGCCCCATTGGTGGTCAGCGCGCCAATGCAAGGCCGCACCGGAACACCCGCCGTCAACTCCACTGAGGCCGGGAAAATATAGGCCACCTGTTCCATCCCGGCCAACACGTTCAACAACCCCCGCTGATTGCCCGCCACCCGAATCATCAAATGCACCGCGCTCAGGTCCGGATTCTCCACCAACTCCGCGCCTGCATTCAGCAGCAGCCCGCGCGCCTGATTCATGTCCACATCGGAATGGAATTCGACGATGTAGTTTGCCGCCGCCGCATGGTTCAACAGCGCCCCATGCGCCGACCGCACCATTCCGATCATCGGGCTAACTTTATCCGCCGCCGTGATCGCCTCTACGTGATTCGCGCCCAGCCCGCTCAGATCCGTACCCGCCGGCACCGCCACCAGCAACCCGTTGGTGGGAACATCCGCCAAAACCTGAATCCCCCGGCTCGCCAGTCCGGCCATCACTTCCGCCGTCGGATGGACCGGAAATTGCACATACAAATGGGTACTACCACCCTGTTGGGCAGTGCCGATGCCGACTACATTGCTGACAACTTGTGCGCTATTGGTAGGAATCGTCCGGCTTTTGATTCTCAGCGAACTCTGCGCCATCATCGGCTGGGCGCTTGCGGCCCGCGAAAGGAGAAACGCTCCACATACAAGCTCAGAAAAAACGGAAAGGCCGGTCAGGAAAACCCGTAGCGCGCTGTGCATGATATCCTCATCGCCTTCCTATGAGAAAATTCCTGCGCATTCCGCACTGAGTCCTGTGTAGGTCTTCTACCTATCACCGTTACGTAATGACTACTCGCTTCATCATTTTCCTCCTGGTTCTGTTCTTAGGGACTTGCCCTAATGACGCGACTGCCCAATCCCCCGCACCCGGCATCGACACCGTCGCTGGCTCCGGCTCCATCGGCGACGGTGGCCCCGCTACCTCCGCTGTCCTGCGGCAAACCGGTGGACTCGCCGCTGGCGCCGGGGTCCTTTATATCTCCGAAACCGCCGCCAACCGCGTTCGCCGCGTAGACCGCTCCGGCCTGATCACCACCGTCGCCGGCACCGGCGTCGCGGGCTTCTCCGGCGATGGCGCCGCCGCAACTTCAGCCCAACTCAACGCCCCCTACGGCGTGGCTACGGACCTGATCGGCAATCTCTACATCGCCGACCTCGGCAACAGCCGCATCCGCCGCGTGGATGCCAACGGCAATATCACCACCATCGCCGGCGGCGGGACCCTTGTCCCCGGCGGAACGAACGAAGGCGCCGCGGCCGCCAAAATCGCCCTGAAATCCCCGCGCAATATCGTCGTCGATGATTCCGGCATCATCTACTTTTCCGACTTCGCTCTCCACCGCGTCTTCGCCATCGCCACTGATGGAACCTTGACCACGGCCGCGGGCAACGGCGTTTCCGGCTACTCGGGCGACGGCGCCATCGCCACCAGCGCCAAACTTTCCTTCCCCGCCGGACTCGCCTTGGATTATCAATCCGCGCTTTACATCGCCGACAGCCAGAACGGTGTCGTCCGCCAAGTCAATCACGGCGTGATCACCACGCTGCTGAAAGGCGTCACGCCCACCGCTGTGGCCATCGACGCTACCCTCGCCGTTTGGGTGGCCGACCCCGGCGCGGCCCTGCTCACCAAATACCCGCCCGGCGGTGCGACAAAGACATTTGCGCTAACCGGCAGTGCCCTCACCCGCGGCAGCGACCTTAATATGTACGCGTCCGTGGATCAAACTGCCGACAACAAGAGCATCATCAATCGCATCGCCACCGATGGCACCATTTCAATCGCAGCCGGCGGAGGCAATCCTGCAAGCGGCGATGGCGCCTCCGCTGTGTTAGCCAATTTGAATCACCCCGCGGCAGTGGCCGTTGATGGCAGCGGCAATTTGTGGATCGCCGACCGCGATAACAACCGCATCCGTATGGTCGACAAAGCCGGTGTCATCTCCACCGTCGCCGTAACGGTGAATCAACCGAGCGGCCTCAGCCAGCCGAATGGTATCAGTCTGGATAGTGCCGGCAATCTCTACATCGCCGATACCGGCAACAAACGCGTACTGAAAGTGACGCCATCCGCTACCACCACGCTCGCCACCGGCACCACGCCCGTCAGCGTTGCGGCCGATGCATCCGGCAACATATATTTCGCGGATTTAGGTGCCGGCACCAATTCCGGTACCATTTCGAAAATCGACGCCGCGGGCAAAGTCACCGTTCTGCAAAGCAATCTCTCCGGCCCACGCGGCATTGCCGTGCTTGCTTCCACACTCTATTTCACCGAAGAAAACGCCGCCCGTGTGTCGAAGCTGAATCTCAACACCGGCGCGCTGACCGCTGTCGGCACCTGGAACATTCCGCGCGGTATCGCCGTCGCAGCCGATGGCACCATCCTGGTCGCCGACACCGGCCGCCAGCAAATTGTGTTGGTGGATGCCACCAGTAAACTCAGCATCGCCGCGGGCACCGGTGCCATTGGCTATGCGGGCGATGGCGGCGCGGCCACCTCTGCGCAATTAAATTTCCCCTGGGGAGTCGCCGTGAATACCTCAGGCGACCTCTTTATCGCCGACCTCAACAACAACCGCATCCGCCGCGTGAAGAGTCTGCTCACCATCGGCGCCGACACTGGAACCGGCGACGGAACAGGTGGCGGCGCGGTCTCGCTTTCCGTCCTGAACGGCGCCAGCCTCGCCACCACGGTCATCGCCCCCGGCATGTTGGTCATCCTCCAAGGTACCGGCCTGAAAGCCACCGATCAACCCAATACACAAGTGTTGGTGAACTCGATTCTCACTCCCATCGTCAGCATGAACAACACCCAAATCCAAGTCCAGGCGCCGCTCTCTTTGGTGATCGGCACCGCCCGCATCACCATCGTCTTTAACGGAGCCATCCTCGTCACCGCCGACGTCACCTCCGCCGCTTCCGCGCCCGCGCTGTTCGCATCCTCCAACACCAGCACCAATCCCGCCTCACGCGGTTCCACTATCACCCTCTTCGGCACTGGCCTCGGCCTCGGTGACCTCCCTGTTGCGATCTCCATCGGAGGCGTATCCGCCCCGCTCGTTTCCCTCAACCCTTCGCCCGGCTACCCGGGCCTGTTTCAGGTGAACGCCCAAGTCCCGGTCGGCCTCGCAGCCGGAATACAGAACCTCATCGTCAGCGTCGGCACCGTGGCCAGCCCTGCAACCCAAATTGCCGTGAACTAGCCGGCCGTTTATTCGCAAAGCCGGCTCGCTAAATTCCTGGCGCTGCCAAATGATAAGGTAGGCACATGGGCGGGCTTAATCTTACCGATACTTCCGATAGCCCCCAGGGCACTTGGCACTTTCACTTCTTCGGCATCCCCGTCCGCGTGCAGCCGTGGTTCTGGATCGTCCTATTTATGATGGGGGCCACCGGCGAGACCGCGCCTGCCCTCATCTGGGTCGCCGTCTGTTTCGTCTCCATTCTCCTTCACGAAGTCGGCCACGTGCTGGCCTTCCGTCTTTTCGGTGAGCGCGCCGAAGTCCTCCTGTACTCCTTCGGAGGCCTCGCCATCCCCCAACTGGGCCGCCGCCTCACCGCTTTTGCCGACATCGTCGTCTCGCTCGCCGGACCATTTGCCGGTTTCACGGTCGCCGCCATCATCGCCGTCCTCGCCTTCGCGGGCGGTGCGCATTTCCGCCTGACCACTCACCTGTTCGTGATCCCCTCGCTTTCAGCCTTCGTTCCCTGGGGCGATCCCACCAGTCCAACCTCCAACGCCAATTACTACTGGAACGTGCTCGTCAACGACCTGCTTTACGTCAATATTTTTTGGGGCCTGGTGAACCTTCTGCCCATCCTTCCGCTGGACGGTGGCCACGTCTCGCGTTCCCTATTTGTCACCCAGAACCCCGCCAAAGGCCGCCTCCGTTCACTCGTCGTATCCATAGCCGTCGCCGTTTCCGTCGCCATCCTGGGCCTTACCGGCGGCAGCATCTATACGGCTCTTATGTTCGGCTTCCTTGCCTTCGGCAGCTTCCAGTCATGGGAAACCGAACGCAAAAGATTCCGCCCCAGGCCGGACACAGCTTGGTGAGAACACAGCTTGGTGAGAATACAGCCTGGTGTGAATACAGCTTGGTTTGGTGAGGTCCCCGCCCACGCCGGACAGTCTCATGGCTACGGCCTATCGCGGCAGGAGTCCGGACAGGGCAACGAAAAACGCAATCGGCCATAGCTGCCAGTTACAAACCCGCGCCTAACCATATCCGCCATAAGATCACCAACATGCGCCCCAGCCCAACTACCGTTTCAACCGCCACCCGCTACCCTTCAGCCAGAGTAGTTCGTTCTGGCCAGAACGCGTCGCATGGGGCGGTGATCGCATCGCTCCCAAAAGTGTACTGATCTTTCGGAGCCTGTAAAACGGCTAGCATCGGAACCTACACGGATCGAGATGACGGAAGACCTTGAAACCGGTTTCATAACATCCGGCACGGACCCCTAATAAGGGCGGCGGGTTATCAGAGGGCCAAAGTAGCTCCGGCTTTAGCCGGAGTTCATCGAAAGCAGGACAAACGAAGAGGCG
>JANXYJ010000003.1 GCA_025350105.1 Terriglobia bacterium | reverse complement strand
CACCTGCCCCAAAACCGTCGCGCGCATCATCTCTCGCTCGCTCATCCCTGTTCTCCCCCATCTCGAACCCCTCTTTGAGGCTCGCTTATGGGGACATTTCTATTAACCGCTCATGGGGACATTATCAAAAACGCGCAACAGGCAGGCTTGGCAAGTGGGACATTATCAAAAACGCGCAACATGCAGGCTTGGCAAGTGTTTGGAAATGCGGGTGAGCACGAAAAACAGGCCCTGGTTCTCCGGGGCCTGTCTTTTACCGCGGGGCTTCATGCAAGAAAGCGAATTACGCAACAACCGCTTTGGCCGGCAATGTGGCGCTCAGCACCTGGCGGAATTCTTCCTCCGTTAACAGCGCCTTGGTTTTCAGCGAGTGTTCCTTCACCGCCATCACCACCTTCATGGCTTCCTCTTCGGTGAACTGCACTCCCATGTGGGTGAGTTTGGCTTTGATGGAATCGATGCCGCTGCCTTTGCCGATGACGACTTTTGCTTCCGGCTGGCCAACGACGCTCCAGTGATAGGGGAACAGTTCGGTGGGGTTGTCCTTGCCGCAGTTCTGCCACCAGCTTGCAATGATGCCCGATTCGATCTGGAACAAGCCTTCGCCCACTACCGGCCGATTGCTGGCAACTTTGTGTCCCGAGAGTTCTTCCACCAAGCGCGCCAAACCGTACAGCTTTTCGGTCTTGATGCCGGTGTCGATGCCGTACAGCATCTTCAGCGCCAGCACAGTTTCTTCCATCGGGATGTTGCCCGCGCGTTCGCCCAGACCAAGGACGGTGGAGTGAATCACTTCCACGCCTTCCGCCACGGCCATGATGGTGTTGGCGATGCCCAAGCCAAAGTCCATGTGGAAGTGCGCTTCCAACGGTTTATTGATGCGCTTCTTGGCTTCGCGCACCAGATACTGTATAGCATGCGGAGCCAGCACGCCAAACGTGTCCACCAACGCAAGCGCGTCCATGTGGCCTTCGGTAGCCACTTTGCTGATCAAGTCGAGAACCCAACCGATTTCCGCACGGCTGAAATCGATGGGGAAGAAGACTACTTCCAAACCCTGCGAGTGCGCGTAGGCGGTGGATTCAATCGACAGATCGATGGCCTTCTGCAGCGGCCACTTGTACGCTAATTCGATGATGTGGGTGCTGGAGGGAACCTCCATCACGATGCCGGAAACGCCGCAATCCACAGCGCGCTTTACGTCGTCCACCATGCAGCGCGAAAACGCGAAAACCTTGGGCCCCAGGTTGCGCTTTACGATTTCCTTGATGGCCGCCGTATCACTGGGCGAAACCACCGGCATACCAGCCTCAATGCGATGCACGCCGGCTTCAGCAAGCCCCTCGGCGATGCGAATCTTGTCGTCTTTGGTGAAGATGACACCGGTCTGCTGCTCGCCATCGCGGAGCGTGATGTCATGAAATTTCACCGTCTTCGGAAAATGCAGTTGTTCAAGAACGGGCTCTGCAAAATTCCACGGGCTGACGTACCACTTATCTGTTTTCCAGGGAGTCTGGGACATATTGTTTCCTTCCAAATTGAAATATACGCTAAAGCTTACAGGCCGGCCCGGCTCTTGCCCTTCACGGCCGGATTCACCACGTTCACGGGCCATTCTCCGGAGAGCACACGGCGCACTTCGTTGGGGGCACCCGATTGCAAACCGATCATGCCTTGTTCGCTATACCAGGCGGCATGAGGGGTGATGATGACGTTCTCCCGTCCGCGCAACGCATGCGGATTGGGGAGCGGTTCGGGATCGGTAGTATCGAGAGCAGCGCCGGCGATGGTTTTGTTGTCCAACGCACGAACGAGCGCGTCGGTATCGATGAGTGGACCGCGGCCGCAGTTGACGATCACCGCCGTCGGCTTCATCGTGGCGAGCGTCGCATCGTTCAACATGTGCTTGGTCTGGGCCATCAGCGGCGCGTGCAGCGAAACGTAATCGGCCTGCTTCAACACATCCGCCAGTTCGGCCTTGGCGCCAGGGACCGGGAATTGGCCGTCCTGCACGTAGGGATCGTAGAACAGAACCTTCATGCCAAACGACGCCGCACGGACGGCCACCGCCCGCGAAATATTTCCGAAGCCAATCAAGCCGAGCGTGCTCCCCGCTAAGCGGAACATCGGTTTGCCGGGAGGCACGGCCCACACGCCGCTGCGTACCTGACGATCATAAAAAGCGATCTTGCGCGCCGCCGCCAACAGCAGTGCCATGGCGTGTTCGGCCACTTCTTCAATGCAGTAAGTAGGATTATTGGTGACGATAATGCCAGCGGCGGTGGCCGCGCTCAGGTCAATCGTATCCACACCGATGCCGTATCGAGCGATAATTTTGCACTGTGGCATCTGTGCCATATGATCGGCCGTGATGGGTCCGGCGTAGGTATTCAGCAGCGCATCGCAGTCTTTCGCTTCGGCCAGAAAATCTTCGGGCTTTTTGGTTTGCAGCGGAGTGAGCTCCGCCAGCGAACCCAGAATATCGCGCTCCATCTGCACCGATTCCCAAACGTAATCGGTGAGCACTACTTTTGCTTTGCCTGCTGCTTTGCCTACCATTCGGCTCCTTGTAAATTCACTTCTCCGGTCTGGCGACCGGAGCTACCATGTTTTATCGCACGTTTTACTGCATCCAACGCACCACACCCGCTACTCCGTCGACAGCGACAGTCGACCCATCCGGAATCCGCCGGGTGGCGTCCAGCACTCCCAAAACCATGGGGATGCCGCGTTCACGAGCCAGTGACGCCATGTGCGACGTGCTGCCTCCGCGCTCCGCCACGACGCCCGCTACTTGCGTAAGAATTTGGCTCAGCGCGGGACCCGCAACTTTGGTCACCAAAATATCGCCGGGTGCAATGCGCCCCATTTCGCATTCGCAATTGATGACGCACGCGCGGCCCGTGCCCCAGCCCACGCCCGCCGCGTGGCCATTCAACCGGGTTTGATTTTTCCAGATTTCGTCAGGCACCGCTGAAGGCTGCGTGTGCAGCGGGCGGCCTTGCACAAGTTTGAACCCAGACTCATCCATGGCCCATTCAATTTCCACGGGCAGTCCCATCAGTGCTTCCACTTTCAGAAGCAGTCCGCCCATTTCTTCGGCTTGCGCTAGAGTCAAACACGGTTGCGAGCTGCGTGCTTCAGACACCAACTCGGTCGATGTGTCATATTCACGCGCAGCGCTGTTATCAATGTGATGTTCGCAGCCGACTTGATGATCTTTGCGCCCTACGGTCAGGTCAAGCAATTTGCACGCGCGCGAAACCACGTACCGGTCCGGCGTGACCTCGCCCTGCGCAATGGCCGAACCCAGGCCCCACGTCGCGCTCAAAATCATTTCGCCTTGCACGTCGCTCAGACCGCCGCCGGACACGCGTGCCGAAACCAGTGGCTGCACCAGCACACCCATCGCGGTTTCGCCAGGATCGATATCGTGCGTTGCCATGTAGCGCAACGCGCGGGTGGCCCACAGCGCTCCCCAACACGAACGCACCGCAGTGATAAACTCTGCCTCAGTCTCTAAACCTAAATAGCTTTCAAACTGCCCGGCGAAACTTGATCCGTAGCGATCTTCCACCAACGCCGATGATCGCACCACCGTCATCGCTCCGGTTTCCGTCTTTAGCTTTTCCCAAGCGGCCAGCAGCGGATCCAAAACTTCCGCCGTGATGGATTTGTCGAGCAAGCCCAACTTCATCTGCAAAGCATGCTGACGGGCCTGCGCGCTTTCTTTTGCACCAAAAACACCGCACGCGTCGCCTTCCAATCCAAGTGCGCGCACTTGGATGCGATAGGCTTCAGCGTCCACACAAAATCCGGTTGGAATCGGCAAACCCGCTTGACCCAGCTTCGCCAAATTGGCGGCCTTCGGACCAAAGCGAGTGGCATCGCAGGCCTCGCGCGAGTTCAGGGCCACAATCAAGGAAAAGTTAAGAGATGAACGCATTTATGGACGACGTAAGCAGGAAGAAACTGGCCAGCGCGCTGCATCAGGCACAACGCGCTGACCGTTGAAACAATTTTAACGCTACTGGCCCGCCAACTTGCCGTAGTCCGAATACCCCGGCATTGGATCGACAACCGTGATTTGCTGCACCGGAAAATTGGAGACAATCTCCACGCTATCTTTGTGAACGATCAGCATTTCTTCAATGCGCACGCCCCATTTGTGCGGGATACCGTGCTGGGTTTCGAGCGCAAACACCATGCCCTCTTTGATGTCGATGGGATGGTCCAGCGACCAGATGCGGCTGATCACGGGTTGATCGTACTGCGCCAAACCCAGTCCATGACCCCACAAATTGGCCGCGGCCTGATCTTCTTCTTCATAGCCCCAGACCTTTTTTGCCGACGGCCACTTGGAAGCGATATCCTTCGTCGTCGCGCCCACCTTCACGGCTTTGATCGAATCATACAGCCACTTCAGCGCCAGCGCGTAGTAATCTTTCTGCTGCTGATTGGGCTCGCGGCCCACCATGTAGGTCCGGTAGTAGCAGCTCTTGTAACCATTCCAAGTAAGCGCCGCCAGATCCATGAACACCATGTCGCCCGGTTTGATAATGCGGTCGGAGAAGTTACGCCAGTTGGGCCACGTGTTCAAGCCGCTGGACACAATCACGTCTTCCACATCTTCCATCCCCGGAATGTTGTACAGGAACTGCATGATATGTGCGGTCAGCTGATTTTCGGTCAGCCCCGGCTTCAGCATCTTCATGAATTCCCAATGCGCCGCATCGCCGATGGCTCCCACCTGGCGCATGCATTCGTGTTCGTCTTCGTTCTTTACGGCGCGGGCTTCCATCATCGGCGTCATGCCGTCGGCCCACTTGATCTTCGCTTCTTCGAAGATCTTGATCATGTTGATGTCGATGAAATCCACGCCCAGCGTCATGCCGTCCACGCCGCGCTTCTTCATTTCCTGCTTGATGGCTTTGGTGAATTTGTTCACCTGCATGGTCGACGCTGGCCCTGCCGCACCCTTGATCCACGCATACGAATAGCGGATATTTTCCTTGGGAATCCACGGCGAATGCTTCTCGATGTGCATGCCGATGTCGCCTTGCTCAAATAGCACCGGCGCATCATCTCCGCACAACAACGCATAGCGCAGACCAGGTTTCAAGCGGTTCCAACCGGGAGTCAGCGTGCTGGTAATGTAGCGCACGTTTTCGTCATACATGCATAAAATCGCACCCAGCTTGTGTGCTTTCATCTTCTCGCGCGCGCGCTCCAAGCGGTATTTGCGCAACCGGTCCCAGTTCACGCGCTGTTGCCAATCGAGTCCAACACTGCCTACATTTGCCATGAATTCCTCTCCCCTTGCTGTTTTACCAAACTTTTTGCCGACCGTCTATTTCTAACCACCTGCGAGCAAACTACACCATTCTACAACGCCGCCCGTGCACCGGAAAACTAAAAGAAGGCCTCCGCCCAAAAAATCAGGATACCCATAGCGCCTTAAGGTTGAATGAAGACCAAGCCAGCATAGCCCCGGCGACACCGGTATCAAGCTTCGGGTGTACAATTGCCCTGATTAGGGGTTACCACCATGCCTTTCTCGTTTTCACAAGCTGTCTTGCAGCCGCGCTTTGTTGTGCTGGCTTTCGCCCTCGCTGTGGCCGCGCTTCCAGCTTCCGCGCAATGGCTGCAGGTGCCAACCAAGGGCATCCCCCGCATGCCAAATGGCCAGCCCAACCTCTTCGCTCCGGTCCCCAAAATGGCCGATGGCAAACCGGACATCTCCGGCCTGTGGATGCCCACCAGCCGCTACATTGGCAACATCGCCAGCGACCTGAAACCCGGCGAAGTCCCCTTTAAACCCTGGGCCGAAAAGCTCTACAAAGAACGCCAGGACAACAAGAGTAAAGACGACCCCACCGGGCATTGCATTCCCGGCGGAGTGCCGCGATCCAACGCGGTGCCGTATCCATTCAAAATTCTGAACACCGACGGCATGGTGGTGATTCTCTACGAAGCTGTCCACAGTTACCGGCAAATTTTCATGGACGGCCGCCCGCTGCCCAAAGATCCCAATCCCAACTGGCAGGGCTACTCCGTCGGGCGTTGGGGAAAAGATGGGGATAAAGATGTTTTGGTCGTCGACAGCTCCGGCTTTGTCGAAAACAGTTGGCTGGATAACGGAGGCCATCCCGGCACCGAATCCCTGCACGTCACCGAGCGATTTAAACGCAAAGACTTCGGCCATCTGGAAATTCAAGTGACCATTGACGACCCTAAGGCCTACACCAAGCCCTGGACCATCACGATGCCGCTGGAACTGCTGGCGGATACAGAGCTGCTGGAGTATATCTGCGACGAAAACAATAAAGACGTGGAACATTTGGTTGGTAAATGAAGATGCGCAGACGTGAATTCATTGCCGGATTGGCCGGCGCGGCCGCCGGTTCAGTTCTAAAAGCGCAAACCCCAACTCCGCTTCCCGCGCGCGGCGAGTTCGTCATCCGCGACGCCTACATCATGACGATGGACCCCCAACTGGGCGACATCGCCACCGGCAGCGTGCGCGTGAAGAACGGTGTAATTGAAGAAATTGGCAAAAGCATCAATACGAAAGCCGCCACCGTCATCGACGGCCGCCGCTGCATCGTGTTGCCTGGTTTGATCGACACTCATTGGCACATGTGGACCACCTACATGCGATCGATGGCCGGCGATCAATCCAATGACGGCTATTTTCCCATCACCACTCGCTATGGGCAGGCCATGGAACCCATTGATATGTACCGCTCGACGAAGCTGGCCACGGCGGAGGCGATCTATTCCGGCGTCACCACCGTCGGCGACAACTGCCACAACGTGCGCCGCCACGATTACGCGGTGCAGGATATCCGTGCGATTCAGGAATCTGGCCTTCGCTGCCGCTGGTCCTATGGAGCCTATCGCGGCATTCCCGCCGGCACGCGCATCGACATGGTAGACCTCGAAAGCTTCCAAGCCAATTGGTCTAAGTATTCGAATGATGGGCTGATTTCGCTGGGCTTTCTGTGGGGCGGAGTGCCGCTCGGTCCCGACACCCCGGCCAATCGCGAAGGCTTGGCCGCCGCGCGCAAGGAGTTTGAAATTGCCCGGCGCCTGAAGATTCCGATGTGCGTGCACTGGGCCTCGCGCGAAAATACGCCCGCCGGTCAGGTGGCCGCACTCGCCAAGGAAAACTTTTTGGGCAAAGACGTTCTGCTGGTGCACATGCTGGCCACCTCTCCCGAAGAAATGAAGATGGTGGCGGCCGCGGGTTCGCCCATCAGTGTCTCGCCCGGTTCTGAACTCCGTATCGGCTACGGCCTGACCAAAGCCAGTGCGTTCATGGACGCCGGCATCGTTGTCGCGGTCTCTATCGACAGCGTGCCGCTTACCGGCAACGCAAATATCTTCGGCATTCTCAAGCTGATGCGCAACGCCGAAAACGCGAAGGCGTTCGACGAGTTCAAGCTCACTGCCAAGCGCGCTCTGCAGATGGCAACCATTGACGGAGCACGCGCGTTGGGCTTGGACGATCAGATTGGGTCGCTCAAACCAGGTAAGCGCGCCGACCTGATCATGGTTCGCACCGATCACCTGAACATGGGTGTATTCACCGATCCCGCGCATTTGTTGGTGGAAGCAACCGAAGATGCCGACGTGGATACGGTCGTCGTGGACGGCCGCATCCTGAAACGCTCCGGCAAACTCACCGCCATGAACCCGGAGCAGGTGATGGCCGGCGCAGCTGCGTCGCTCGAAGCGGTGGGCAAGCGGGTGGGCTAAGAACCACTCGCGGCATACTCAGCAAAATGTAGTAAGTTGAAAGCGCAGTTCAGAAGCGCAGTTCAGATGTCGCGAAGCCAGAGGCCCTTGGCGGTATCGGTGTCAACTCAGTTGTTGAAGAGGAGAAAGACGAAATGAAGGCAATCGCCATCTTTATTTTTGGCTGCACCCTGGCACAGGGCCAGGCCACGCCATCGCCAAAGCCTCCCATGGCCGAAGAAGTTTTTAAGAACATTCAGGTGTTGAAAGGAATTCCTGTCGACGAATTCATGAACACCATGGGCATTTTTTCCGCGGCCTTGGGCATGTCCTGCGAAAATTGCCACGCCGCCAACGACAGTAATTGGGCCAACTACGCGGGCGACAACACGCCGAAAAAGATCACCGCGCGCCGCATGGTTTCCATGATGCAGGGCATCAACAAAAGCTTTTTTGCCGGTCGCCAGGTGGTCACCTGCTACTCCTGCCATCGCGGTGGCGATCATCCTAAAACCACGCCGAACCTGAACACCATTTACGGGAATCCGCCGGAGGAAGAGCCCGACGATATCGTCACAGCCGATCCCAATGCCCCCACTGCCGATCAGGTTCTGGACAAATACATCCGCGCCATCGGCGGCGCACAGAAATGGAACACGATCACCAGCTTAGTGGGTAAAGGCACCAGCATGGGCTACGGTCCGGAAGGCGAAAAACGCGCGTTTGAAATTTACGCCAAGCCCGGCATGCGCACCACGATCATTCATACCCGTGACGGCGACAACACCGCGGCTTATGACGGCAAAAACGCCTGGCAGGCCGTGCCCCTGCGCCCCGTGCTGGTGATGTCGCTGACCGGCGGCGAACTGGACGGCGCGAAACTCGACGCCGAACTGGCCTTCCCTGCCCGCCTCAAGCAAGCGCTCACCAACTGGCGCGTGGGCCGCACGGACTCTATCGAAGGCCGCAAAGTGCAAGTAGTCCAAGGCACTGGCCCCGGCGGTGCACTCGGAACTTTATACTTCGACGATGAGACCGGCCTTCTGGTCCGCCAACTCCGCTACGCCAATTCCGCAGTGGGCCGCATTCCGATTCAAGTGGATTACGCCGACTACCGGGACGTCAACGGCGTGAAGATGCCTTATCGCTGGCAGCTTTTCTGGTTGGACGGACGCGAGAACGTCGAACTGACGGAACTGCAGGCCAACGTGGCGATTGATGCGGCGAAGTTCGGAAAGCCGGCGGCGCCGGTGGCGAAGTAGGTTTCCTGCTTTTAGGGCTTGGGTGCGGGTACGGACTCGCACTTCATCCGGCGCGGGCTTCCGACAGGGAGATTCAGCTTCGCTAAGCGGCGAATGGCTGCCTCCTTCTCATCACTACGGATCTTGAACTTTTCTGCTTTCTTCATAAGCAACTGTGGCCCAACCAACATCCTACTACCAACACCCAGGCCAGATATCCCAGTGTCGAAAACACAAATGGAGCCCCAAGGATGATCCACAGGCTGGGTTTGCCATAAATCGCAAAGGAGACCACGGCGATGATTCCCCAAAGCGGTATTACGACGAATGTCCCTATCGTAAATGCTAACCTTCCCGCGTCGGCCGACCACCGGGTCATCTCGACTGTTGCAACCGCGCCCAACCCCGCCAATACAAAGGACCCAATCATTAACCACGAAAGCGGTGGCTTTCTCACCGCGCAAAAATATAAACCGCCCCCGCCCCCATCGCGGTGTTGTCCTTCTGATCGCCGTTCACACCTTTGGCCGCGCTGGCCTCGCCGCGTGCGCCCACGGCTAGCAGCTTGCCGTCTGCGCTCATCGCCATCGATGCGCCGAACTCGTCGTACGCCTCCGTGTTGCTGCCTTTCATGTAGGCTTCCTGCACCCAGGTGTCGCCGGTGCGGCTGAATAGATACAACGCTCCGGAATCTTCGGCCGTCAAGGCTTTCTCGTCGCCGTTGATACCTTTCGCCGCTCCGTTTTCGAGTTGCGCGCCCACGGCCAGCGTATTGCCATCGCCGCTCAGGTTCAAGCGTGCCCCAAACCAATCTTCGCGCCCGGGGTGTGACGCTTTGATAAATGCCTGCTGCGCCCACTTCCCATCTTTACGGACAAAAACATACGCCGCGCCCGTCGACGTGTCCGTCTTGTATTCGTTATCGCAACCCGGAGGATTGATTCCACCCGTCAAACAATCTTCATCGCCCGCGCCCGCCGCAATTGTGTTCCCGTCTTGACTGATGGCCAAGTCATAACCCATCGAATCGCCGTTCTCCGCATTGGCGGCTTTCAAATACGCCGTCTGCGCCCAGTTTGTGCCGGTGCGCGTGAACACATAAACAGCACCCGATCCACGGCGTCCTCGGTCCATCACTCCGTTAATTTCGCGCGCTGAACTGCCTTCATCATAGGCGCTGATCGCCATCGTATTGCCGTCGGCGCTCAGGCCCACTGCGTAACCAAATAGATCGTTTTGGCCGGAATTGGAGGCTTTCACGTACGCCTGCTGCGTCCAGGTGCTGCCGGTGCGCACGAACACATACGCCGCGCCAGAGGACGCAAGCGAATTATCTTCCTGATCGCCGTTGATCCCTTTCGCTTTGCTATCTTCCGAAATCGCCCCCGCCACCAGCGTGTTGCC
This sequence comes from Terriglobia bacterium, assembly GCA_025350105.1. Lineage (GTDB taxonomy): Bacteria > Acidobacteriota > Terriglobia > Bryobacterales > Bryobacteraceae > Palsa-187. Next base: position 40,479 of record JANXYJ010000003.1, on the reverse strand, counting down.
GTCCGCGCTCAGTGCGATCGAAAACCCAAACTGGTCGCCTTCGTCCGGTTGCTCGCCCTTGGCTTTTTCGCCGGTATTCGACGCTTTGATGTACGCCTGCTGCGTCCAATTATTTCCCTGCCGGGTGAACACGTAAACCGCGCCCGCTTGCGGAATGGACTTGTCGCTCTGGTCTCCGTTGATACCCTTGGTGGCGCTGGCTTCATAGAACGATGAAACCGCCAGCGTGTTGCCGTCCTGGCTCAACGTCACCACTTGACCAAAACGATAGCTCTGCCCTGGGTTGGAGGCTTTGATATACGCCTGTTGGGTCCACTTGCTGACATCGCCGCGCGGGTGCGTGAAAACATACACCGCGCCAGAACTGTACAGCGAAGTGTCGTTCTGATTGCCATTCACTCCCTTTGCCGCGCTACTTTCATACGGCGCGCCCACCGCCAGCGTGCTGCCGTCGCCACTCAGCACCACCCCATGCCCTTCCAGCGCGCCGCCGTTGCCGAAATGGTCGTTAGCGTGAGGATTCGCCGCCTTAATATAGGCCGTCTGCTTCAACTTGGTTTGACTCCAGCCAGGAATAGCCAACGCCACACCTAAACCGATCAGGCACACCAATCTCCGCGCATTCATTCTGCTGGTCATCACGACAGCTCCCATTTTCTTGCGATCTTTTAGTTAGTTGGCCGGTACTAGTTCGCAGGCGTCGCTGGCTTCGCTTCGCCTTCCGTCGGGACGCCGATGCCCAGCGCGGGACGCTTGCGTTCGTTGGTGCCGTAGTTCGGCGTGCGGAAAATCTCTTTGCCGCTATCGGTCAACACCACGTTGGCGCGGTCAGTCAAATTCATATACGGCGCGCCGCTTTTCACCTTGCGGCCCGTCAACGTGATTTTGTCGCCCGGCTTCACCATGTCCTTGGTCCAATTGAACTCTTTGATCATCGCCGCGCGGCCGCCCATCTCGGCTTGCCACCGGGAAGTCTTGCCATCCGCACCCACCACGTCAAACACAATAATGGAATGTGGCGTGATCAACTGCAATTCCACCACCGTGCCCTTCATCACCACCACTTCGTCTTCGTAACGGCCCGCGTCGCCATGATGAGCAAACGTAGGGACTGAGCTGACTAGCATCGCTGCAGCTAACATCATTAACTTGGATTTCATCTGATTTCACTCCTCCAGCTTCGATTTCTTAATGGCTGGGCGCCAGGCCCTCGGTCAATTCAATGTAAGTTCCCCACGGGTCGTTCACATAAGCAATCCGCAACTTCGATGCGTTCGCGCTGGTACGAATCGGCGCGTCCACGTGAATGCCCGCATCGTCCAGCTTCTTCACCATTACGTCAATGTTCTTCACTTCAAAGCCTATATGATCCACGCCCCGGTTCTTGGTCCCCACCTGCGGCATATCGGCCTTGCTGAATGTGAGTTCGGCACCAGGTACGGTCGCCGTCTCAAACGCCAGCCGCTTACCGGCCACGGCGCCGAAATTCTTCACATACCACGCCTGCGCCGCCAACGGATCCGGCACGAACATGTGAATATGATGCATCTCAACCGGCGTCGGAATCTTAGCGTCTTCGATGATCTCCACCCGCACGTCATCAGGACCCATCAAATACATCTGTTTGGGGTTGTTGCCCGCCTCAATCGGAATGCCCGCCGCTTTCCACTTGGGAAGGAACTCATCCAAACTCTTTACGTGAAAACCAAAATGATTCAGCACCGAACCAACCGTGCCGCCGCTGGAATCCTGCTTGCGCAAAACCACATACATGCCCGGAAACTGCATCATCACCAGCTTTTCGTTATTCACCGCCACGCCGCCCAACAGAGTGAAAAACTTCTGCTGCGCCTCCACGTCCTTGGCATTGATATGCACGTGACCAATGGAAACGCCCGCGCTGTTGGCGGCACTCAGTTGGGCCACCGCGGGCACCGACAATACGGCTGAAACTGCGGCCAGAGCAACTAAGTTTTTTATATTCATCATGTCTGCCTCACAGCGATCTACTATATCAAGCGCCCGCCTTGGCGTCGACGGTCATTCGTCCAATGGCACTCCCGGTCTACCTTACGCGCTCCACAACGCCGCAGTGGCCAATTTCGCGCCCTCCACCAGCGCGCGCAACTTCGCCCAGGCAATCTGCGGATGCGTCCGGCCACCGAAACCGCAATCCGCTCCGGCGATCACGTTCTCTTTGCCCAGCAGCGCGGCGAATCTGTGAATCCGCTGCGCTACCAGCTCCGGGTGTTCCACCACGTCCGTCGAATGCGTAATCACACCAGGAATCAGGATCTTTCCGTTGGGCAGCCGGACCCTTTCCCACAGGGCATATTCGTGCTCGTGCCGGGCATTGGCGCCTTCAATCAAATACGCCTGCGCCTTCACCGCAAGCAAAATCTCCACCAGGTGCTTCAATTCCAGATCGTGGGCATGCGGACCGTGCCAGCTTCCCCAACAAAAGTGATAACGGACCCGGTCCTCAGGAATCCCTCGCAAGGCATGGTTCAGCGCCTCCACGCGCACATGGCATCGGCGCTGGAAGGCTTCGAGGCCGATGGAGATGCCAATGCGGTCCCACAGCGCGGGCAGCCAGGCGTCGTCCACTTGCAGGATGATACCGGCGTCGACGATGGCCTGGTACTCCTCGCGCAGCGCCTCCGCCAGAGCGAACACAAAGTCTTCATCTTTCGCGTAATATTCGTTGGAGCGGTACACTTCCAAGCTCGCCGGAGCCGTGCTGGTCAAGAACCCCTCGCCCCCACTACCTCCAGCGGCACCCGCGGCGGCCTTGAGCAGATCGATCTCGTGCCGCAGAACCGCCTGGCCTGTGTAGGTAATGGGGCCGGTACAAATCCAGTGCTTCCGCACTTTTTTGATTTGATCGCCAGGTTCAAAGAACAACGTGCCGCGTTCGGCCGCCCACTGGTAGAAATCCGCAAACTCCTCGCGGTCCTTGCCCACCGTAACCACTGGCGGTCCTTCGCGCTCACCTGCCGTGAATCCGCCAAAGCGATCATCGGTGAACGACAGCCAGTCACCGCCTTTGGTGTACTCGCCTTCGTTGATGATGTCCAGTCCGGTCTCGCGCTGCCGCTCAACCAATGCCCGCACCGCGGCTTCTCCAGTAAGGGCTTGCGGTGCCGGCAAACTTCCAACGTGCGTGGTGAGAATCTTGTGCGTGCTCCGCTGCATCAATCGATTATACGCGCGATTATACGGGCAGGCGAACTCCCGTTACAAGCAATAGCGCGTTCATTCTGGCAGCGGCTTGCCTTTGGTCTCCACACCCAACGGCAACAGCAAAATGCCGATGAGAAAGGCGACCGAGGTCATCGCCACCGGGATCCCCAGCGTCTGATAGTGACGCACGCCGGCTCCCACCAGGAACGTGATCGCCGCCGCCGCGAATCGCCCGATGTTGGTGGTGAACGCAAATGCACTCACCCGGCATTCAGTGCCGTATTGTTCAGGAATCCACAGCGAATACACGGCAAAATTCGCTCCGCCAATTCCCAGGAAAAACAGGCATGCCATGAACCAGTACAGCGCGTCCGTCTGCAGGTAGAATACTTTTCCGAAGGCCAGCGCGATGAACACGAACATCATCGAAAAGAAAAAGCCCAGCGTCACTTTGCGGCCAAAACGTTCCGCCAGCAACGGCGTCATCAGCGCACCCAGAATGGTCCCCACTGAAATCAGCGCGGTTGCATACGAGGAATACTGCGCGCCTTCCAGCACCGTGTGCCCTGCCTTCGTAGCCAATTCAGTCACCGCAGTCGGCACATACGACGTCCCCGCCCACAATCCGGAAATCGAGGCCAACATATAAATGGAATTCAGAATGGTGCGCCGCCGGTAGAACTTTGAAAACGGCAGCTTGAACGAACTGAGCGCGGTCCATGCCGAGCCCAACTTATTTTGTTTCTGTTTCCATTTCTCCGGCTCTTCCACGCGTCCGTAGAAGAAGGCGATGATCAGCGCCGGGGCCCCGCCCAATATGAACATGGCGCGCCAACCGTAGTGCGCACCGATAAAGTAATTCGCAATCGCCGCAAGGAAGAATCCAAAGTAATAGCCCGTATGCATCAACCCGGCGCCCATCTTGCGCCGGTCCTCCGGCCATTCTTCCGATACGAACGTCGCGCCCACGCTCCACTCACCGCCAATCCCCAGCCCGGCCAGCAGACGAAAAATTCCCAAGGCCCATATATTGGTCGCGAACGCGCTTAAAAAAGTGAACAGCGAAAAACACAAAACCGTCAGCACCAGCGTTCGCATACGCCCAAAGCGATCGGCAATCGGCCCCCACACCAAGGCCAAGCCCCAGCCCACCAGGAACATCGCAAACAAAATCGCCCCGTAATAGCCAACATTTGCGTTGGTGGCCGCAATCCCCGAATTCGGCAGTAACTCTTTCAGCGCCGGAGCCAGCACCAACGCATAGATAAAGGAATCCATTCCATCCAGTGCCCACCCGCCCCAAGCAGCCAGGAACCCCCTCTTCTGATTCTTGGTCAGAACCGAAGTTGGTTTCGTGGATGCGGTGGATGGAATGGCAGTGGACATTGCGTTTTCCTTTAGCGAGTTCGACTCTTCGGCTTTCCCATTAGCGCCGCCTATCGGCGCGGCGTTACGCCAGCGCGCCTCCAGAATCGTATCACGCCCGTCCGCAGCAAAGGTTGAGGAATTCTCAAGAAGGAAATGGGAAGAACCTCAGGTGCCTCAACCTCATTTTACTGAAAGGCTGGCTATTCCTGCTTCTCGGTTTCCTCGCGGGTGGGTTAATTCTGTTAGACCGATGGAGTTGGCGCTTGGCCTTTCGGTTCGCGGTTTGGGCTCGTTCGCAGCATCCGCGCTCGAAGCATCAATGCCAAACGTCAGCCTGGAATAGAAAAACAACTCAATGGCATTCCATGGGCGGACAGACCGCCGGTTGTACTCCTGTCGCGGAAGTCCGATAATGCAAACAGAGGCCCTCTATGTTGATCCGCAAACCAGCTGACCTGCGTTACTCAGATGTGACGCCCAAGAGCATCTACCAGAATCGCCGCCGCTTCCTGTCCTCGTCGCTTGGCGTCGCTGGCGCCGGAATTGTTGGCGCCTGGGCACTCTCGCCCAACGCTTTCGCCACCACCAAGATCGCCGGCACCGTAAAGGGTCCCTTCAACACGGACGAAAAACTCACGCCCAAAGAAGACATCACCACCTATAACAACTACTACGAGTTCGGCACCGGCAAAGACGAACCCGCCCGCAACGCGCACACCTTGCGGACCTCGCCTTGGCAAGTGCAAGTGGCCGGCCTGGTAGGTAAAGCCAAAACTTTTGACCTCGACGCCATCATGAAGATCGCCCCGCTCGAAGAGCGCATCTATCGCCATCGCTGCGTCGAGCGCTGGTCCATCGTCGTACCCTGGATCGGTTTCCCTCTCGCGGCCCTGCTCAAGCAAGTGGAGCCCAACTCCAAAGCCAAGTACGTCGCCTTCCAAACCTTGCACGATCCCAAGCAAATGCCGCTGGGCGGCCAGGCCGGAATCCAGTTGCCCTATGTGGAAGGCCTGCGCATTGACGAAGCCATGCACCCGCTGGCGCTGTTGGCGGTTGGCCTCTATGGCGAAACTCTGCCCAACCAAAACGGCGCGCCCATACGTTTAGTGGTGCCCTGGAAGTACGGCTTTAAGAGCATCAAGAGCATCGTGAAAATCACGCTCACCGAAAGCATGCCGCCAACGACGTGGAACATCACCAACGCGCGCGAGTATGGCTTCTACTCCAACGTGAATCCGGAAGTGGATCATCCGCGCTGGAGCCAGGCCACCGAACGCCGCTTGGGCGAGCTCTTCATGAAGAAGACCGTCAAGTTCAACGGCTACGGCGAGCAGGTGGCCAGCCTCTACACAGGAATGGATTTGCGCAAGAACTACTAATCCCCCATTGACGCTCGTGGCCAGGTCCGGTGCCCAAAATGCAAACATCCGGCACCAAGCCGCGACCGTAAGGGAGCGGCGCAATCCATTTTGAACCTGGCTAGCTTGAACCTGGCCGCTCAGGTTTTTTGCCTTGAGACTGGACGGACGGAATTCTGTTTACACACGCGTAACCCTCGTGAAGAAACTGCTGCTCAATCCCTGGACCCGCCGCGTCATCTTCGCCGCCTGCCTGCTCCCCGCGCTGTTTCTGGTCGTGCGGGGATTCAAAGGCAACCTCAGCGCCAACCCCGTGGAGTTTTTGGAACACAGCACCGGCGATTGGGCACTGCGCTTCTTGTGCATCACCCTTGCCGTAACCCCCCTGCGCAAGCTCTTCGAGCAACCCCTCTTCGTCCGCTATCGCCGTATGCTGGGCCTGTTCGCGTTCTTCTACACCAGCGCCCATCTGCTGCTCTATTTCACTTTTGACCTGATGTTTGACTTCAAAAGCCTGCTCGCCGATGTTCTCAAGCGTCCTTATATAACCTTCGGCATGGCTGGTTTCCTGATGATGGCCCCTCTCGCCATCACCTCCACCGCAGCCATGGTGCGCCGTATGGGCCCCAAGCGCTGGCAACTGCTGCACCGCCTGGTCTACTTCTGCATTTTGGCCGGCGTCATCCACTACTATTGGCTGGTGAAGTCTAACGTCCGCGAACCCCTGATGTACGCCGGTATCCTCACTGTGCTTATGCTCTACCGCGTGGTGTTGTGGACCACCAAAGGCACGAAACCGCAGAAATCTGCGCCGGTAACCGCGTAAGCCCAGACAAGTCCGCCAGATAAGTCCGTAAGATAAGTCCGCCAGATAAGGCCGTAAGACAAGTCCGTAAGAGAACCTACGCCTGCTCCGCGCACTATCTCGATATGCGCGCGGTTTCCATCGGACTATTCTTAATCCTGATCTCTTTCCTTCCACCCCGCGCCTTCGCCCAGGACGGTTCCTCTTGCCCCACTGACCCCGCACTGGCCAACCAAATCACGAATACCGCAGCCGGCGTTTCTTCCTATTACACCGGCTACTCTTTCATCACCGTCACGGGCCTAAACATGCCTACCCCGGGCGGTGCTATCTCTGGCGGCTCCGATGGAGTGTTACCCAGCTCCGTCGCCGGCGCCACCGTTCTAGTGAACGGAATTCAGGGTTATATCTTTTCCTTCACCTCAAGCCAAATGATGATGTTGTTACCCTACGTATACGGCTGCACATCCCTGGCCATTCAGGCCAATGGAATCACTCAGTTTCAGGCGCAGATCTTTCTGCAGCGCTCCGCCCCCGGCCTGTTTACGAATTCCGGCGGGCAAACCGTCATCGCTTCCCACCTTGATTGGTCCCTGATTACCGGCGCCAACCCCGCCCGCTCCGGCGAATCCATCAGCCTGTGGGCAGCGGGCTTGGGCTTGATCAGCCCCCTTTATACATCAAATGGCGCCCAGACCATCGTGGATACGGCCACCGAAATTCTTGACAAAGCCCATTTCCAAGTCTTGTTCAACGGCGTCGCCATCAGCCCTTCGTTGATCACTTACGTCGGCGTTGCGCCGGGCTACGCTGGCCTCTATCAGATCAACCTGACTCTACCGGCCAACCTCCCGCCCAATCCACAAATCCAGATCGCCACAGCCGAAGGCCTCAGCCCCGCCGGCCGTTATTTGAATTTGCAGTAAACTGAGCTTTGCCGGCGCTTTCCGCGGGAAAGCGCGTTACACTAATGAACGAGGCCGCCTTCTATGCGCTTTCTCACCATGCTCGCGTGCTGCGCATTGCTATGCGCTCCGGCAATTGCCCAACAGACCCCGGCCACACCGGCCACCGCCCCACAAAACTTAGAAGCCGCCAAGCTCTTCTCTATCCAAACCGGCACCCACGTCCCGCTCAGTCTGATCAATAGCGTCAGCACCAAAAACTCCGCCCCGGGAGATCGCGTGTACCTGGAAACCGTCTTCCCCATCCTCGCCGACGGCCGTATTGTCATACCGCCCGGTAGCTACGTCATGGGCACCATCACCGATATCAAGCGCCCCGGCAAGGTGAAAGGCCGCGGCGAATTTCATCTGCGCTTCGACTCCCTCACCCTCCCCAATGGGGCCACCCGCGATTTCCGCGCCCAGGTGAGTAACCTGGACGGCGGCTCCAGCCAAGAACTGGATCGCAAAGAGGGCACGGTCCGCAGCGAAGGCAATAAGGCGGGAGACGCGCGCACCGTCGCAACCACCGCTGCCACCGGTGCCAGCCTTGGTGCCTTGGCGGGCATCAGCAGAGGTATGACCGGAACTGGAATGGGCATTGGCGCAGCCGCAGGTGCCGCCGCCGGCCTGGCCGTCATCCTGTTAACCCGTGGCCCCGAGGCCATTCTTACCAAAGGCACCACTGTGGAAATGGTGCTGGACCGGCAAATTCAGTTTGATGAAGAGGAACTGTCGGCTACCAGTAACGTCAACCGGCGCTTTAGTGAACAGGGTCCCGGCCCTTTGCCCAACCGCCGCAACCGCCTGCCAGGTGCTGGCCGCGTTCCCGAGTTCTAAAAATCGCAGACCTACTTCTGGCGAGCAAACGCCCGGTCCAGTTTGCCCAGCAGCGCCCGCCCTTTTTTGGGACGATCCTCGTGTTTTGGACGAACCCCGGGCCGCCGCAGCGCGGAAACGCAGTTCCACATCATGCTGCACCAGCGCCACCGTCGAGAGTTCGTCGATCAGCTTATTCACGCTGACTCCACGAGCCTTCGCCAGATGTTTCAGCCACTCGTGCCTTAAATCACTGTTGCAGAAAACGGAATACGCCTACTGCGCTGCCGCCACCGCCGTGCCGCCCGCGGTGCCCTTCGGCAACAACAAATACCCGATGGCCGAATTCCTGGTCAGATCCGTCAGCACCAGCTCGCGCTTTTTGCCGTCGTCGTGGCCGTAGTAAATCACCGGCTCGGAGGTGCTTTGCTTGCGCAGCCAAACCGTCCGGCGATCCGGCATGACGAACATCCAACCATCGGCGCGGTGAAAACGCAGATCTATGTTGGTCAAATGCAGCTGAATATTCGGCGTGATCTGCTGCACTTTGCCCTTGGCCACTTCAAAATCGAAGCGATCCATCGACTGATTGTTCAGATCCTTGTTGATGCGGTCCACGTCCTGGCGATTGCGCTGCGTGCTATCCAGCAACTTATCGCTCGCGTCGCGCAGCACGGCCAATTGCCGCTGAGCACCCAGATTGGTTGCATTGATATCACTGCGCGCCGCCGTCAGCACCTCGCCTTGCCGTGCTACATCATTGCGCACCTGGCCCAATTCCTTTTGCAGACTGGCCACTTGCGCGTGGTCTTCGGAACGTTGGGTCTCAAGCGATGTCACTTTGGCCTGCAGCTGATTCACCTGGCCATCCGTCCGCGCCTGCAATTTGCGGATCATCCCATCCACGCTTTCGGTGGTCTGCTTGCGCATTCCCTCGGCGCGGCGCAGAATGTCGCTGCCGGTTCTATCCAACTGTAGACGCAGTTGATCGCGCTCGGTGTCCCAGATGCTGAACTTCGCGGCAGTGCTCTTCTCTTGTTGAGAGAGCTGAGCCATGTCTCTGTCCATCCCATCCAACCGTGCCAACGACCCGTCGGCCCGATGGGCGATGCTAAATGCGTAGCCCGCCAGCGCCGCCAGCCCAACCGCCAGCAGCGTGGATGTACCAATGAAGAAACGTTTCCAACGGCGCTTCCATGCTTCGTGCTGCGCCTGATGTTCCAAGGCCTCGCGCGTTGCCCGCACCGAGTCCAAATTATCGTCAACCATAACAAAACCTCCCCGGGGAATACTTCTTCCGGTGAAACCTATCTCAAAGAAGGAGCAAGAGAAAAGAACCTCTTTCCCCTTACTTCGCCCCCTTTTGCGGGGCATGCCCCTATTCTAAAGCATATCCCAGGGCAATTGGTCCGCCACCCGGTACAACCTGTTGATTTGATGGGCTCGTCACTATTCAGCTCCTTCCGCAAGCGGGTGCTTTTTACCTGACACGGGTAAAATGTTCCGGGCCTATCCTTAAACTCCGCAGCTCACGGCCAACCCTAGGCAATAGCGTCACTTCCTGGTTTCTTTGCACCCGTGATACGGAATAAACTTCGCCGACGAAAAGACTCCCACCCCACTAATTCATAGATGAAACTGATGAACACGATGAACCCTTGGCGAAATTTCCGCCTTCTTTTGCTCAGCTTTTTAGGACTTTGCACAACCGCCTCAGCCGGCACCATCACCGCCACGGTCATGGGAAATAGTGGCCTCAGCGCCGTCTTTTTCTCGCTGCCGGATACCACCCAGGTCAGTTTTGACGTGCCGGTGGAAAGCGGTTTCATTGACCCGTGCGCCACTTCCAGCAACCCCGTGTGCAGCTACACCATCACCGAATTGAGTTGGATTCCCTCAGCCAGTTCCACCGGCACCAGCGGAACCGTGCTGTGCCTTGCCGGGACATGCCTTGATAGCCGAACGGTTGGCCTCTCCTACACGACGTTTTTGCCCGCCGGAATTTACCAGTTTGTGGTGATCGCCAACGATTCCAGCAACACCAGCATCCAATCCGTCACCGGCACCTTGACCATCAATGGCGACTTCCAGGTTTTACCGGAACCATCGGCGGGAATATTACTGGCCGGAGGGTTCGCCGCGCTCGCCGGCTTGGCCCTCTACAAACAATCCATCACAGGAGTGCTGCCAAGTAGAGCAAGGGAATAGAATTTACCTAAGGGTAGGAAATACGGGATAAACTTCACAGACTAATCCCGCGTGTCGGCAACTAAATTGGCATGCTGGCACATCGAATCTTTCATTTGCTACGACTTCTCGTCCTTTGCTTCCCTGCGCTCACTGGCTGTTTGTGGGCCACTTCTTTGGTGACAACCAACCCCGTCAGTAGCGCAGGCGGCACAGGAACAACCAACATTGGCACCGGCAACTCAGGAACCGGAGCTCCCTTCGTTTCCCTTCCATCGGTGGTGCTACCCAACCCTTTAGCGGGTGGCTGTATAACCGCCGGATCTGCTGATTGTGGTTACGGGATGCAAAACCCGTCACCGCCGACCAGTGCCGATCTGCCGGGCTCGACATCCAGTTCAATGGGGTCCAGCAGCACCAACGGCTCTACACTAGCGATGACCTTGCTGGCCCAATCAGTGTCAGGAAGCGGCTGGGGTGCTCAGTTGCACCAGGAAGACGGCCACGGCGAACACGACGGTGAACATGACGGCGAGCACGACGGCGGACACGATGGTGACGATCATCATTCGATGACGCCAGAGCCTGCCTCCGCCGTTTTGATAGCGCTTGGTCTGGTTATTTTGGCTCTGAAAATGTCGCTAAGCTTCGCTGGGGCTCGGGCTCGACTCCGGATTCGCTAAACTGGCGGGCTCCAGACCAAAGCGGCGCAGCACCAGAAATTCCGAAACGTGCTCCGTCGTCAACAGGCCCAACAGTTTGCCATCCGCTTTGCCTTCTTCCGTCACCAAAGCGCAGCGCCCGCCGTGAGCCATCAGCGGGAGGATTTCAGCAAGATCCGCAGCCGGATTCAAGACCAGGAAATCGCGGTCCATCACCCCGGCCAGATACGCGTCCAGCCCCTCGGAGGCCAATGCGCGGGCCAGCAGTTTGCGGCCAAACACCCCCACCACTTGATCGCCATGCATCACCGGAAAATCCGGTTGTGTGGTGGAGAACATCAGATTGGCGGCTTGGCGAATGGTACAGCCGTGGTCCAGCGTATCGAACTTGGTGATGATCACTGCGCCCGCCGGCACCCCGTGTGAAAGGGAGCGCCCCAGCACGGCAATGCTTTCCTGCGCGGCGCCCAAATAAATGAACAAGGCGAAAAAAACCAGAATAAAACTGGATCCCAGCAACCCGTAAAGCCCCATACCCATCGCCAACATCCGGCCCATCCAGGCGGCCATGTGCGTGGCGCGGTCGTTATTATTTTGGGCGGGCCAAGCATAAGAAAGCAGCGCGCGCAGAATGCGTCCGCCATCCATGGGATAGGCAGGCAACAGATTGAAACAGGCAATCATCACGTTGCCGTACAGCAGCAGGGCCCAAACATTTTTGCCATTCGGATGCAACAGGTCCTCAATTGCAACCTTGGGGGCAATGCGCATGGCGGCCATCGAAAAGAAGATGCCCACCGCCAACACCAAATTCACCAGTGGCCCCGCCAGCGCTATCCAGATCTCCGTGGACGGGCGCAGAATCGGCTCCATGCGCGGCAGGCCGCCGATGGGGAACATGACGATCTCTACGATGCGCACCCGGAACCGCGCCGCCATAGCCGCGTGGCCCAACTCATGCAGCAGCACGCTAACCGCGCTGCCCAGCACAAAAATGGCATAGCTCATATTCGCCGGCGCCCCGCCCAAAGCCGAAACCGCTGCGAAGATGGCGAACAGGATGAAGGTAAAATGCAACCGCACCGGCACTCCGAAGACCGAAAAGAGCCTCACCGTTCCGGCGGTGGAGGGCTGAAACGTGGTGGAGTTGCCGGAAATGCCTGCGGTTTGAACGGGTGTCATATTATGCGGGATCCCGCATAGGAAGATTCGGCGGTTTGGAGAAATAGCTTTAGAGGCCAGGACTGAGCATCACCCCTTCGCATGCCCCGTAACCTCCGCTCCCGCGTGATGCGCCAGACCGAAGGAATCGATGATCGCCAAACTCGCCAGCACTGCCACCAGCCAAAACGCGATATGGAAATCGTTCAGCGTCGGCAAGCCCGACGTGTCGTTTCTAAACCAGGCCGCTGCACGTAAAGCCACTGCTCCCACAGCTACACCCAAACCCATGCCCATCTGCTGCACTACCGCCGCGAAGCTGGTGGCGGAGCTCATCAATGGCTTGCCGATGTCGACAAAGCCCAGAGTGTTGTAGCTGGTGAATTGCATGGACCGCGTCAGACCATGCAGGAACAAAACCGCGACGATCACCGCCACCGGCGTCGACGGCCGCAAGAATCCGCAAAGCAAAATCAACAACGCCGCGACAATACCGTTTACCAGCAACACCGTGCGGAATCCGTATTTGCGCAGCACCGGAGTGGTCACGCTCTTCATCGTCAAGTTGCCTGCGAACATGGCCAGAACGTACAGCCCGGATTGAAACGCGGTTAATCCAAAGGTTACTTGGAACATCAGCGGCAACAAAAATGGAGACGCCATGATCGCCACCCGAAACAGAGATCCGCCTGCCATGGCAATCACAAAGGTGTGCACTTTCAAGCAATCTAAATTCACTAACGGCTCTTCCACTCGCCGCATGTGGCGCACCACCAGCCAGCCCGCAAGCGCACTGTAGCCTAGAAAAGCTCCGACAGCAGACCACTCGGCGTGTTGGCGGCCCATCAATTCCAAGCCGTACATGAAGGCGATACAACAAGTGCCACCTAATCCAAAACCCAGCCAATCGAAACGCCGCTGCGAGTCTTCGTGTTGGTTGCGAATCCACAGCAGAGCCAGCGCAATTCCAATAATGCCCAACGGAACATTCAGATAAAAAATCCAGCGCCAGGTGGCGCGGTCGGTGATGAATCCACCCAGCGGCGGCCCCAGCACGGGAGCCACCAGGCCAGGCCAGGTAATGAACGACATGGCGCGCAACAGGTCTTTCTTTTCTGTCACCCGTAAGACCACCAGGCGGCCGATGGGAACCATCATGGCCCCGCCGATGCCTTGCAGCACACGGAAGGCCGTGAACTGCAGCGCGCCGTTGCTGATGCCGCAAAGAATGGACGCGAAAGTAAACAGCGCAATGGCCGACGTAAAAACGGTACGCGCACCCAGCCGGTCCGCCAACCAGCCGCTGACGGGAATGAAGACGGCCAGGGTCAACATGTAGGCCGTCATGCCGGAACTCAAGTCCACGGGATTGGCATGAAATGATTTGGCCATCTGCGGTAGCGCGGTGGCGATGATGGTGCCGTCCAGATTCTCCATGAAGAACGCCCCGGCCACGAGGATGGGGATGAGCGTTGAGTATTTTTCGTGCGTGGTTGCCTGTTCGCTGGGAGTATTTACGGTGGAGATTTGGCCTTGCACGAGGATGATTTCATTGTAGCGTTGTAGGTTCTACTCACGGTCGGGCCTGCCGTACATCTGCGTGTCAGGCAGGTTGAGAATGTTCGCTGTGTCGTAGGCGCAGCCATCAAAATTACGCCCAGCACCTCCGCATGGGCCACTTCGTGGTTAGCGGATATCAAAACGCTAAATCGCTGCTGCGCGCTGGCAATCGCTGATGATAAACTGGCTCCAAGTTTAGCCGGAGGTAACGGCAAATGCGTCTGCTGATGCTTTCCGTGAGGTTCATCATGCTGGGTCTCGTGCTGAGCTGGATGATGGATTCGCGTTCGTTGGCAGCGGTGCCCGTGGTGATGGCATCCGGGGTATTGCAGAAGTGTCTTGGAATCGAACCCGGCGCCGGTAAAATGCAGCGTACGGCCGCCGCCCGGCAATACTGCCAGCAACTTCCGGCGAACGACATTTACGATCAAGCCGGCCAGCGCTTTCAAGCCGGGGACCATGCCGGCGCCGCGAAAATCGTGCTTCGCGCGGCCGAAGCGGGCAACGCGGTCGCGCAACTGCGCTTGGCCCTGCTCTACGATCAGGGTGACGGTGTGCAGCAGAGCGCGAAAGCTGCTTTCGAATGGTACAGCCGCGCCGCCGCGCAGGGCGAACCCGAGTCACAAAATCAAGTGGGTTTGTTTTATGAATTAGGCGAGGGCGTTCCGGAAAATTGGGATCTGGCCGCCCGTTTGTTTCAGGCCAGCGCTCAGCAGGGATGGATGAAGGGCCAGTTTTCACTCGGGCGCGCCTACCAGTTCGGGATTGGTGTCCCGCAGAATCGTCAAACTGCCGTTGCGTGGTTTGCCAAAGCCGGAGCCCAGGGAAATGCCAAAGGTGACTACTGGGCCAAGTGGCTGCGGGACGGCACCAACAATATCGGTTTCCGTAACGACACCGAACATAGCATCGTAATTGGCGGCAAACTGCGCTTCACCGCCAGACTGATGGGAGGCGATCCGTACGGAATCACTTTTCACAATTCTGCGCAGCGTGTGCTGTGGTTGGCCGGACAAAGCAAGGCGGCGGACCGCGATGAAGCCGAGGTTTTCCGCATGATGCGGCAAGCGGCGTACAACGACTGCCGGCAAGCGGGACGCGACAACTGTGGCGCTGCTGGTACACCGTAGCGTGGGTATTCGGCTTCTCTCGAGTTTGCTTTTCGTAGCGCACGACAGCGGCAAAGGGTTTAGCGAGCAGGCACTCACTCTCTCGCCAAAGCTAGGCTTTCCTCTCGCAAATCCGCACGCACTGCTACCCCAAGGCCGTATCGTCCCCAGCCACCAACGCGCCCCAATGAAACCCCGCGCCAAAGGCTGCGAAAACAATCGGACTCGACGGATGGGGATTCGATTCTGCCCACTCCGCTGCGGCAATCAGCATGGACGCCGACGACGTGTTACCGTACTTTGCGATGTTGAGATAGAAACGATCTTCGCCAACACCCAGTGTTTTGGCCACGCGGATTAACAAATTTTGATTGGCCTGATGCATCAGGAACGCGGCTACATCCGTGGTGACGATATTCTGGCGGGTCAACACTTCCTCTATCACTGCCGGAAGTTTGCGGGACGCTTGCAGGATCACCGTCAGGCCGTCCATCTTCAATGGCGAGTGCCAATCAAACGACAAACGGTCGCGAAAAATGGCGTCACTATGCAGCGCGGAATCCAGGATGCGCCAGCGCCCCGGCCGCGAACTGATCAGCACCGCGCCAGCTCCGTCGCCGAACAAGATTTCGGTATTGGGATCCGGCGCGCCGCCAACTTGCAGAACCGAAGACATCTTCTCGGCACCAATCACCAAGATGTCGCGATACTGTTGACACATTTGCGAAGCCATCACCATTCCAAAAAGCGATCCGGCGCTGGCCATCGGCAGGTCTATGGCGGGGACAGCGGCGCACCCCAGTTTTAGCGCAACTTCCGTTGCGGGTCCAGGGAATCCGCCGGGAGCCGAACCACTGGCCACAATGATCAGGCCGATTTCTTGCTGGCCAATGTTTTCGATGCAATTCTGGGCCGCCGCTACCGCTAAGTCGGCGACGCTGATCTCAGGCTCAGTCCAGCGTCGCTCGCGAATGCCGCAAGCCTTCTCGATCCAGTCGGCGGTTTTCCCAATCCGGTCGGCGATGTCGGTGTTAGTGACGATCCGTGCGGGGAGATGGGCACCGAAGCCGTGGATATAGGCAGGCATTTATTGAGCCGCTCCCTTTGGCCGCGGATGCATTTTTATGATCGCTCCGGTTGGTGGCGGCTGCCTTCCCGGCTACGCTTGGATACCTCAGCCGGCATGCTGCTTCAGGTACTCCTCCATCCTTGCGATGGAATCGAATTTACGCGGATTCAAATCGCGGTCAGGGATCTTAATGGAGAATTCCTGTTCGAGCGCGCTGATGAGATCAGGCAGCGCGAAGGAATCAAGCAGCCCGCTTTCAAACAGAGACTCCTCCGAGTCGGCGGGTAATGGGTCTTTCGTAAATTGCTGAACAACGCGGCGGAGGCGCTGTATTTGGTTGGGATCCGACATAGCCTAAGCTCCATCGTGCCACAAAGTTGGACCGACGGCGCAATTTTTTGTGGCGGCAATTTCTTGACAGCGTGGCCGGCCGGCGTTTGGGGCTACTTCGACGCTGTGCTTGCGTTGCAAATGTCTGCTCAAGAGCCGGCCCCTGGCAGGAACCGAAAAACCAGCGAAAAGACCAAGCGAAAAACCAGGAGCAACTGCCAGTTGCTCCTCGTTTTTGGGACGTGGTTTTTGGGACGCCCACCAGGAGACCTCCCGCTACCCAACGCAGCGTGAGAAGCAGATCGCTGAGGTAGCCGAATACACGGTTCATCGTCGCCGATTTGGAGCGTGACGACAGAAGGCGAAAGCGTTCGCGAAAGACGGTGGTATATGATAGTCAACGGCGCCCGGAACGCGTGATAGCGCGCCTGGGAGATGCGCCGGAGATGCAAGGAGACATGATGATGAAATTGGCGACAGCGGTGTTGCTTGTGACCTTAGGCTCGGCGGGGGCCTGGGCCCAGGTGAATGCCGGCGAACAAAAACCCGAAGCAAGCATGCCTTTCACGATGACCCCGGCGGCGGCCACCTTTGAACTGCCCTGGCGGCTGGCATTCCTGCCGGATGGCCGGATGCTGGTTACGGAAAAGATTGGGCCGGTTTGGCTGGTGTCTTCGAAGGGCGAAAAGATCACCATGGTGGGCAATACGCCAGCGGTGTATTGGCAGGGGCAGAACGGCATGCTGGGCATCTATCTTTCGCCCAATTACTCGACCGACCAGAGCGTCTATCTTACTTATGTGGAGCCCGGTGAATATGGCGGCGGGCTGGCGCTGGCACGCGCCAAGCTGAACCTTGCGGTCCCAGCCGGGCCTGGTGGGCCAGGTGGCGGAGCGCGACTGGAAAACTTCAATGTGCTGTGGCGCCAGTTGCCCAAGGGCAAGGGCGGCCAGCCCGGCGGGCAGATTGCTTTTGCGCCGGATGGACAATCCCTGTTCCTGACGGTGGGTGACCGCCAACGGTTCACTCCAGCGCAGGATCCGGACCAGCCGGTAGGCAAGATTCTGCGCCTGACGCTGGACGGGAAACCCGCGCCGGGGAATCCCAATTTCGATAAAATCGGCGCTGAAACGATTCCGTTGATCGATCCGGCTCGTGACACCGAAGCCGCCAAGACGGCGAAAGTGGTCAGCACCTATACCTTCCCTGGGCCCAACATGACGCCGGCGGAGACCTGGACGATGGGCCACCGCACGCCTTATGGCATGGCGTTTTCGCCCAGCGGCGAATTGTGGGAGGTGGAGCATGGTCCGGCTGGCGGCGATGAGTTGAACCTGATCGAGAAGGGCAAGAATTATGGCTGGCCGCTGGTCTCCTTTGGGCAGAACTATAACGGCGTTCCCATTCCCAAGCCCGATATGCGGCCCGAGCTGGCGATGCCGGCGATCTATTGGGTGCCGGTGATTGCGCCGGGCAGCTTGATGTTTTATCAAGGCACGCGGACGTTTCCGCAGTGGAATGGCAACGGGTTTATCGGAGGCATGGGAACCACGTCGCTGAACCGCATCCTCTTTGACGGCCACGGCGGCGCAAAGATGGCCGAGCGCTGGAACGTGGGCAAGCGCATCCGCGATGTGGAAGAAGCGCCGGATGGCACATTGTGGCTGCTGGAGGATGCCAATCCCGGCGCACTGATTCACGTTACACCCAAGTAGTCTATGCTCAAAACACATTTCGTGCGGTTGGCGGCGATACTGATCGTCGCATCGTTTTGCGCACGGGAAGCAGCCGCTCAAGCGCCGGTCCAGACGGATTTTTCGGGCGAGTGGGTGGTCGTGCGCTCGCAGGACAACTCGGAAAATCCGTGGGTGGGCGATTGGTTCGGTCTCCCGTTGAGTGCCGCAGGGCTGGCTCGGGCTGAAGCCTGGGACGCAGCGCTGTTATCACTGCCGGAGTACCAATGCCAGCCGCATGGCTGGGCTTACATTTATCGCGGGCCGACGCAATTGCGGATTAGCAAGGACGTGGATCCGTCCAGTCGCGAAGTTGTCGCCTACCAGCCGGAGTGGCACCAAACCGCAAATATGCCGGTCTATCTGGATGGCCGGCCCAGTCCGATTGAGGAAGCGGCGCATTCCTGGGGCGGATTTTCCACGGCGACCTGGGAAGGCGACATCCTGCGCATTGAGACGTCGCACTTAAAAGAAGACTATATCCGCCGCAACGGCGCGATGGCTTCGGATGAAGCCACGGTGACCAGCTGGTGGATTCGCCGCGGCGATATTCTTACCTGGATCAGTATTGTGCATGATCCGAATTACCTTTCCGAGCCGCTGGTGCGCAGTTCGGAGTATCGCTTGAATGTGAATTCGCTGGTGCCGCCGCATCCCTGCACCTCGGTTTACGAAGGCCTGGAAAAAGATCACGTGCCGCACCATCTGGCGGGCGAGAACCCATTCCTCAAAGACATTCGCGCGCGCTACGGAGTGCCTGCGGAGCAAGCAACTGGTGGACCGGAAACAATGTATCCAGAATTTCAGAAGAAGCTGCATGAGGCGGAGTGGTCCATGGGCACCAAGTCCGCTCTGCGGGGAAGGTAAGGATACGTAGACGGTGAAACCTTCCTTCCGCCTGGCCACGGTTTTACTGGGAGCCGTTAGCCTCTCTCATCTGGTGGCGCAAACAGTAGCGCAACCGGCAGTACAACCTGCCAAATTGGCAGACCCACCGGTCAAAATTCTTCCCATCAAGGGAAACATATGGATGCTGGTAGCGGGTGGCAGCAACATCGTGGCATCTATTGGGAAAGACGGCATTCTGGTGGTGAATACCGGACCTGTTGCGGTCACGGACAAGTTGCTGGCGGCGGTGCAGGAATTGTCGCGCAGGGTAACGGCCGCGCAAATGCCGCAGCAGGTTTGCGTTGGCGTTGGCCCTAGCTGCGCCTGGTGGAGCAGTTCGACGTTTACTGCGACCACGGCAGCTCCGCCGGCCGCTAAACCAATTGTGGGCATCATCAACACCAGTCTGGATGCGGACCATGTGGGCGGCAATGCCGCGTTTTCAAGGGCGGGGAGAAGTCACGTTGGTATCGCGGTAGACAGTGCCTGGATCATCGCGCACGAAAATGCGAATCCGGTATTGCGTGAGGAGCGGCAAAAGAGCGCGGTCAAGACGCCATCGGCCGCACTGCCAACGGAAACCTACAGCGGAGCCAAATTCAAGCTGAACCACTTCAATGGGGAAGCGGTGGTTCTGTGGCATATGCCCGCCGCGCATAGCGATGGCGACACCATCGTGCAGTTTGTGGCGTCGGATGTTCTGGTGGCGGGCGACATTTTTGACATGGCCAGCTATCCGGTGATTGATGTGGCAAACGGCGGCAGCATTCAGGGAATGATCGACGGGATGAACTGGCTGCTGGACACCGCAGTGGTGGAGCACATGATGGAAGGCGGCACCATGGTGGTGCCTGGGCATGGCCGCTTGGCGGATTCGGCTGACCTGGCCTATTACCGCGATATGCTGACCATCGTGCGCGACCGCGTCCGTGGGGCGGTAAAAAAAGGCATGACGCTAGAACAAGTGAAGGCCGCCAAGCTGACCATTGACTATGATGGCCGGTTCGGGCGGAACCCGGTGTACACACCGGCCCTGTTTATTGAGGGTGTGTACCGCAGCCTGAATACCAACTCAGTGAATAGCAAAAAAGTGGACAGCAAGCCGTAGGAGATGAAATTTGTGCGCCACAGATCGATGATCGCTTGCCTGATTTTGGCTGCTCCCGGCGTTTTCCAGGCACTGCATGGTCAGCAACAGGCCGGCGCCCAGCAACCTGTTGCACCACCGGCGCGAACTGCAGCCCCGTGGGATATCAGCGGCTACTGGGTCTCTCTGGTGACTGATGATTGGCGCTATCGCATGATCACGCCCCCCAAGGGTAGCGTGGAATATATTCCGGTGACAGCGGAAGCGCGCCAAGCCAGCAACGCCTGGGATCCCGCTAAAGATGAGGCCAACGGCGAACAATGCAAGGCTTATGGCGCGGGCGGAATCATGCGCATGCCGGGCCGTCTGCACATGGTTTGGCAGGATGACAACACTCTCAAGATGGACATCGACACCGGCACGCAAACCCGGCTTTTTGTTTTTGGCGGGGCGGGCTCAGGTGGAAAGACTGACCGTGCGTCAACTTGGCAGGGCAACTCCGTGGCGCGCTGGGAATTTCCGGGAGCGCCGCGGCAGGGATTTTTCGCGCCCGCCACTGCAGCGCCCGTGAATGGGCCCAGGCCGGGCCAGTTGAGAGTGGTGACCACCGGCATGCGGCCGGGCTACGTGCGTAAGAACGGCGTTCCATATGGACCCGACGCGGTGATTACCGAATACTTTGTGCACCTGGTCGACATCGATCGTCAGGAGTACCTGGTGGTGACCACCACCGTCGACGATCCGCGGTTCTTCCAACCTCCTTACATCAAAACCTACGAGTTCCGGAAGCAGAGTGACGGACAGGGCTGGAACCCCACGGCCTGTTCTGCCAGATAGATGTATGGCCAGATAAATGTATGGCTAGATAGATGTTCGGCCAGCAGGCTTGGCTTGGCGAGGAATATTTGTGAAACCTGCGGCCGCGCCAGTCTTGTTCCAGGGTGGTAACTCTGGCCACGCGCAGCCCCTTCGCCAGGCGGCCTCTGGCCTACTTCAACTCCGGCAAACGGCTGTTGACAGCAGTCTGATCTGTATGGTGTTATGAACTGGGCTGCAAACGAGAGGGCTTTCCCGTATTTTCAGCATTCTAGCGGAGTTCTGGCGTTCGACAGCCGTCTGTTTTGCAGTGATATCCGGGAGGCAAATTGATGAAGCGCACAAACGGCGTTAAGGTAGCAGGGTCGCTGATTTTGATGATGGGTTTGTTCGGTCTGCCGGCGTTGGCGCAGGTGGATTTGGCAGGCGAATGGAATCCGCGGTTCCACGAAGATCAGCCGGAGCGCATTCCTGGCCCGGACATCGGCGATTATCTGGGCTTGCCCATCACCGACGCCGCCCGCTTGCGCGCCGATAGCTGGGATGCTTCGCTGTTGACGTTACCCGAACATCAGTGCAAGCCGCATCCGTCGGATTACGGCATGCGCGGTCCGGCCAACACTCGCTGGTCGAAGGAAGTGGACCGCGACACCCAGCAGACAATTGCCTGGCACACTCACATGTCCTGGCAAGCGCCAGAGCGGACCATCTGGATGGACGGCCGCCCGCATCCGCCGGACTATGCCGCGCACACCTGGCAGGGTTTTTCTACCGGTACGTGGGAAGGCAACATGCTCACCATTACCACCACGCATTTGAAGAACGGATGGATTCGCCGTAACGGCATTCCGCGCAGCGAAAAAGCGACCGTGACCGAGCATATTTTCCGCAACGGCGATTACATGACGTGGATGGTGGTCATCAACGATCCGGTGTATTTAACCGAGCCCTTTGTGCGGACCACGGATTTTGTGTTGGACCTGCAACAAGTGATCGCGCCGTATCCCTGTGAATCGGTGGTGGAAGTGGAACGCCCGCTGGGTGTGGTGCCACACCACCTGCCGGGAAACAATACGTTTTTGACGGAGTTCCCCACCAAGTACAAGCTTCCGACAGAAGCAGCCCGCGGTGGCGCGGAAACCATGTATCCGGAATACAAAACCAAGGTGGCCGGGATGATGAAGAACCCCAACACGGCTGTTAAGTAGAGTGTCGCGAAATAGTCGAACCAGAAAAAGGTAACCAGCGAAATGCAATTGAAATTCATTAAGGCTGCAGCGGCCGTAGGGGTATTGTTTAGCGCCGGCGGATTACTCATGCTGGCCCAGCAGCAACAGGATTTTTCCAAAGTAGAAGAGCGCGTGATCCGGGTGCAGGGCTTCGGCCCGTTGGGCGGCGCCCCGCCGACCCAGGTTTACATGATGGTGGGCGCGGGCGGCAATACCACGGTGCAAGTGGGCAAGGACGGGGTGCTTTTGGTGGACACCCAGTTTGCGCCGATGGCCGACAAGATGCTTGCCGAGATCAAAAAACTGACCGATAAACCCCTCCGCAACATTATCAACACGCACGCGCACGGCGATCATACTGGCGGCAATGAAACGCTTTCGAAGGCCGGCAACCTGATTGTGGGCGGGAATTTCGCGGGTCAAGTGGCGGCCAATTCGCCAGCTCCCATTTTTGCCCACGAAAATACGCTGAACTGGATGAACAAGCCTCCGGCGGCGGGCCAGCCTGCGCTGCCGTTCGGGGCGCTGCCCACCGATACTTATTTCACCGATAGCAAAGACCTGTACTTTAACGGCGAGGCGGTCCAGTTGATCCATCCGCACAACGCCCACACCGATGGCGATACGATTGTGTACTTCCGGCGTTCCGACGTGATCAGTGCGGGTGATTTGTTCACACCCGGCGGGTTTCCTAACGCAGACATTGCGCGTGGCGGTAGTATCAACGGCGTCATCGCGGCGCTGAACAGGATCATCGAACTGACGGTTCCCGCCGACAAACAAGAGGGCGGCACCTATGTGATTCCGGGCCACGGCCACCTGTGTGACGAAGCCGACGTGGTGGAATACCGCGACATGGCCACCATCCTGCGCGACCGTTTTCAGGACGCGGTTAAAAAGGGCATGACGCTCGATCAAGTGAAGGCCGCCAAACTCACTCGCGACTACGATCCGCTCTATGCGGCCAATCAAGGCCAGATTGATCGCTTCGTGGAGAACACCTACAAAAGCTTGAGCGATAAAAAATAGTTCGCGCGGTAACGCGAAACACGGGCGATCAAAATAAGCGTGTTGTATCGCCGCCGTCGACGGCCAGCACCGCGCCATTTACGAAGCGCGCGGCATCGGAGCACAGCCAGGTGATGGCCTCGGCGGTCTCTTCCGCCTCACCAACGCGATTGGCCGCGGAGTAGCGATGGATCAAGGTCTTGATCAATTCCGCCGTGGCTTCCTGCGTCGGATCGATCATTTCCGACCGGGTGAAGCCGGGGCTAACCACGTTTACGCGGATGCCTTGCTTCGCGTAATCGATTGCCGCTGTTTTCGATAGTCCGATCACCCCGAATTTGCTGGCGCAGTACGGCGCGTGGCTAATGTCGCTGGGCTTGTAACCATAGATGGACGAAACGTTAACGATGGCTCCTTTGCCGCGTTGCAGCATGGCGGGAATCTGGTGCTTCATGCACATAAAAACGGCTTTCAGGTTGATGTTCATCACCTGGTCCCAAGCTTCTTCGCTGATATCCGCGATAGGCGTTAGCACTGGCCCGCCGATGCCTGCGTTGTTGACGGCGCAGTCCAGGCGGCCGAATCTGGCAAGCGTCTGCGCGATCAGGTTTTCAATGTCGGCGCGTTCGGTAACGTCGGTTCGCACGAAAAGAGCTTCAGCGCCCAGCGCGCGAATCTGTTGCGCCACGGCTTCGCCTTTATCGATGCGGCGGGCGGCGATCACAACGCTAGCTCCTTCGCGGGCGAATTGCAGCGCGGCGGCGGCGCCCAGGCCGGAACTGGCGCCGGTGATCACGACCACTTGGTTGGCAAAAGTCTTCATGAACAGTCTCCTAAGGTCGGACACGGATGATCGGAAAGGAAACAAGGATCATCGGAAAGGAAACACGGATGCCCGGAAAGGAAAGGATAGCAGCTCGGATCGGCACTCCGCCGGTCCGCCGGCCTGGAGTGCGCCGTGGCGCTGGCCGAAATCTACCGAGAAGGTTGGGTTTGATCCGAAACCTCTTTGATCCACGACGGAAGCAAGCTTGGCGGCAGTAGTGAAACGCGAATTCTCTATGCCAAACGGTCAGGCGGCCGTTTGGGAGTGTGTGTGCTAACAGGCTGATAACAAAACTACAATGCCCGTCACTGACCGGTCACTGACGGCGTTTTGACTCCCTGCTTTGCGCGCTCAGGTTGACCTCGTGCTATGTTTCATGCGTGCTAAGCCATTTGGTCTTGACCTATCGTTTCGGCGTGTGATAAAGTTCAACGGCTGGCCAACATCTGGTTCAAATTAAAGAGGAGAATGTTCATGTTCAGTTTAGGAATGAAGCGCGCACTGCTCGCTTTGGTACTCGCCGCTGGGGCGTATCTGTCCAGTGGCCGAGCCTCGGCCCACCACTCCTTCGCCGCGACTTATTTTGAAGATAAGACGCAGAAGATCGAAGGCAATCTGGTTCAATTTTTGTATCGCAATCCGCACAGCTTTGTGCACGTGGAAGCGCCGGATGAAAAGGGCGCCATGCAGCGCTGGGCGATTGAGTGGGGCGCAGGCGGCCAGTTGGGCCGTCAGGGCGTAACCCGTGAGACGTTGAAGCCCGGCGATCATGTGATCATCGTTGGCAACCCTGGCCGTAACCCGGAAGATCATCGCTTGCGCATGGTGAACATCACCCGTCCTAGTGATGGTTGGAAGTGGGGCGGGACGTTCGACTAGTCCTGGTGGATCAGCGTGTATCGGCCCGGCTGGAGAATGGGCCAGATGTTGGTTTGGCAGCCGCGGTTGCGTGTCTGATGCAGCAAACGTGTCTGATGCAGTAGTAGATACTGGCAGCGGCGCGATAATTTAGATGCCGCTGCCGGAACCTAAATTTTGGGCAGTAACTCGCGGTAATACTTGGTTAGGCCATCCCTTTTGGAGAAAAGCATCCTTATGATAAAGTTGCAAGTGAGGCGCAATGCGCCGTTTTTGTTTACGGCGGTGCTCTCGCTCGCGTTGCCATTTGTGTCGCAGACAGTTTTGGCGCAACCGCCGCAGGGCGCGCCCACGGCTCCGCGGAATGGTAAGGCGCAGGCTCCCATCGATATCACTGGCCAATGGGTGTCGGTGGTCACGGAGGATTGGCGTTACCGCATGGTGACCCCGGCGAAGGGCGATTACGCCAGCGTCCCGTTGACTCCCGAGGGCCGCAAGTTGGCGGACACTTGGGATCCCGCAAAAGACGAAGCGGCGGGCAATCAATGCAAGTCCTATGGTGCGCCGGCGATTATGCGCGTTCCGGGCCGCATCCGAATTTCGTGGGCCGACGACGACACGTTGAAAGTAGAAGCTGACGCCGGCACGCAAACCCGCAATTTCAATTTCAAGCCGTCAAATGCTGCGGGCGGCGATTGGCAGGGTGTTTCCCAGGCCTCTTGGGACATTATTGGCGGCGGACGCGGTGGACCGGTGCGCGGCGGATCTCTGAAAGCGATCACGACGAAATTGAAGGCCGGTTATCTCCGCAAGAATGGCGTGCCGTATAGCGACAAGACTGTCCTCACCGAATACTACGACCGTACGATTGAACCGAACGGCGACAGCTGGCTGGTGGTAACCACGATTGTGGACGATCCGGCGAATCTGAATCAGCCGTTTATTACCAGTACCCATTTCAAAAAGCAGAACGATCAATCCGGCTGGAACCCAACGGCCTGTGCGGCGCGTTAAAGTTTTCCGGCGAACGCACTGGCGCAAGACTGCCTTGGGAAGTTTCGTACCAGAACGCGATCGGGTAGAATTGTTCGGCTCCATCGTTTACACTAGATATTCTTGCAGCGAAGTCAAAGGGTGTTTTGGGGCCCTGATGGAGCTTGCGCTTTTAGGAGACATTCAATGAATTTGAATGACTTGGTCCACTTACATTTACTGTTAAATCACGTTCCCACCATTGGCGGCATCATTGCCATGGGCCTGTATATTGTGGCGCTGCTGACCAAGAGCGTTGATCTGAAGCGGATGAGCCTGGTGTTGCTGGTGGGCGTCGCGCTGGTCACTCTCTGCACCTACGTTACCGGTAACGCGGCGCAAAAGGCGCTGGAACACAGCACCATGGCGTCGAAAACATTGATCCGCACCCATGAAGGCGCGGCGCTGATGGCGCTAGCGATGATGGAGTTAACCGGCGCGTTTGCGTGGCTGGGACTGTGGCAGTTGCGGCGCTTCAAGCAAGTGGCCAACTGGAACACGGGCCTGATTCTCATTCTTTCGCTGGTCACCATGGGTGTGGTTACGCGCGCTGCCAACATTGGCGGCGAGATCCGGCATCCGGAGACGTCGGCCGTGATTGCGCCAGCGGCGGGCGGCGATGAGATTGCAACTCCCGAAAAGCGTGGCGTGGCGGAACCGGCCGAATGGCCGTTGGCGCGGCAGATTGGTTTACAGGTAGTGGGTTCGCCGTGGGGTTGGCCGTCGCTCGAAACGCTGCACTTCATTGGCTTAACTTTGCTGATTGGCGTGATTTTACTGATTGACCTGCGCATGCTGGGCGTGATGAAGAATGTGAGTTTCGCCACGTTGCATCGTTTGCTGCCGTGGGCGATTCTGGGCTTCGGCATCAACGTGCTTACCGGCATGTTGTTCTTTGTGGCCAGCCCGGATCAATACGATACCAACGTGGCGTTTCACTGGAAGCTGGCGCTGATTATGATCGCCGGCCTGAATGCGCTGTACTTCACGGTGCTGGACGAAGCCTGGGTGATCAAACCCGGCGATGAGGCGCCGTTTACAGCCAAGTTCGCGGCGGTGTCGGCCATTGTGTTGTGGATTGGCGTGCTTTATTTTGGCAGCATGTTGCCCTTTATCGGCAACGCATTTTAAACCTGGCTGCCGTTCATTGGCAGCGCATTTTAAGCATGGCTTCTAACTTTAACCGAGGTGCGCGATGTTAGGTTTGCAGGTGTTGGCAGTGGTATTTATCGTCACCGTGGTGGCGGTTGTGCTGGGCGTGATGATGACGAAAAGCGCGGAGCGGGACGAAAAAGAACAGGGCAGCTAAGCTCTTTCGAAAGAAATTTATGGGCAATTTTCTAAGTTCGCTTGAGAACATGTCGTTTTCCATTTGGGTGCGGGAGTCCAGTTCCATTTGGGCCTTTCCCACATTCCTGGTGCTGCACACCATTGGCATGTCGATTGTCGCCGGCCTCAGCGCCATCATCAATATGGTTTTGTTGGGGTTGTGGCCCAACGTCCCGGTGAAACCGCTGGAGAAGTTGTATCCGTTGTTGTGGGCTGGCTTCTGGCTGAACCTGGTGACGGGCACGGTGCTGCTGATTGCCGACGCCACCACTAAGTTGACCAATTGGGATTTTGGCGTCAAGATGCTTTTCGTATTGCTCGGCACCTTCCTGATTTACAAAATCCGCAAGGTGGTTTTTGACGATCCTGAACTGGATCAGAAGCCAGTTTCTTCGCAAGCCAAAACTTTGGCGATGGCGTCAATGGCGTGCTGGTTTCTGGCCATTACGGCGGGCCGGCTGCTGGCGTATCTGGGACCGGTGTCAGGGTTGAGCGGCACCACGAATAAGTAAGACGGTTTTCAGGGTTGATGCTGGACTGGCTTTTCTCCGATCCCTTGCAGGTTGGCGCGGCCGCGCCGGATTTTTCACTTTCCGATCAGGATGGGAAGACCGTCACGCTGGCTTCACTGCACGGGCACAACGTGGTGCTGGTATTTTATCCGGGCGACGACACCATGGTGTGCACCAAGCAGTTATGCGAATTCCGCGATCATTGGGCGGAGGCCAAACAGAAAAACACGCTGGTGTTTGGAATCAATCCGCAGAGCGCGGAAAGCCACGGCAAATTTCAAGGCAAGCATAAGCTGCCATTTCCGCTGTTAATCGATCCAGGGCAAAAGATGGGTGTGGCGTATCACACGCGCGGATTGATTGTGAAACGCACCGTGTATTTGATTGGGCCCGATGGGGTGATCCGCTACGCCAAGCGCGGGAAGCCGGATGCGGCGGAAGTTTTGGCGGCGGCCAGATAAAAATACACCAGAACATGTTCACTCTGCCGCGTTTTTATCCGATTCTGGATACGGAGGCGTGTGCTCGCCGCGGATTGGCTCCGGCGAAGACCGCTGGGCTGATATTGGAAGCCGGCGCGCAGATCCTCCAGTTCCGTCACAAAGGGTTTTATTCGCGAGAGATCGTCGCACAGATGGGTGAAATCGCGAAGCTGTGCGCGGAGGCGGAAGTCCCATTCGTCGTGAATGACCGCGCGGACCTAGCTGCAATTTTCGGCGCGGTCCTTCATCTGGGACAAGATGACTTACCGCCGGTGCAGGCACGGCGCATCACCGGCGCAAATTGTGTGATCGGGTTCTCGACCCATAACGAAAGCCAACTGCGCGCGGCGCTGAATGAACCCGTTGATTACGTGGCGTTGGGGCCGATGTTTGGCACGGTGTCGAAGCAGAATCCGGATCCAGTGGTGGGCTTAGACGAGTTGCGCCGGTTGCGCCCGTTGACCAGGTTGCCGCTGGTGGCGATTGGCGGGATCACAATGGACAACGCGGGTGCGGTGTTCGATGCCGGGGCTGATTCGGTAGCGGTGATTGGCGACCTCGTATCGGATGGTGATATTCGGGCCCGCAGCAGGAAATGGATGGAATTGGCCGGATAAGGCTGTAGTACCTGAAAAGTGACAAAAAAGCGTTGACAGGATTCCCAACTTCGCTTTATGATGGAGCCATCACTGAGGAAGGAGGTGGTCCAGTCTAAATGACATCTGAAAGTAATAGTAACTGTACCCTAACTAAGCGTGAGGTGGCCGACTCTTAAACGTCGACCTCTCTAAGTTCAGGTTTCGAACAGTGTCGAAACCGCTCCTCATATGGACCGGTTGCTTCACGCTGACGTAAAAGGTCGGTTCGTGTTCGAGTCTGTAATTTGTGTAGTTGTTTTGGTAAAAGCCCCAGGGACGTTGTGCCTTGGGGCTTTTGCTTTGGGCGGCAAAGCAGCATTTTCCAATCCTGAAATGAGCCTGAAAGTTAAAAATAATTCCAATGCTGAATGAGCCTGAAACACCGAAGTGATTCCAATGCGGGGTGAGCCTGAAGTAAGGCGCAGGGTAACTTCAGAATGAGTCCTCCTTGTGGATGTATTGGTTGAAGCCAGGGAAGGGTCGAGAGGGAAGGGGGCGGCGCTTGAGCCCCCTTCCCCGGCCAGCACTGGAGAGGCCTGCGCTGCTAGTTGGCGACGGATTAGACTTCGAGTCGGACGCGCTTGAGAATGCCGAGCTTGGCCTTCTGCATCTGCTTGGCCGCCTCTGTGTCGCTGCGTTGCAGGGCTTGGGTGCGAAGCAACTCCTCGGTGGTTCCGGGTTTGAGGTATTGCTGCCAGTTCTCCAGTGAGCACAGTTTTTCGAACGGTGTGCGATAGTCGTCGGCCGGATAGCGGCGCTTGATACGGCCGCGCGCTCCTTTGGCCAGAACGGCAAAACCGCAGGGACGATGAAAGTTCAAGTAGGGGTTGAACTGCGCGGTGAAGAATTTCTGCAGCGCCTCGGCGTGTTCGGAAGCGATAAAGCCATAGCCGATATGCTTGCGGACGACCGCTCCGTTCTTGCCTTCCACCAACGCATTGTCCGTGGTTTTGTAAGCCCGTGACTTGGTGAACTCCACCAGGAGCTTGCCGAGCATCTTGGCTACTTGGTAGTTCAGAAACTCGCTGCCGTTGTCGCAGTGAAAGCCTATGATCTGGAATGGATACTGGTGCAAGATCGCTTCCAGAACGGGAATCATGTGCATTTCGCTGATGGTTTCCACGCATCCGATGTTCTGCCACTGCGTTACGGTATCTACTGAGTTGATGTAGTAGACGCCTGGTTTGCCGTCCTTTTGACCTTGATGAACGGTGTCTACACGGAGGAATCCCGGCTTGCCTTTGGGGTCCGGCCTGCGGCGTTCGCCGATGGCGATTTGCCGGCTTTGGGTGTGATTCACTCGCACTCGTTGGCTGCGATAGACTGCGCTCTTGCGCAGGTTGTACAAGTGCGACACCGAGATCCTGGCCAGGCGTTTGTACTGTTGCTGGCCGAATACCTCCCACTCGCGGCGCAGAATGTGGCGTAGCGCAGGGCCGGACAAATCCTCGTGGGCGGCATCGGTGGCCGCCAGCAGGACCACGTCCGCTCTGGTGTATCTCGATGCGAAACGTGGACGCGCGACTGTCCTGCGGACGATCTTGCTATCCTCCATCCACTGGCCGATCAGCCGTGTCAATTGCGCCCGGCTGGTGGATGTCACTTTCTGGAGGAACCGCCGCACCACTCCTTTTTCCCGCTTGCCCAGTTTGGCGTATTGCTGGGCCTTTAGGACCGACGCCATCAGAGTGTACTTGTCCTCGTTGCTTTCTGTTTTCCATGTCACTTTTCGACTGCTGTTGAGCAGTTCTTCCATCTCGCCCAAGCTGAGCTGATCCAGGTTCTTCATGCTGAATTGCATTCATCTGAAGCTTCCCTGTTTCAGGCTCATCCCGCATTAGAATCAAACTCCGCTTTCGGGCTCGTCCTTCATTGGAATCACTATGCCCGTTCAGGCTCATCCCGCGTTGGACAATTCTAAAGCTTTCGGGCTCTACTCGATCCCTGTATAATCATCAGGTCATGAAACCATTTGTACTCGCCGCCGTGTTTGCGGCCACACTTGTGCACGCCGCTGATTACCCTGCCCCCGTCGAAGGCGATTGGACTGTCCGCGATTTCCGTTTTCATACGGGCGAAGTGCTGCCGGAACTGCGGCTGCACTACGTCACCGTCGGTGCGAAAACCGGGCAACCGGTTTTGCTGCTCCATGGAACCGGCGGCAACGGCGCTGGCTTTCTGCGGCCGGATTTCGCTGGCGAACTCTTCGGACCTGGCCAGCCGTTGGACGCCTCAAAAT
Source organism: Terriglobia bacterium (assembly GCA_025350105.1). Lineage (GTDB taxonomy): Bacteria > Acidobacteriota > Terriglobia > Bryobacterales > Bryobacteraceae > Palsa-187. The sequence goes on along the minus strand of JANXYJ010000003.1, from coordinate 9,247 downwards.
ATTTCATCGTGATGCCGGATTCCATTGGTCACGGCAAATCGTCCAAACCATCCGACGGCATGCGGGCCAAGTTTCCGCAGTATAACTACGACGACATGGTGGCGGCGCAGTATCGTTTATTGACAGAACACCTGGGCGTGAAGCATTTGCGTTTGCTGCAGGGAACGTCCATGGGCGGCATGCATGCGTGGGTGTGGGCCGAAAAATATCCGGACTTCATGGACCTGCTGATGCCGCTGGCCTCGCAGCCAGTGGAAGTGGCCGGGCGCAACTGGATCATGCGCCGCATGGTGATCGATCTGGTGCGCGGTGATGCCGGGTACAACGGCGGCGACTACACGACGCAGCCTCGTAACCTGCAACTGGCGCAGGTGTATTTCGGAGCCTCAACCGCGGGGGGAACCGCAGCCATTTACAATTCCGCTCCTACACGGGCGAAGGCCGATCAAATCATGGACCAACGGCTGGCGCAAAAGTCCAACGCCGATGCTAATGACGCCATCTATCAGATGGATTCCTCGCGCGACTACAACCCGGCACCGCAGCTGGAAAGCATTCGGGCTCGCGTGCTGGTGGTGAACTCGGCCGACGACGAACGCAATCCGGTGGAGCTGGGAATTATGGAGCGCGAGATGAAACGGATCAAGAACGGCAAGTATGTCCTGATCCCGGCTGGTCCTGAAACACGCGGGCACGGAACGGCGGGCATGGTGAAATTTTGGAAGAAGGATTTGACGGACTTGCTGCAAACCCCGGCGGCTCTGACTGAGGCGTCGCGCTAGATCACGGCCTTGTAAGTTACGCCACCGCGGCCCTGGCCTGAAAGACAAGGCCTTCCGACGGTAATTCCTCTGCGGCCGCATGCCTGGGACTGGGCATCTCCGTTGTGGACGCTTGGCGGTAATTTTCCGCGAACAGCTGGGACATTCTGGAACAGGAAGGTTCAGTGTAAATCTGAACGAACAGCTGCGTGAGCATCGGGCCACGCAAACCCTTGCAAATAGAGGCCAGATGGGCAGCGGAATCAGACACGCAAGTCTCGCAACTCAGTCCCACGCTGTTGCATAGGTTTGGGTAGCCGTCACTCGGTCCTAGGTCCATCTCGCGATTCATGTAGGACTATTATGCTGCAGACCTTAGTACTTACCAAGAGATATGGAGAGGGTTTGGCTTAACTCCTTTGAGGGTAGGAGTACCCCCGTTGACATTCTAGGGAATAATCGGCGAACTCAGTATAGATTTGCTGGGGTTCACCAGCGACCATTGGAACTTCAGCGATGCGCGAGAGGGTTCGCCCATTTTTTGGCACCCTTCGAGAGCAATCATCGCCCACTTTAGTGGCGGCCAATTTCCCCGCGGGAGACATCAGCCAGATGATCAAGATGAAAATAGCGGGGGTTACGTTAATGAAAGCGGGACTCCGCCCGGCGTTTCAGTGGAGCGACACACTCGTAACGTTGTTAATACTTCGCGCCCGCCCGTACCGAAGTTGAAGACGCAGCCGGCGGAGTCAACTGCGCCGCCTCCAACCTCTTGGCTTCCTGCCAGGTGAAGATCATGCGCTGAACCACGGTCCACGTACCAAAAACCGCCAGCACCCACAGCGCGGGGGCCATCCGGTCGAACAGGCAGCCCATGATCACCAGCACGATGCGCTCCGGGCGTTCCATAAAGCCGACTTTGCACGTCGGGATCGAGTTTTCCGCTCGGGCTCGGGTGTAGCTGATCATCACTGAAGTGATCATCGTAATGGCGGTGAGCACAACGTAAGGCGCACGGTTGATGGAGCCGTACCAGACCAGCAAACCGATCAGCAGGGCGCCGTCGGAGTAACGGTCCAGCACCGAATCGAAGAAGCCACCGAAGCGCGTCACGCGATTGGTTTCGCGGGCCACGCGACCGTCCACCATATCGAAAATACTGGCGCCCAGAATCACCACGCCGCCCCAGCGGAACTGCCCCAACGCTAACAAGTACGCCGCGCCAATGTTGATCAGCAGGCCGATGAACGTCAGTACGTTGGGGTGAATGCGGGACAGAGCCAGCACGCGCACAATGCCCAGGATGATCTTGTTGAAGAACATGCCGATGGCGCGCGTGAAAGTCATGATGGTGCTCCCGGTCCTGCCTTAAAGTGCTCGCAAAACTACAACCTTAGAACTATAACCCAGTTTGGTGGATCGTGGTGAGTTCGATGATTTCCAGTTCCCGTAAGCCGCCCGGGATCTGAATCTTCACTTCATCGCCCACCTGCTTGCCCAACAACCCTCGGCCGATGGGAGAGCTGGTGGAAATCAGCCCCTTTGCCACGTCCACATCTTCGCTGGTCACCAGTTTATACCGGATCTTCTCATCTTTCTTCGTATCCAGTACTACAACGGTGGAGCCAAGTCCTACCCGGTCCGTTGGGATCTTGGACATGTCGATCATGGAGAGCTCGCGGAGCCGCCCGTTGAGCTGCGCCAACCGGGCGTTCACGTAGCCTTGGCGATCTTTGGCGGCATGATACTCAGCGTTTTCCTTAAGGTCGCCATGGGCGCGGGCGCGGCCGATTTCGCGCGGCAGGTCGATGCGAAACTCGAGGTCCAGCGCCGCAATCTCGTCTTTGAGCTTTTTGATGAGCTCGTCCATACTGGCCTGTGCTCCAGTGGAATCGATATTTTGTGGTTCCGTTTGCTTATCCGGCAGGGGGTAACCTAGCTGCGATTATACCAAACACCAAAACATGAACGTAACTTAATTTAATGGGCGGCGTCGTTACAAGAGTATGACGACCGCGCCCCCTCAATCATCCTTTAAGCCAGCCGCACGTGAGCACACCAGCCTTTTGGCGGCCGCCGAAAAGCGGGCGCTGATCCACATTGCCGGACGTCTGCCAGGATGGGTAAACTCGGATCACCTCACGGGCCTTGGGTTCGCGTCGCTACTGGCGGCGGGTGCGTGTTACTGGTTGTCACGCACCTATAAATTGGCGTTGCTTGCTGTGATCGTTTTTCTGGTGCTGAATTGGTTCGGCGATTCGCTGGATGGCACGCTAGCCCGTGTACGCAACCAGCAACGGCCGCGCTACGGGTTTTACGTCGACCACATTCTGGACGCCATCGGCACGTTCTTCTTGATGGGCGGCTTGGCGCTTTCCGGACTGATGACGCCCGGAGTTGCGGCGGCGTTTTTGATCGTGTATCTGCTGCTTTCGATCGAGATCTACTTGGCCACCTACACCATCGGCACGTTTCATCTGTCCTACTGGCATTTCGGGCCGACGGAGCTGCGGATTCTGTTGATCATCGGGAACCTGTATGCGTTATACCGGCCGGATGCGCTGCTGGGTCCCTACCGCTTTCTGATTTTCGACGCCGGGTTTGTCATCGGGACGGCAGCGCTGGCCATCATCCTGATGCAAGCCACCGTGCAGCATACTGTGCAGTTGTATAAAGAAGAAACGCCGCTCATTAAATGACCACGCGTTGGCTGAAATTCGCCGCTGTGGGCCTGATGGGCATCGCGGTGCAGTTGTGCGCGCTGCAAGTGTTGGTCAAACTCGGAGCGCATTATTTGATTGCCACAGGCATCGCCGTGGAGATCGCGCTGCTCCATAACTACGCTTGGCACCGCCGATGGACCTGGGCTACGGAAGTGCGCACGCCCTACCGTCTGCTCCGTTTTCACATTGCGAACGGATTGGTCTCGCTGATTTCGAATTTACTTTGGATGCGGCTGTTGACGGGCGCCTTTCAAATGCCGCCCGTGATGGCGAATCTGATCGCCATCAGCGCCACAGCGGTGCTGAATTTTGTGCTGGCGGACAGGTGGGTGTTTGCAGCGGTGGGCCAATCAGGAGCAAGGGCGGACTCACGCTGCTGACGGATCGAATCTGTGCGGAAACGTCAGCGCTGTTTTGGATAACCGGCTAGAATTCATCGAAATACCCCAAAATCTGGCCAAAAACGGCAAGCCGGCCGCTACGTATCCATAGCTGGGGTGCGGAAAACCGCGACGCCACCGCTGCGGGCGCGCAAACCCCCTACAAACGGAAAACGTTTTGGAAACCAGTTGCAGCGTAATTTCTGAACGGACGGACTTAGTCAATAAAGTTGTACGCCGGCAAGGTCAAAAAGTCCTGGAAATCGCCGCTGGTCATCATTTCGCGGAAGATTTTCGCCGCGTTGGCGAAAGCCGCGGTTTGGTGATCGGCCTTGATCAACTGCTCGTCCACAACCTGGTTCACCATTTGCGCGGTCACCATGCGGCCGTCGTCGAGCTTGGCTCCGTACTTCACCCATTGCCACACTTGAGCGCGGCAAATTTCGGCGGTGGCGGCATCTTCCATCAGATTGTAGATCGGCACGCAGCCCACGCCGCGCAGCCATGCTTCCAGGTATTGCAATCCCACATCAATATTCCAGCGCAGGCCGGCTTCGGTCACGGTGCCGCTGGGGACGTCCAACAGATCCTTGGCTGAAATTTTGACGTCCGCGCGCGGCTTCGCAATTTGATTGGGCGTGGGCATGTGCGCATCAAAAATATCTTTGGCGATGGGCACCAATCCCGGATGCGCCACCCAGGTTCCGTCGTGCCCGGCGCGCACTTCACGCAGTTTATCTTGCCGGACTTTTTCAAGCGCCTGTTCATTCGCCACCGGATCGTTCTTGATGGGCACCTGCGCCGCCATGCCGCCCATGGCATGAATGCCGCGCCGGTGACAGGTTTGAATCAGCAGCTCAACATAAGATTTCAAAAAGTGCCGATCCATGGTCACTTCCGAACGATTCGGCAAAACGAAGCTGGGATGACTGCGGAATTTCTTGATAAAGCTGAAGATGTAGTCCCAGCGCCCGCAGTTCAGTCCCGCAGAGTGATCGCGCAACTCGTATAAGATCTCGTCCATTTCAAACGAAGCCAGAATGGTTTCGATCAGCACCGTGGCTCGAATGGTGCCTCGCGGAAAACCTAATTCGTCTTGCGCCAAATTGAAAACGTCGTTCCACAAACGCGCTTCCAAATGGCTTTCCATCTTCGGAAGATAAAAATATGGCCCTGACCCGTTGGCCATCAGTTGCTTGGCATTGTGAAAAAAATACAAACCGAAATCGAAGAGCGATCCGGAAACCGGACGGCCGCCCAATTGAACGTGTTTCTCATTTAAATGCCAACCACGCGGGCGCACCAGCAGCGTGGCGATCTTCTCATTCAGTTTGTACTGCTTGCCTTCCGGGCTTTTGTATTCGATGCTGCGGCGCACGGCGTCGCGCAGGTTGATCTGGCCGTCCAGATTATTGTTCCAAGTGGGCGCGTTTGAATCCTCAAAATCCGCCATGAAAACATTCGCGCCGGAGTTCAGCGCGTTGATCACCATCTTGCGATCGACGGGTCCGGTGATCTCCACGCGGCGATCAATAAGGTCGGCGGGGATCGGCGCCACAGTCCATTCTTTGGCGCGAATGCCGGCGGTTTCAGGAAGAAAGTCTGGAAAATGCCCGGCGTCTAATTGCACCTGGCGCACCTGGCGGCGAGCCAGAAGATCCAAACGCCGGGCGTCAAATGCGGAAGCCAGCTTGGCCACAAAGCGGCGGGCTTCGGGCGTCAAAATCTCCGCTTGCGCGGCGCTTACAGGAGCGTTAATTTGCAATTCCGTCATGGATGATGTTTGCGGTGATGTTTGCGTACCAGTGGCCATTTGATTATCCTCTCGCTGATAATTCTTCCGCCGCGCGCGCGACTAAATTCGCCGCCGGGTCTTTACGGGGTAACGGCATCTTGATGACCACAACCGCCAGCAACGCCGAGATCACCGCCAGCACGGAACTTCCATAAAAGGCCACGTCCCAAGTGCCGATTTTTTCAAACAACATGGCAGCCAATCCGCCGCCAAAGATTGCGGCCACGCCCTTGGTGCTGTACAGAAAACCATAGTTGGTGCTGGCGTAGCGCGTGCCGAATATATCCGCGGAAAGCGAAGGAAACAGGGAATAGATTTCGCCCCAACTGAAGTACACCATAGCCAGGCAAGAAATAAAGGCGGTGTCGGAACCATGGGCCAGCAGCGGAACGCTCACCAGCGCCAGCGCTTGAATCAGAAACGCGGTGACCATGGTTTGTTCGCGGCCCATGCGATCGGAAACCCAGCCCCAAAACAGACGCGAAGCGCCGTTGGCAATCGGATTCATGGAGAGCGCAATGGTGAGCGCCGTCGCGCTGATCTTGAAGGAATCCGCCATCAGCACCAAATTCGCGGTCACCATCAAACCGCCGATGCCCATCATCAGCATCATCAAATACAGAAGGTAGAAGTGCGTGGTACCCATCATCTGGGCTGAGGTGAAATTGTCCCCGTGGCTGCGGACCTTGGGCTTCGCCGTTCCCACGGCAGCATTCGCCAAGGCGGTGACTTCCGCCGGGTCGGGATTACGCAAGAACTGCGCGGCCAGGATGATGACCAGCCCCTGCGCTATGCCCATGTAGAGAAATGTGTTGCTATAGCCGGTGGCCTTCAAATAGCGGGCGATGAAGGGAATGAACAGCGCGGTGCCGGAGCCGAACGCCGCCGCGGTGATACCGGCCGCCAGTCCACGCCTATCGGGAAACCATTTCAGTGCTACGCCCATAGAACCGCAATAGACCAGTACCGCGCCAATGCCCGCTGCGGCGTAGAAAGCATACAGCATGGGCAAGCTTGCCGCCTGACCCAGCGCAGCCCAGCCGATGCCGCAAATCACGCCGGCCACCGTCATGAACACGCGCGGCCCAATGCGATCCATCACCCAACCGGCGGCCGGCATGAACCAGGTTTGGCAGGCAACGAAAATAGAAAATGCGAATTGCACATCGCGCAGTTTCCAATGATGATCGGCGATCAGCGGTTTGACGAACAGCGTCCAGGCGTATTGCAAATTCGCGATCATGATCATCGAGACGACCGCGGCGATTAGACGAACCCAGCGACTCACTTTTGTCCTCCAAAAACTGTTCTACGAACCCAAGCCTAAAAGTCTCGTACAAGCATATACCGTTCGCGTATGCGGCATGGGCACACCCATGCGTTCGCCCAACTCCACCACCGCGCCCACCACCGCTTCCAGTTCCATGGGCCGGCCGGCCTCCAAATCCTGCAGCATGGAGGTTTTGTGCTCGCCCACTTTCGCGGCGCCTTCGATGCGCTGGTCAAGGGAGATCGGCATGGTGATGCCCATTTTGGCGGCCACCGCTTCCACTTCCATCATGATCTGGCGGACCACGGGGCCGACCTCGGTATCACGCGCCATTTTTACGAGCGTCGCGTGCGTCAGTGCGCTGATGGGATTGAACGCCACATTGCCCAGAATTTTCACCCAAATTTCGGTACGGATTTTTTGGGTGACGGGTGCACGTATGCCGGCTTTGATCAGCGCATCTGAAATCGCTTTCGCTCGATCCGACCGCGTTCCGTCCGGTTCGCCCAGCGAAAGCCGGTTGCCCTCGTGGTGACGGATCACGCCGGGCTCGGCGATTTCCGTGGCGAAATAGGCGATGGAGGCCAGCACTCGGTCCGCTGGAATCGCCGCGGCGATGGCGCCACCGGGATCAACGCGTTCCAGGTGGAGACCGGTGAATTCGTCTGCTTGCAAGCCTGAAAACTTCTGAAAATACCACCATGGAATTCCGTTCTGCGTGCTCACCACTGTGGTGTGATCGCCAATCAAATGGGTCAACTGCGGCGCCAGTTGGGTGAGGCCATGGGCTTTTACGCCAAGGAAGATGACATCGGCGTGCTGGACTTCTTGGAGATCGCCAATGACATTCGGACGGACGGTGAAGTCACCTTCTTCACTCAATACCTGCAAGCCGCGTTCCTGCATGGCTTTCAAATGCGGCCCGCGCGCGAACAGGGTAACGTCCTCACCGGCTTTCGCCAAACGGGCGCCCAGATATCCGCCGATGGCTCCCGCACCTGCGATTAAGAATTTCATCGTGATGTTTTTGTAAAACCGTTGAAAAGCGGCGCTCCCTTACGGTCGCGGCTGGGTGCTATATTTTTAATCCACCTTCTTAAATCCGCCTTCAATAGGCTCAGCCCGCCAGCGCCTTCGCCACCGCGCCGCGCTGGATCTTGCCGGTTGCCGTGCGCGGAATGGTATCCACCACATATAGCTTCTTGGGCATTTTGAAATCGGCCAGACGTTCTTTGCAGAAGGCGAGAATGGCGGCTTCGGGCGTGGGCTCCTTGGCATCTTTCAAGACAATGGCGGCAGCCACTTCTTCTCCCCACATGGGATGCGGCACACCAAACGCAACCGCTTCCGCCACATTGGGATGCGCCAGCAAAACTTCGTCGATTTCGCGCGGGCCGATTTTTTCACCGCCGCGATTGATCAATTCCTTCAAGCGCCCGGTGAGCGTGAGATAGCCGTCGGCGTCCAAGAAGCCCTGGTCGCCGGTGCGGAACCAACCGTTGGTGAAAGACTTCTCATTGGCTTCCGGATTGTTTTCGTAACCCGAAACCACGTTGGGGCCCTGAATGCAAACCTCGCCGCGCTCGCCCGCAGCCAGCACGTTGCCGACGTCATCCAGGATGCCAATCTTCACGCCGGTGCCGGGACCAACTGAACCGGGTTTGCGCGCGTGCGGCGGCTTGGGATTGGAGCTCATCTGATGCGAAGCTTCGGTCATGCCATAGGCTTCCAGCACCGGAGCGCCAAACAGTTCTTCCATCCGCGCCATCATCTCTGGAGGCAATGCCGCGCTGCACGAACGGATGAAACGCAAGCCTTCGCAGCCGGCGGGTCTCTCGGTTGCGCGTTGCAACAACAGGCTGTGAATGGTAGGTACGGCCGAATACCAAGTCGCGCCAGAATCACGAACGGTGCGCCAAAAAGAAAGCGGATTAAACTTGGCGGGAATGGCCACCGTGCCGCCGGATTGCAAGGTGGAAAGCGTGGACGCCACCAGCCCATGCACGTGGAACAGAGGCATCACGCAGAGCGAAACATCTTTCGGCGTCAGATCATAATGCGCCACAATGTTGCTGGTAGAGGCCGTCATATTGCGGTGCAGAATAGGTACGCGCTTGGGGCGGCCTGTGCTGCCGCTGGTGTGCAGCACCAGCGCGGTGTCGTCGCCGGTGGGCAGCGCGGCCTGCTTGGTGATGGCCACATCTTTGATGGTCACCACACCCGTCGCGTCCATTTCCAATGTATAGGTGGGAACGTTTTTGCCTGCGGCTGCTTTGCGCGCGGCGTCGGCGCCTTCGGGCGGGCACAGCAGAATTTTC
>JANXYJ010000206.1 GCA_025350105.1 Terriglobia bacterium | reverse complement strand
GGCGATCCGGGAACCTTCGCGTTGAAGGTCCGCGGCGAATCGATGATTGACGATCATATTTGCGATGGCGATTACGTCCTGATCCAGAAAGCCAGCGATGCGCACAACGGAGACATTGTGGTTGCGTTGGTGGATGGCGTGGAGACCACGCTGAAGCGTTTTTATCGTGAAGGCGATGACAGAGTGCGCCTACAGCCGGCCAATGCGACGATGGAACCGATCATGGTTTCGCGTGCGGCGGTGCAGATTCAAGGGAAGCTGTTGGCGGTAATGCGCAAGTATTGAAAAGTATTAGGTATACTCTCTGTTAGATGATAAGGCGGAACATACCGTTCCTGTTTCTTGGAGAGGCCGCCGTCCTGCTGATTCTGTGCCTGCCTGTATTCGGACAATGGCTGCACTATCCGACGCCAGGATTACCTCTCACTCCAAGCGGCTTGGCCAATCTTGGCGCACCCTTTCCGCGAACCTCGGTTGGCAAGCCTGATCTATCCGGCATTTGGGAGCCTGACAACCAAGTCGGCCGTCGGCCGTCGGCCGTGTCCGGTGGCAGTCTGCGAAGAAAACCTGGTGGCCACGCAGTTCGTTGACGTCTCTAGCGGCCTTTCGGGCGGTCTTCCCTATCAGCTCTGGGCCGCGGAATTGGTCAAGAACCGCAAGGCGGATGGTGGCAAAGATGATCCACACGCGCGCTGCATGCCAAATAATGTCGTCGCCATGCACACCGAGCCTTCGCTGAAGAAATTCATTCAGACGCCGGGACTGCTCACGATTCTCAACGAGTATAACGCCAGCTACCGCCAGGTCTTTACCGATGGCCGCCCTCTTCCTGTCGATCCTAATCCCTCTTGGAGCGGCTATTCCGTCGGGAAATGGGATGGCGAAACGCTGGTGGTCGAAACCATTGGCCTCCGAGACGGGCTGTGGCTTGACCGCGCGGGCAATCCTCTCACCGACGCCGCTAAAATCACCGAGCGCTACCGTCGCATAAACCACGGGAATCTCGAGGTCGACGTGACCGTCGACGACGCCAAGGCCTACACCAAGCCATGGACCATCAAGTTGAACCAGTTCCTAGTTCCAAACACCGACTTGCTCGATTACATTTGCCTTGAAAACAAAAAAGACAGCAAGCATCTCGTCGGCAAGTAGGCACGAGCCAACCGGCTTGACACACATACTTCCCTAGGCGGCGGCGTTCAAACCGCAATTCCGACGCGCCACAGGTCATAGGCGATGGCTTGCCTCAAGTAGCGCCAACGCTGGGGCCAATCGTCTTTGGGTTCCGTAGGGCGAGGCGAGCCAAAAACGCTGATGCCCTCCGCCTCCAGCATTTTCTTCACGCGATAAATATGATAGCCATCGCTTACCACCACGCCCGATTTCAAATTCATGCGGCGCATGATTTCGGCGGCGGCGGCAGTGCTTTCCACCGTGCTTGAGCCTTCGGTTTCGGCGATCAACGCCTCTTCGGGAATGCCGTGGCGAGTGAGATAAGCGCGGCCCACGCCGCCTTCAGTAAACGTTTTATCGCGGCCGGCGCCGCCGGTGGTAAGAATGCGCGGCGCAACATTTTGGTGATACAGAAACAGAGCGTGATTCAGGCGGGCTTCGAGTACCGGCGACGGGCGTCCGCTATATTCGGCGGCACCCAGAACGATGATGATGTCGGCCGGGCGCACTTCGTCCTCCATTGACTGTTGCCGGATTTCACGCGCGACGTCCCAGACATTCCATACCAGGACGCCTCCGGCCAGCGCTGCAGCTCCTGCTCCGAACACCAGTAGCCGTTTCATACTGCGTTATGCTGGGCCTTCAGCTCCTATTCTAATGCAAAGGCGTTTGTGGAATTACTCAGTCAGCAAAATTCGCTATTAAAACAAATTCGCAAGGCTGTATCGCGCGGCGGGTTGACCGATGACGGATTGGCGCTGGCCGAGGGGATTCATCTTTTGGAAGAAGCCCAGGCGGCGGGATGCGTGGTGGAAGACGTGGTGGTGGCGGAATCGGCCGTCAGCAAGTTCGATCTGCCCGAAGCGCGCATCGTCAGCGACAACTCGTTCCGCGATCTGTCGACCACCGAAACACCGCAGGGCGTTTTAGCGCTGGTGCGGCCGAGGACTTGGACGCTTGACCAGTTGATCCATCAACCGAAACCAGCACCAAGCCGCGACCGTGAGGGAGTGGTTAGCAACGCCGCTCTGCTGGTTATACTCGACGGAGTGCAAGATCCTGGTAACGCGGGCGCGATTGTGCGAGCGGCGGAAGCGTTCGGGGCCAGCGGGTTGGTGTTTTTGAAGGGCACGGTGAATCCATATAATTCAAAATGCCTGCGCGGGTCGGCGGGGTCGGTGTTTCGGATGCCACTGGTGTTTGCGATTTCCGAAGAAAGTTGTTCGAGTGCTTTGGCGAACATAAAAATGTATGCAGCCATGCCGCGGGCGAAACACTCATTGAGCGATGTAGATCTGGTTTCTCCGTGCGCAATTGTGATTGGTAGCGAAGGGCGCGGCGTAAGCGAAGGCCTTGCAGCACATGCGACTGGCATTCGCATTCCTACGTCGCATGTAGAGTCGCTGAACGCGGCGGTGGCGGCGGGCGTAATTCTTTACGAAGCGCATCGGCAAAGGGGCAACAAGTGAGTTTGTTTGACGAGCCCGTTGAAAAGGAGATCAGCCCCAATCGGCCTTTGGCCGAGCGCATGCGCCCTGAAAACTTTTCTGAATACGTCGGGCAACAACATATCTTGGGTCCAGGGAAGCCGTTGCGTGTGCAGATTGAGCGCGATCAGTTGCAATCGTTGATTTTGTGGGGACCGCCGGGGGTGGGAAAGACCAGTTTGGCGAGGTTGATTGCGCGCATCACGAAATGCGATTTCGTGCCGTTCAGTGCGGTGATGAGCGGGATGAAAGAAATCAAAGCCGTGATGGCGGACGCTGAACGCAGCCATCGTTTGGGCAGGCGCACGGTGTTGTTCATTGACGAAATTCATCGCTTCAACAAAGCGCAACAGGATGCGTTTCTGCCGTATGTGGAAAGGGGCGATATTGCTCTGATCGGCGCGACGACAGAGAATCCGTCGTTCGAAGTGGTTTCGGCGTTGTTGTCGCGAGCGAAAGTCTATGCGCTGAAAAGCCTGGCGCCGGAAGAAGTGATTACGCTGCTGGAACGCGCATTAAAGACATTGAACCTGAGTGCCGAACACGAATTACTGGAACAAATCGCGATATTTTCGAATGGCGATGCGCGTTCGGCTTACAACATTTTGGAACTGGCCTCGGCAGTGGCGAAAGATGGAACGCTAGATGCGGCGGCGATTGAAAGCGTTCTTGACCGCAAGATGCTGTTGTACGACAAAGCCGGCGAAGAGCACTTCAACCTGATTTCGGCGCTGCATAAAAGCGTTCGGTCGTCTGATGTTGACGCGGCGTTGTACTGGTTGGCTCGCATGTTGGAGGGTGGCGAGGATCGCATGTATCTGGCGCGGCGGTTGGTGCGGATGGCGGTGGAAGATATTGGACTTGCGGACCCGCGGGCCCTGGAGCAATGCATCGCCATGCAGCAAGCAGTGCATTTCTTGGGCATTCCGGAAGGCGATCAGGCATTGGCGCAAGCGGCGATCTATTTGGCCATCGCACCGAAATCGGATGCGGGGTACAAAGCGCTGAACGCGGCGCGAGAAAAAGTGCAGAACTCGCCCGCCGAACCGGTGCCCATGCAATTGCGCAATGCGTCAACGAAACACATGAAGGCGTGGGGCTACGGAGCGGGTTATCAACACGCGCATCAAGCGGAAGACGCGATGAACACCATGGAGTGTTTGCCAGACAATCTGCGCGGCACGGAGTTTTATCACCCGACAGGACGAGGGTTGGAAGAGCGAATTTCGCAGCGGCTCGAGGAGATTCGGAAGAGGCGGAAGGGGAAAAGCGACTAGCGCCGCAAAACCGTCCAAATCCACGTTGCCCAATCAATGGGCTTGCCGGATAGCAGCCCGCATAACGCAAGCAAACCTGCGATGACACTTGGGCCCAGCACAGTTTTGCGCCGCAGGCATTTACCTTCGGGCGAAAATTCTTCTTCTCGTTCATATGCGTTCTTCATCAGAGAATCCTCTCGTCATAAGTGAATCGACCGAGAAATCGACAAAGATTAACCTAGCCCGACCGGTTTTCATCTAAAGACGAACAACAAGAGCACTGAGATACGGCCCGTATGTTGTTGTTTTGGTGTTACTTAGAAGATGATTTTACGATAAACTTCGTAAAAAAGCAGGGGCGCAGATAAACGGCGAGGCGACGCTAAAATTGGCTCCACATTCGGCGGCCGTAACGCGCTGGGGATTTCGACGTGGCTCTTGCGAGGTCAGTAGCTTCTCCTCGATTCCAGTTTATCAATGGGGCCCAAAACTCAGCCTCAAACGAAATCGGAACATGAAAGGCAGACTTCTGCTATCATCAGGAATAAATGCCCCTCAACATCAAGAACGAACAGGTCTCACGCTTGGCGAATCAGCTTGCCCAGGAGACAGGTGAGTCCATTACCGAAGCCGTCGGCAAGGCCATTGAGGAAAGGTTGGCGCTTTTGGAAAGGCGGGCTCGGCGGAAGGGGTTGGCGGGGAGGCTGACGGAGATTGGGCGTAAGGTCAAGCAGTATGCATCGGAGACGCCAGAGGGGCGGGAATGGCTGACGAAGGATTTCGATGCGGAGCTTTACGATGAGCGGGGGCTGCCGCGATGATTGTGGATACGTCCGCCATTATTGCCATCCTAAAGGACGAGCCAGAAGCGGATCGCTTCAAAGAACTGTTGGAAGAGGAAGATCGTCCAAAAATGTCGGTGGTCAACTACGTGGAAGCCGCAGTGGTGGCGGACGGAAACAGGGATCCGCGCATTTCGCGGCAATTCGACGATTTGATTCGAAATTTGGATATTGAGGTGGTACCGCTCAATTTCCAACAGGCCCGCGTGGCGCGGGAAGCATATCGCGATTTTGGGAAAGGCAGCGGGCAGGGGGCCAGGCTGAACTTCGGAGACTGTTTCGCCTACGCGCTGGCCAAAGAAACCGGCGAGACGCTTTTGTTCAAAGGATTCGATTTCTCGGCCACAGATATTGAACCGGCGTGACCCTACGCTTGCAGCTCCGCTAACCAGCGCTTTAAGTCCTCAGGCAATGGTGCGGTCACGCTTACCCGCTCCTGCGTCGCGGGGCTTGTGAAGACGATTCTGTGGGCGTGCAGGAAAATGCGTTCGGGTTCGCCTTCCACGTTTTTGGGATGGGCTCCGTAGAGGCGGTCTCCGGCTATTGGGTGGCCGATGCTCGAAAGGTGGACGCGGATTTGATGCGTGCGGCCGGTGCCGATGCGGACCTCCAGATAAGTGAACCTGGAAATGTCTTTTCCGGAACCGCGTTCAAAGCGCTGCTTCACGCGGTATTCGGTGAGGGCGGTGCGGCCGGTGCCCAGGCGGGCGGTCATTTTAATGCGGCGGGAAGGGTCGCGTTCGATGCGGGCAGTGAGGCGGCCGGTGTCATCCTTCACGATGCCTTGCACCAACGCAAGATACGTTTTTTCGACGGTGCGGCCGGAAAATTGCGCGGCCAGTGATTGGTGCGCGGCGTCAGTGCGGGCAATTAGGATCACGCCGCTGGTGCCTTTGTCGAGGCGATGCACGATGCCGGGACGGAGGTCGCCACCCACTTGCGACAGTTTCTGAAAATGATGGACCAGGCGATTGACCAAGGTTCCGGAGTGCGAGCCTGCGCCCGCATGCACGACCAGGCCCGCGGGTTTGTTGACGGCGATGACGGCGTCGTCCTGATAGAGGATATCGAGCGGGAGGTCCTCCGCGGTGGCCTTGAGCGGTGGGAGATCGGCTGGGGTGACGTCGATGTTTTCGCCGCCGCGCAGCAAATGCGAGGCTTTAGCGTCTGCGTTGTTCACGCGCACATGACCGTCTTTGATCCAACTCTGCAAACGCGAACGGCTGTACTGCGGAAGCATTTCGAGCAAGAAATGATCCAAACGTTTACCGGAGTCCGCGGTAGAGACACTTATAAAGGAGGATGTGGGCACAGGCGTTGTTGTTACTACATGATACGCCCGGGCGTTTCAACATTGCTCCCTTTTGGTCGCTGGCGCGGAAGGCTGCGGCTGGGACGCGGCATACACCGCTCCCTCTGGTCGCGGCTCAACTGGTCGCGGCTCAGTTGGTGCTATTTTTCAATTGTCAAAGCGGCATACACCGCTCCCTCTGGTCGCGGCTCAGTTGGTGCTATTTTTAAATTGTCAAAGAACGCGCTGTCTTTCGACAGAGGAGCATAATTTAAGGGGCCCCCGAATCGTAGATTTAGCTCTTCGATCAGAGCTCCGTTTGTTTCCCCGCAACGGAGTGGGTCTAGTTTTAACCCGCATAGCTTAGGGAGCAGTCAATGACTGCCAACATACCGCCGCTCGAATGCCCTCGAAGGTTTTACTAGTATTCCCTCTCCTGGCCGATCCCTGCCCTCCGGCGATTGAGCGCAATGGACTCCTTCCTGATTGCAGGGTAAGCGCGGTGCGCGAGCGGCAGCGTCAATCAGAGTGGGAAGTGCTTGATGGGATAGGAAAAAGAGTTTGGCTGGGCGGGGTGTCGGGCAAAGATTGGTAATTCGGTACGGAGGTGGCCGGAGTGTCTCGGACGGTGCGCGGTTGGTATCTCAGAGTACAGGAACGAGTTCGGATACTCCACGAACGTTTTGTTGCGCGCCCGCTTCGCCCGCGGGACACGCAGTTACTGTTTGCGTCATCCAGGCCAGTTCGCCGAGGCAGCGCACAGCGAGCAGGTCTGCGCGGTCGAGGAAGGCGCGGATGCTGTGGAATGCATCGGCTTGCGGATCAGCGGTGGCGGTGACGGACAATTGTGAGGCCAAAGTGGGCCGCATGCCGGAAGGTCCGCACATGATATTGGGCACATGCCGGGTGGCCGCCAGAATTTCGGTGACTTTCGCTTGGGCTTGTTTTTCTAACTGGCGGAGCGCAAGTTCGTAAGCAGACTTACTGAAAAAACGCTGGTTTACGCGGATGTTCCACGCCGCGGCGCAGTAGCGGCGCAGATCCAGGAAATGGGTTTGAAAGGACGAAAGCGCCACGTAACACTCCCATGCATTCAGCGCAGTTTCGATGGGCAACGGGTGGGCGTGATCGGGCAGAAGGATTTTTTCGCCCGTGGTTACACTCGCCAAAACGCGAAACAAAGTGGCCTCGATTTGTTCCGCGACGTTTCGCCGGGAAGCTTGGGCGGCGAGCATGGCGAAGCGCAGGTCCGTCATGCTTTGGCTTTCTTCGATCTGGATGGAATCGAGTTGCGCCGATTCCAGTTGAAAGCTGGCGGGCTTAACCGGGATACCCGCGCGCCGGATGCACAAGGCCGAGTGGTGGTTTAAGTGTTTGTGGAGCAGCGCGGACCATTGCTGTTCGGCATTTGTTTGCTGCGCGTTTAGCGGTGGAGCACTGGTGTTGTTTGCGCCCGGCAAGCGGAGCCATTGAATGACAAATTCCGGGCGCAGTTGAAACAGATCGGTGGCGGCCGCGTAGTTGGCGTGCGCGGTGGCCAGGGCGGTGAGAACGGTTTGGCTTTCGACGAAATCGACTTCCTGCAGAATGAGCCCCATCATGGTCTGGTAATGGTGTTGTGTTGTGGTGCGGCACAGTCGGGCGAAATTCCGGAAGGCGCGCGCCGCCGGACCAGTTAGTTCCATGCCGGTGATGGCGGGAACCGCGCGCACCATTTCAATGCGGCGCTGCATGCTGGGATGCGAGTTATACTCGGCGCTGTTAGATTTTGCGCCTGGCGGAACATTTTGGTGAGCAGCGATTACAGAACGTTTCGCGCCGTCCGACATTTGCCGGGTGTGGGCGGCGACCAGCGAAACCATATCCGCGGGCAAGCGGTGCATGGGCCAATCGCGTTCGGCGCTGGTCCAGGCGAGTTTTGCGCCGACGCCGAGCAGCGCGAATTGGGCGGCCGTCTCCTCAAAGATTTTGGCTCCGGTGATGGCGGCTTCGTAGCGATCCGCGTCAAACTCCATTTGATGAGAGAATCGGCTACTGAAGTGGCGGGCGGCTTGCATCAACAGAGTGAGATATTGACGGCTAACCCACACGGTGCCGTGCGCGATCCACAGGACGGAGCGGATATAAAGATTGCCGTTACTTCGGCGGCGGTCCAACCATTGGTCCATGAAATCACGCTGGTAGACCACGCGGCCAAACCAATTTTCGATGTGCTGGATGAGATAGCTGGAGCGCATGCCGGCGCGTTGCGAAAAATGTCCAAATTCGTGGGCCAGCACACCGGCCAGTTGATGCAGCGTGAGTCCGGCGACGATGGGCAGACCGATGATGAGTTCGACATCGCCGAAGAGCAATCCGCGCCAGCCAGGCATGCGAGCGCAGGCATTCACTTGGAGATCGACGCGAATCCGCGAGGGGCGCCGCGAACCGACCAGTTCACAGAGTTGATCGACGAACGCAAAGAGGATGGGTTCCTGTTCGCGAGTAAGCTCCACCGCTTCCGGTGGGCGAGGTGGGCGGATGAACAAGGGCTTCAAGAGAAAAGCGCCGGCGATGGATGCGCCGATGGGCACGCCGTAGCGAAACAGCAGCAGATTGGGCAAGTAAGAAGAGGGCGGGAGCAACAGCAGATAGACGATGAGCCAAGCCACTCCAACCACCAACATGCAGTACAGCGCTTGCAGCAGTACCATGCCGAGCACGGCGGTTACCAGACGAATTTGATAACCCGCCGTAGTGGGGATGCGCAGCGTAGGGCGATTCAATGCCGCGCGGATTTCGTCGGTTGTTAACTGTTGCGGAGTTAACACTTGCGGCGCGGCGGCCGTCTCGCTGGGCACGATCATCCATCGGCGGATACGCGAACGATGAACGGAGAATGAAAGACTTAGCGGCCAGGTGGAAACACTCTAGGACGCGGTGAACAGAAATACCGCAACTTCAGCCGTTAGGTTGGGGAGCATGGTGACTTGCCGCGAGCCTGAGAGAAAAATGCGGCGTTCGATGCGCCAATGTTGCTTGTGGGCGAGCGCTTCGAAATCGTCCACAGTGAGGAAGTGGATGTTGGGAGAATCATACCAATCGTGGGGAAAAAGCGGTGTTTTCGGCGCGCGCCCCGTAAATAGATGCGCCATGCGCATGCTCCAATGGCCGAAGTTGGGAAAAGCCACGACGGCGTGCTTACCGATGCGCAACATACCCTCTAGTACTTTCAGGGGGTGCCGGGTTTCCTGCAGAGTTTGGCTGAGGATGACGTAGTCGAAGGCGCGATCCGGATAATCTTCCAGGGCACTTTCGAGATTTCCTTGATACACCGACACGCCGCAGGCGATGGCCTTTTGCACGCTGGCACCGACCAGTTCAACGCCGCGCGCGTTCACCCTTTTGTTTTCCTTCAGCCAGGAAAGCAGCAAGCCTTCGCCGCAACCCAGATCCAGCACGCGCGTGCCGGGTTCCACCAGCGACCCGATGATGGCGTAATCGCTACGGCCGTAAATTTCACTTACGCCCAACGCTGGCCTCCCGCGCGGTGCTTTTCAGAAATCCCGTCACCAATTCGGTTTGTTCTTTCACTTCAACCAGAAACGCATCGTGACCGTAAGCCGATTGCAGATTCACATACGCCACGTCACAATTGCGGCTGCGTAGGGCGCTGACGATTTCCAGTGACTGGTAGCTGGGATAAAGCCAATCCGAGGTAAAGCTGATGACCAGAAAACGCGTATCGATGTTTTCAAACAGCGAAGGCAGAGACCCATGCTGCGTAAGATCGTAAATGTCCATCGCGCGGGTGATGTAGATGTAGGAATTGGCGTCGAAGCGGTCGACGAATTTGTAGCCGCGGTAGCGCAGGTAGCTTTCCACTTCGAACTCATCTGAGTTGCGCAGGCGGCGGCCGAATTTTTCGCGCATGCTTTCGTCACTCATATAAGTGATGTGGCCGACCATGCGGGCCACGGCCAGGCCGCGCGCGGGCGGCCTGCGGTCATAATAATTGCCGCCTTGCCAATCGGGGTCAGCCATAATGGCCTGGCGGCCCACTTCGTTGAAAGCGATTTGCTGCGCGCTGTGGCGGTGCGTAGTTGCGATGGGAAGCGCGGCGAGCACTTGATCCGGATACGACACGGCCCACTCCAGCGCCTGCATGCCGCCCATGGATCCACCAGCGACGGCGAGCAAACGCGCAATGCCCAAGTGATCGATCAGTTTTTTTTGCAGCCGCACCATGTCGGAAATGGTGATGACGGGAAAAGTCATGCCCCAGGGTCCGTTGGTGGCGGGATTGATGGAACCGGGCCCGGTTGTTCCGCGGCACCCGCCCAGCACGTTGGCGCAGATGACGAAGTATTGATCGGTATCGAAACCTTTGCCCGGGCCGATCATGTTGCCCCACCAACCACCGTCGCCGGCGGCGTGCGCGTCGCCCGAAAAAGCGTGGGCTACGAGAATCCCATTCGATTTTTCCGAGTTCAATGTCCCGTACGTTTCGTAGGCGCAATCGACCGGGGCAAGCGTAACGCCGCAATCGAGGTCCAGGGAATCAAAGGTGACGGTGGCAGTCGAGCTTATCATTAGCGGGCGTATCGTTGTTGGACTTATCGTTGTTGGACTTAGGGTGTCAGGCTTTCAATTTCAGCGCGACCATTCCGAAGCAATGAATTCTAGTGTACAGGGATCAGTGGTCAGGTCGCTAAAGCGCCAGGCCAACCGGCCCAACCGCCACTACCCATCTGGCACTGCCCTCGCCCGGCCCAATCGCGATATCATTTTTAACTGATGCGTATCAAATTGTTTCTGGCCGCTTTGCCGCTTCTGTCGATTTCTTTGCCATTTTCTTTGCATGCCCAAACCGCCCTTGGCTTAGGCGGCGGCGCCGGTCCGCAGGTGGATTTTTCGGGACAATGGGAGTCCCTGTATCACGAAGATGGGCCGGAGCGTCTGCCTGGCCCTGAACTGGGTGACTACCTGGGCATGCCCATCAACGACGCCGGCCGCCTGCGCGCCGATAGCTACGACGCCGATCGTATCTCTGTGGTCACTGAATATCAATGCCGCCAGCACAGCGGCGATTATTCCATGCACGGCCTGTCGACGTTACGCATTTGGCGCGAGATCGATCCCAATACGCAAAAGTTGATCGCGTTCCGCACGCACACCGGCTTCATGGGTATGGAGCGGACGATCTGGATGGACGGCCGCCCGCATCCGCCCGCCTGGGCCAATCACAGTTGGCAAGGCTTTTCCACCGGCGTGTGGGAAGGCAACATGCTTACCGTCACCACCACGCATCTGAAGCCCAACTACACCAAGCGCAACGGCATCCCCAGCAGCGACCAACGCAAAATCACGGAGCACTGGACCCTGCACGGCAACTACATCACGGTGGTGATTTACGACGAAGACCCCGTGATTCTGGCCGAACCTTTAATCCGTAGTTCGAATTGGGTGCGCGATCCCAATCAGCGCATGGCACCCGCGTTTTGCGAACCTGCGCCGGAAGTTCCCATGCCGGTGGGCACGGTGCCGCATCATCTGCCCGGCGAAAATCCGTTTATGACCGAAGTGGCGGATTGGTACGGCTTGCCGGCCGATGCCACACGCGGCGGTCCGCAGACCATGTATCCCGAATATCGTTTGAAGATGGGCGCGCCGCATAAACCGGCTCCGGCTAAGTGCGAACGCTTTTGTTTCTGTACAAATTTGGGCGATTGCCAGTTGAAAGGCCGTCCGCCGGCAGAATAATCATGAAAATTTTCAGCGCTTTTGTATTTGCTGCGGTTGCCTTTGCGCAAGGTGAATTGCACGTTCTGCCGGTGCAGAACAACGTATATATGTTGGTGGGCGCGGGCGGCAAC
>JANXYJ010000156.1 GCA_025350105.1 Terriglobia bacterium | reverse complement strand
CGAAAACGGGGAGGCCGAAGGTCTGCCAAAGTCGGTCGCGCCGTTGGTGGGTCAGTTGAGGGCCATCCGGGCCGGCAAGCACGATCAGCGCGTGCGTCAACGAAGTGGCGGCGTGAGGCGTTATCGCCACCAACTGGTCGAAGGTTGCTGCCAGTGAGGCGGGTGCGAAGCGTTCGGTCTCCTCAGTCCAGCCCCGAGGGAAGACACGAATTTGTGCCAGGGGGTTCGCCTTGCCCATGTTTCTTCCCAGCGGTTTGCCAGGCGAGGCCCAGTAAAGTGCCCTCCAGGCAGCCGTGATGCGGCTGCCAAGGCTTTCCACATGCATATCGAACCAGGGAACTAGGACTGCGGTTCTCGGAATAGGGCTGGTGGGATAAAGGAAGGGAGCGCGTCTTTTTTTTTCGCTCGTGTTCGGCCCACTACCCTGACAGTCTCGCCACTGCATGACAGGGGCGTCAGCCGCGGTGTCCGCCGGAGCCAGGGCGCCACCAGTCAACTGCTTCTGCGGAACCGCATTTAATAGCCTGCCGGGAGGCACGTTGGCACTTGGCCCGAACGGGAGTTGGATTCGGACATGCACCAGCACATAGACTAGTCACGTACCACAAAGGTTTTTCTCATCGGAATCCTCCGGCACAGTGATTCACTTGGTGATGATGTGTCCGCCGATGGAGGTGCCAGGGAAAACAGCAAATGCTGAGGGGAGCTAACTAATCCACTTCTTCCGCATCACCGGTTGCGGCAGGATAGTCCGCTCCGTCCACACCGGTTTTGTCGGAGGGACTTGGCGTCGTGATTAAGCCCGAGGCGTAGGCTAAACGGGTAAGGCCTGTGGCATTGCTCACCTGCAACTTCTTCATCATGGTCTTGCGATAGCTACGAACGGTTTGTTCTTTCAGGTTCAGCGCCACGGCGACCTCTTTGCTGGTTTTGCCTTGGGCCACCAGGCGCAGCACTTGCAGTTCTCTTGGCGAAAGCGTCGCCAGCGCGGCTGGGGCCCGCGCAGTATCGATGTTGCCTTTCTGGATGCGGTCCAGTAGACGGTCGGAAACCTGAGCGCTGAAGTGGGCTCCGCCGCCGGCAACGATTCGCAGCGCGTCCACTAAATCGCTTTCGGAAACTTTCTTCAGAATGAAACCGCGCGCGCCGGACTTCACCGCGCCGATCACTGAGTTTTCATCCCCATACATCGACAGGATTACGACTTTACACGTCGGGTGATGCCGAGTGATCTCAGCTGTGGCTTCGACACCGGTGATGCCAGGCAAACCAATATCCATCAGCACCAAATCCGGTTGGTTCTGCCTGATGAACTGTAGCGCCTCGACTCCGGTTTCCGCTTCTCCGACGACCCGGAAGTCCTGTTCCTTGCTCAAGATGACCTTGATGCCATAGCGGACGATTTTATGATCGTCAACCAACAGGACGTTGATGGGCATAATGCATGGTCACTATTGTAACCTGTCCGTGCTCGATTGTGAATGACCGGCAACAAGTTTTTGCATACAAAACGGCCCTTTCTTGCATACCGTAATGCCATTTTGCCCTGGTGCCGCGTGCTTCTACCCGTATACGCAGCGTATACGGGCCGGTGCCGCTCACCGCGACAGAAGCGTGTGCAGCATCGCCTGCCATGGCGTCCATAAACAGTTCAACGCTGTGATAGATCGCGTCGCCCGTGCGGGCTGGGACAACTCCCGCTTTGTAGCGCAACAAGATGGGGATACCCGCGACGGTCTCGCAACGCTCCAACAATTCTTCCATGGCCCCCTTGAGGCCGAGGGCCCGGACTGGAGAAGGTGCAATCTCCATGCTCACCGCCCGAACAGCGCTCATGGTGGTTTCGAGCACAGCGGTGATCTCGTCCAACTCTTTTTGCAATCTTGGATGATCCATGCGTAGCATTTGCAGTTGCAGACCCGCAGCCACCAGCGATGAACCTACCTGATCGTGCAAAGTATCGGCGGCGGAACGCAGCTTGGATCGCGCGACTGCGTAGTCGCTGGCCAGTAACTCCTCAGCGGTTGGCGGCTTAAGAGCGGGCTTTTGCTGACGGACGTCCGGTTTCGCTGCGGAAACCAGCTTGGCTTTCGGCTTCGCTACGCCGGTGGCTGGCGATTTTGCTTTCGCCTTCGCTTTCGGCTGGACCTTAGCTTTCAGGATTTACGACCCGGCTTTCTTACGAGCAAGGGCCCGTTTGGCTGCAGCGACCACGTTCACGGCACGCAGTCCATACTTGTCCAACAATTCGTCGGGGGCGCCGGATTCCGCGTACGTATCTACCACGCCTACAAACTCCATCGCGGCAGGAGTGGTTTCGCTCACAATTTGTGCCACGCGCACGCCCAGGCCGCTGTCTACCAAATGTTCTTCGGAAACCACCAGCGCCCGTGTCTTCTGAGCAGCTTTTGCAATGGCTTCACGGTCCAAGGGCTTAATCGTATGGATATCCAGAACCGCGGCGGAGATGCCCTCGGCTTCCAGGGCCTCTGCGGCTTTGATCGA
Source organism: Terriglobia bacterium (assembly GCA_025350105.1). Classification (GTDB taxonomy): domain Bacteria; phylum Acidobacteriota; class Terriglobia; order Bryobacterales; family Bryobacteraceae; genus Palsa-187. The sequence continues at coordinate 2,968 of JANXYJ010000156.1, read as the reverse complement.
TTCGGCCACCAGCAACCCGGTGGCGATCAGCGTTACATCCGTTCCTGACACCAGCTCAATCGCTTTGCCAATCGTGAAGGTCTGATCCGCTGCGTATATCAACGGGCACTTGATGCGGCCCGCCCGAATGAACACAGGACCAAACATGGCCGCCGCCTGTTTCACCAACGCCACCATGGAGACTTCGTCCGCTGGAGAAAGCACGGTAAAGCCCGCCAGAGAACAGGCCAGGCTCAAGTCCTCCACGCTCATCTGTGACGGTCCGTCTTCGCCGATGGAAATGCCGCTGTGCGTGCCCACCACTTTGACGTTCACCCTGGGGAAGGCTGCGGTGACGCGCAATTGTTCAAACCCTTTGTTCAGCATGAATGCCGAAAAACTGGACGCAAACGGAATCTTCCCGGCGCTGGCCAGACCCGCGGCGATGGCCGCCATGTTCGCTTCGGCAATGCCGCATTCAAAGAAGCGCTCAGGAAACTCTTTTTGGAAGCCAACCGTCATGGTCGATTTGGAGAGATCGGCGTCCAAGGCCACAATGTTCGGATTGGTGCGGCCCAACTCCACCAACGCTTTGCCAAAAGCTTCGCGCGTGGCGGCGCCCAGTTTCAGTTCGTATTTTGTATTGATGGCCATGGGTTTCTGTCCTTACACCAACTCGGCTAATGCCCTTTTTTCTTCGTCCAAAGTCGGCGCTTGGCCGTGGTACTTGGGATTGTTTTCCATAAAGGATACGCCCTTACCCTTTACGGTGTGCGCGATCAGTGCCGTTGGCTTTCCACTGGTGCTTGACGCTTCGGCAAACGCTTTCTGCAGCGCGGGAATATCGTGTCCGTTCACTTCGATCACGTGCCAGCCAAAAGCTCGCCATTTGTCGGCCAACGGCTCAAGGTCCATGATGTCCTTGGTAAATCCGTCGAGCTGAATGCCGTTGTTATCCGCAATCGCCACCACGTTATCCACTTTGCGAAAGCCAGCAAACATGGCCGCTTCCCAGATCTGCCCTTCCTGAAGTTCGCCATCGCCCAGAACCACATAGGTACGCGAGGGGCTCTTGTCCAGCTTGGCTGCCAGCGCCATGCCGATCGCAAGCGAAACTCCCTGTCCCAATGAACCTGTCGACGCCTCCAGCACCGGCATAAAGCGCACGTCCGGATGGCCTTGATAAATCGAACCCAGTTTGCGTAGCGTGTTCAGTTGATCCGCCGGGCAATAGCCGCACTCCGCCATCACGGAATAAAGGATGGGGCAGGCGTGGCCTTTCGACAAAATGAACCGGTCGCGGTCCTTCCATTTCGGATTGGCCGGATCGTGGCGCATCACATCGAAGTACAACGTCACCAGAAGCTCCACCGCGGAAAGCGAACCGCCAGGGTGCCCGGACTTGGCCTCGGTGATCATTTCAATCACTTGCCGGCGCATCTTCTTGGAAATTGCCGCAAGCTCGGTGGGATCGCTGGTTTTTAGCATTGGCCTCTCTACTTTAACATCGCGCTTTCTATAAACATCGTAGTTCACCATCGGCACGGCTGTCACATCGCAAAAGCATTTGGAGCCCTCGGAATTGACTCTTGCCCAGGGAAAACCCGGGCGCGGGATTACACGAGATAAACTGAACGAATGTCTGTTGTCCACCGCAAGCGCTTACTCGATTCACTCGAAACAGCCAAGGGGCAGTTTGGAGCGCAAGCGGCGGGGCGGGTAGTGAGTCTACTGAAACAAGCCAGCCAGCAGCAATGGTGCGAAGTTCAGCAGCTGATCCGCTTTCATGAAATCGTGCTCTACTTGCGCGCCTATCCACAAGACCGGCGCGTCTTGAACCTGGCCGACAAAATTTTGTTTGGCTTCGGGAAACATGTCCGGCAGATGCCAGCGGACGCTTTGCTGGAGATGGAGGAACCTGAGGTTTCAGGCATCGCAAGCACCGCGATGTCTACGTATTTCAGTCATGTATTCACGCACAGCCTGGCCAGGCGATATGGCAACGCAACGCGGCATGACAATGCAGTGGAGATCGACTGGGAAAACTTCGCGCATCCCGAGCGGCTGGGGCGCACTCTGGCGAAGCTGATTCCAGGCGCTTTCGAAGACTGGGCCATTGCACCGCATACGGACTGGCGCAAAATCTATCACCAGAACCGGCTGACGCTGGCCTGGTTGGTGGAACACGTGAACGCGGAAGTGTTCGATCTGTTCGAGGTTCCGATTCTCTGGCAGCTGGGAAGCACCAACGCATCGCGCAGCAGGACGCGAATTTCCCGCAAAGAGTTTTTCTATCACGACGGGCCATTCCTGACGCGCAAAGACGTAAGCGTAGCGGATGAATTTTCCCGAGGAAAGATTCGCGTGCGTCGTTTAGACCAAAGACCGGCGCAAGAGGTTTGGGATGTGATTGTGGATGCCTCCGCCGTCCGCTATCGCGAATTGTACGGCTTTGAATACCCGGACCTCGCCAACATTTTTCACGCAGACCTGGGCCGCGGCATGGATATCTACTTCTTTGGCGTCCAGAAGGAATGGAAACTGCCCAGCCGCGAGTATGTTTGCGGCATGTACTTCAAGAACGGAGTGCCAGTGGGCTATGTGGAGTGCATGTGGGCAAACCAAAGAATGGAGATCGGCTTCAATCTCTACTACACCTTTCGCCAGGGCGAGACCGCGTGGCTGTACGTGCGTTTGATGAAACTGTTTCATCAGCAGTACGGCGTGACTTCGTTCTCGATCGATCCGTATCAGTTGGGTCACGAAAATGAAGAAGCCATTGCGTCCGGTGCGTTCTGGTTTTACTACAAGCTTGGCTTCCTTCCGGAGAACAAAGCGGTCGCTGCCCTGGCGACGCGGGAGATGGAGAAGATTAGCGCTCGTTCGGACTATCGAACACCTGCGCCAACACTGCGAAAGTTGGCGGCGGGCGCGGTGGTGGTTGCGGTGGATTCGCACACCAAGGCCGCAGTCTCTTAGCATAAACGGA
>JANXYJ010000150.1 GCA_025350105.1 Terriglobia bacterium | reverse complement strand
AGAGGTGAATGATCAGAGGTGAACACCGCCGGCGCCGGCGCTAGTTCACCGGAATTGGCGTCATCGGAATGCTCAGCGGATTCGACTGACGATTGCCCGTGCCCAGCGAAACCAACTGGTTCCAGAAATTTGCGCTCGGATCGGGCGGCGCCAGGTTTCCCGGCAATACAAACCACACCAGGTGCTGTGGCGGCACGGCCGGATCAACGTTGGGCAGCACTTGCACACCCTCCGGCGCATACCGCACCGAGCTGCCGCCATATTTCAACCAAACCGACTGCAGGTCCGCGTTAGCTCCCAATCCGCTCACCGTCAGCAGCACAGTGGAGCCCGGCATCACCGGTGCGTCAACCGTCACCGCCCGCGTTGTGCTGTCGGGTAGAATCAACGCCGTTCCTCCGATCACCGGCGGCGGTGAATCGATGTTCAGAACCACGGGAGCCAAAGACGGCCCCTCCGGAATCACCAACTGTAGTACGTGCGGCCCCACGCTGGTTTGGTCCGGCACCACCGCCTGTATCGTTCCCCGTTTATCGATACTAAAATTGATGGCGGCGCCGTCCAGCGCCAGCACCCAACCGCTGGGCGAATTACCCTTCGCCTCTGCAACGCCACTCAACAAGGCCGCCACCGGACTTCCACTTGCCGTCAGCCCCGTCGTCCCCACCTGCAAGCTGCCGCCCGCTGCAATGCCCGTCAATCCTGTCACCGCATTCAACACCGGTAGTTGGAAACTCACCGGGAGGGCTGGCGCCGCGCTCAGCGATAGCGCAGCCGTAGATTGAATGGTCTCCAGGCCAGTCCAAACCGTCACGCTGGCGGTTCCAGCCTGCACGCCCCCATTGGTGCTCACGTTCACCAGAAGCGTTTGCGGGTCCTTCACCCACACCCGCCGCGCAACGATGTCACTGACGCTAAAGCCCACCACCGTGCGCCCTTCCAGAAAATGCGTGTTGTTTCCCTGAATCGTGATTACGGTATCTTGCCCTGGGGTCAGAACCGAGGGCGAAACCTGCACACTGGGAGGATCGCTCTGCGCGTAGGTGTAGAGCACCCGCGCCGCCGCCCCATCGGCTCCCGCGGGCAACGCCTGCATGGATGTCTGGCCGTCCGGGTTCAACGCCTCAACCGTTGCGGAATAGCCGCTTTGCCCCGGCGGAACCGACACCACCAACGTCGCGCTATTGTTGTTGCCCAACCCGTCATCGCTGGCCAATTGCACCGCTGCGTGCACTCCGTCCAAACGGATTTTGGTACTGGCTGACAGGCCGCTTCCGGTGATGCTGGCCAGCGCAACGCCCTGATCATTGTTCGTCTGACTAAGTGATAGCACCGCAGGAGGCGGCGCGCTCACCACCGTAAACGCCGCCGGCAGCACGTACAGCTCATTGCCCAGAGTCACGGCCAGTGCCACCAGCGTTGGCATGCCCGGTGGTACCAGTTCCGCCGGATCTACGTTCATCAGCAGAAAGCCGGAGGTGTAGTATTTCAAACTCCCGGTCTCGATCGTAGCCCCGTCGCCAATCACACTGACTTTCAGGCCCGCCGCCATCTGCCCGCTCCCGTTGGCCTTTACGTTCTCCGTCGTTCCATACGCAAAAAACACAATCGCGTTGCGGGTTTTGGCTCGCAAAGGCGGCGACCCAATCGCCACGCCGTTTTCGTAGCCATAGACTTCCATGCTGTGAATCACCGTTCCCGAATAAGCGGAAACGGCAAAATCAATGCCATCGGTAATCGCCTGCGCCGCCACCCCGATCTGCTTTGCCTTGGTCCAGTCTTGCGTGGCCGGATAAAACATGGTCGCGAATTGCCCACTGGGCGAAAACTTATCACCTTGCGGATCCACCGGCGCCACCAGATTGGCTGGCGATGCCTCGCCCGAAAGCGCCGGTGGCAGCGGATGAACGTACAGATAGTAGGACCCCGCCGGCAGCCCGTCGATCTGATAGCTTCCATCCGGATTGGTGAGCGCGCTTACCGCAACTCCATTGTTGGAACCTGTTGTCGACAGCGCCACCACACTGGCCATGCTCACCCCGGCCTGTTTCAAGCTCACCCGTCCGGCAATACTCCCCGTGGTTTTGGGATACAGCGGAAGATAAGAAGCCGGAAACAATTCGGCCGGATACAGATGACTGATCCCGGCCACATCGTCCACCGCCAGCGGCGCACCCTTCATCGTCGCCCGCGTAATCGCAGTCGACATCACCGCTGAAGTCAAGGTGTGCTGCAGTCCCAGCGAATGGCCGAATTCGTGTACCAGCGTGAGAAAGAAATCGTCTGAAAAACTGGCCTGCTGTTGCGCCGTCAAATCGCTGCGCAATTGCAGCCTGGAACGTAAAATGGGAACGAACGTAGCCGGACTCTTCGGGTCCACCGGATTACTCAAAAAACCGAGATCGGCTGGAAAGGTAGGTTTGGTCTGCGCCAGAATGCCCGGTGGCATATCGTCATCGAAAACCACGTCAATGCCCGGCGCACTCTGCGGCGTGCCCAGCGTCGTCATTCCGCCAAAGTGCAGTTTTACAGCCGAGGACGGCACATGATTCCATACCTCCGCCGCCTGCTGAATCTCGCTGTACAACGCGGTTTGCGAATCGCCCGCCACTAATGCCGCCGGACCCTGGTCGGAAATGAAGAACTGAACCGTGTGATCCGGTAAATTTGCCACGTCAAAACGTCCCGGAACTGGCAGGAAAGGAGCCTGTGAACCGGCATAAAAAGCCCAATAATAATAGGCCGGTGCCACCCCCGCCAGAGCGGCGAGAGCGATGCAAACGGCCAGGGCCCTCTTTGCCAGTCTCATTTTCCCGCTACTTTCTTCGGCGTGCCAGATTCATCTGCCTGAGATCCGGGCGACTTTGCTCCGGGCGACTTTGCTCCAACCATGCTTACCCGCAGCCGCAGCTCCGCCAGCGTCAGCATGATCGCGCCGGGTTGCACACGACGGCCGCTGCCATCCAGCATCCGCTCCGTTGCTTTGGTTTGCGCGACCTTTACCTCGCCCCCGGCAGTTTGCGCTACCGTGAACAAGCCTTGTGATAAGCCCATCAGTTGTGTGATCCCGCTCCGTCCGGTCCACAGGAATAGAAGATATTCCCTATCCCTTTGTAACACAGGAGCCCCAGGAACCATCTGTCTTAAGCCTCCCGCTACTCCCCCCGGCACGGCAAGCTCTGCAATTCCCGGAGCGCTTCCTACCCCCGTCTTGACCCCGATCTTGAGGTGTTCGGCAACATCCAGCTGGTAAAGCGTATAAACGTCCCCACCCCGCGCCATCGCCGATGTGCCCGTCACCCTGGCCCGGACTATCGCCGTGGATTGCCGGATCAAGTCATCCAGCTCCAGCTTTTGCAGTGTAGTGGCACTGGCGACCACCGCCACCAACGCCAACACTGGCTGCGCCAAACAGGCCAGCGACGAAATCAGGGCAAGTGGGGACCGGCGCATGCAAAACGGGCTCGCGCAGTCAGGTTGCAATCAGGTGACCAGCGAAACGGACCGCTAAGTTACTGATAGGACGAGCCAAATTCTAGTCCTAGTCGCCCTGTGTGTGTAGCTTCGACACGGAAGTTGGGACAGAAAGGCACATCTGGCGGGACATTCCAACTCAGCTTTGCGACAAAAGTGCAGTTCCGGTGAGAATTTTCCGCCACGGCCCCGACACAACTAAGAAACAAGTTCAGGGCAGGGGTACACTCCGGCGGTTGAAAGCTATAGGGATTACCAGAAAAACGAAAATCCGTGAACCCTTCCTGCCGCAAAATCCGCGTTTCTGGTTGTCCGTGCCATCGTGCGGTTCGTTTTGTGGTGTAAGTTTTGTTAGCGGTCCATAAGGTTTCCGGATTCTAGTGCCGATATGGAATCACTATAGAGAAGCGAAAAAACAGGAGAGAAGCGATAAAACACAAGAGAAGCGAAAAAACAGAAGAGCGAAAAAGATCCCGTCAACTCCAAATCCTGGGTACAAGTACATGTGTTTCTTGATATTTAGCGATTTTTTAGGGTCACTCCGGCGGTTGCTTAAGGTAGATTTGGCTAGCCGAGTGCAGGAAATGGTAAATTTGTGGCGGAGTTAGCAGGCCCTGCCCGCTTGTGTAGGGTGTAGGGGCGAGCCTGGTTGATGGGGG
>JANXYJ010000146.1 GCA_025350105.1 Terriglobia bacterium | reverse complement strand
AACCTGTCGAATCTGCGCGAAGAAAATGGTTTACTCTCCAGCGGCGGCCGCGCTTCGGGCCCACTCAGCTTCATGAAGGGCTTTGACGCTTTCGCGGGCGTGATCAAAAGCGGTGGCAAGACGCGCCGCGCCGCGAAGATGGTCATCCTGAATGCCGACCATCCGGATATCGAAGATTTCATCTGGTGCAAAGCCAAAGAAGAAAAGAAGGCGCACACGCTGATTGACGCAGGTTACGATTCCTCGCTCGATGGCGATGCTTATGGCTCCATCTTCTTCCAGAACGCCAACAACAGCGTCCGCGTGACCGACGAATTCATGGAAGCGGTGATCCGCGACGGTGACTGGTGGACCAAAAGCCGTCTGGCGAATCAACCCCTGAAGCGCTACAACGCACGTGAAATTTTGCGCCAGATTTCCGAAGCCACTCACCAGTGTGGCGATCCGGGCATGCAGTACGATACGACCATCAACCGCTGGCACACTTCGCCCAATACAGCGCGCATCAATGCGTCGAATCCGTGTTCGGAATACATGTTCCTGGACGATTCGGCGTGCAATCTGGCGTCGCTGAACTTGATGAAGTTTGTGAAGTCCGATGGCGGCTTCGATGTGGAAGCGTATCGCCGGGCGGTGGACACGGTGACCATCGCACAAGAAATCATTGTGGACAACGCCGCGTATCCAACCGAAAAGATCGCCCAGAACTCGCACGATTTCCGTCCTTTGGGTTTGGGTTATGCAAACTTAGGCGCGCTGCTAATGTGGATGGGCATTCCGTATGATAGCGATCACGGCCGCGATTGGGCTGCTGCGCTGACGGCCATCATGTGTGGGCAGTCCTATTTAACCAGCGCCCGCATCGCCGAAGGTTCCACTGGCCCTTGCGCCGGTTACGCGGTGAACGAAGAGCCGTTCCTGAACGTGATCCGCATGCACCGCGATGCCACTTCGCGCATCGATAGCCATCGTGTGCCGATGGAGGTTTACGAAAACGCCCGCTCGGTTTGGGATGAAGCTTTGGAGTTGGGCCGCGAAGCCGGATTCCGCAACGCGCAAACCACAGTGCTGGCGCCGACAGGCACCATCGGTTTCATGATGGATTGCGACACCACCGGCGTTGAGCCCGATCTGGCGCTGGTGAAGTACAAAAAACTGGTGGGCGGCGGTTTGATCAAAATCGTCAACAATACGGTGCCCGCTGCGTTGAGCAAGTTAGGCTATAAGACCGATCAGGTGAACGCGATTGTCGATCACATTGATTCGAGCGGCACCATTGAAGGCGCGCCGCACCTGAAGCCGGAACACCTGGCCGCGTTTGATTGCAGCTTCCGTCCGCAAAACGGCACGCGGTCGATTCACTACATGGGCCACGTGCGCATGATGGCTGCGGTGCAGCCGTTTATTTCCGGGGCTATTTCTAAAACCATCAACATGCCCGAAGAGAGCACCGTTGAAGACGTGATGAACGCCTACACCGAAAGCTGGAAGCTGGGCCTGAAAGCGGTGGCGATTTACCGCGACAACTCCAAGCGCGTGCAGCCCATGAGTTCGGGCACCGCCACCGGCGCAAAGCCCGCCAATGGACCCGCCGGGGTTATCGAAAAGACAACCGAGAAGGTCGTCTACCGGCCTATCCGGCGCAAGCTGCCGGACGAACGCACATCCATCACGCACAAATTTTCCATCGGCGGCCATGAAGGCTACATCACGGTGGGCATGTACGAAAACGGTGAGCCCGGCGAGTTGTTCATCAGCATGGCCAAGGAAGGCTCCACGATTTCCGGATTGATGGATAGCTTTGCAACGGCCATCAGCTACGCGCTGCAATACGGCGTGCCGCTAAAATTCTTCGTGGATAAATTCAGCCACGTGCGTTTCGAACCCAGCGGCTGGACCGGCAACTCCACCGTGCCGTACGCCAAGTCCATCATGGATTATATTTTCCGCTGGCTGGGTGCGAAGTTCCTGGGCCCCGAATACGCCGCCGGAGATGCGGGCGATGCTCCGAAGCTGCAGATGACCGAACCGTCCCCGCAACAGAGTCTGCCGTTCCCCGTCATCACCGCCGATGCCCCGAGCTGCGCCGAATGTGGAAGCATCATGACGCGCAATGGGAGCTGCTTTAAATGCGGCAATTGCGGTGGGACTAGCGGGTGTAGCTAAAAGCCTCCTAACTCTTGGAGGAAAGGAGGACGCTCATGTCGAAGAAAACCGTAACGCTGAATCGTAGCGCAGTTAGCGGAAAGTTCGTGACGCCGGATTATGCAAAAAAGCATCCGCGCACAACTGAGACCGAGCATCGGCCGACAAAGAAGAGGTAAGGCAACGGCGATTGGAGAGCGCTTCAGTTAAATTTGAGGCGCTCCCGTTACTCCTGCCCGAGACGGCTCCTGTGATTATTCCATCCCCTCGTAACTTCGAGAATTTGGCGTTCCCAAACGTCGCGATAGAGCTGCCCGGTGTTTGTCCGCTCTGTGTCCACGCGATTGAAGCCAAATACATTGCTTCATACCTGCGACCCGGAGTAACAAACCAATCACCTCTTTGGCTGGAAGTCATGTTTGCATGTCCGCGTTTCGACTGCCAGCGGACGTTTATAACGCGATATGTTGGCTCCGAGAAACAGGAACTCGTCAATAGGCCCGAATATTGGAAGATTGAGGAGACATTTCCCTTCAAGGCGCTTGAGAGAGGTTTCGAGGAAACCATACAAAGGGTTTCGACCCAGTTCGTCGCACTCTACAATCAAGCCTACTCTGCCGAACAGCACAAGCTTGCATTGATATGCGGAGCCGGCTACCGGAAGTCTCTCGAGTTTCTGGTTAAGGACTACGCAAAATCCAAGAATCCGAAGGATCAGGTGGCTATTGAGAAAACCCAATTGGGACCGTGCATTCAGAACTATATTGTCCACCCTAAGGTAGTCGATATTGCGAAGCGTGCTGTTTGGTTAGGAAACGACGAGACGCACTATGTCAAGAAATGGGAAGATAAAGACCTTGCGGATCTGAAGGCGCTGATTGATCTCACTGTTCACTGGATAAGCATGGATCGACTGAGCGATGAAGTTATCGCGGATATGCCAGATCCGGCGACGGTCGCGTCCTAAGCTTACATTGCGAAGGTTGCGCTGAAACGGGTGGCCTCTTCGGCCACCCGCTCCGCAAAATCAAACCTAACTACCAGCGGTTGTTCTGACGTCCGCCACCACCACCGCCGCCGCCGAACTTGCGTCCGCCGCCGCCACCACCACCACGGTCGGTCTTCGGGCGGGCTTCGTTAACGGTCATAGCGCGGCCGCCTAGATCGGCGCCGTTCAAACCGTTAATGGCGTTGTCGCCTTCGGTGTCGTTGCTCATTTCGACGAAACCGAAACCTTTGGCCTGGCCGGTGTCACGGTCAGTCACGATGCTTACGCGATCCACTGCGCCGTAGGCTGCGAACATGGTGCGCAGCGAATCTTCGGTAGCGTTGAAACTCAAATTTCCTACAAAAATATTTTTCATCGATTGTATCTTTCTTGGTCTTACTTCTTTCTCAGGCTGTCTGAAGTTGGAGAGCAGTGAATCGGGGCAGGATCGGACAGGGGTCGGTCAAAAGATGCCAAAATCACGGACTACAGAAACTACATCTTTATCATACACGCAAAATGACGTGAAGAATGATACCTCTCCGCGGCGGGCTTTTGATCTTTGGCAACCCCGCCTCGGCAAGCCCGCTCGCTGCCTGGGCCGGCAACTCGCAGGATTGCCACGCACGCAAACCAACCCTTGTGCATTCACTTGAATTCCCTGATCGTGTGATCTACGCTGTACTGTCGGCCAGAGCCGAAAATAGAGCAAGACACACAGCGTAAAGAAAGGCAAACCAATGGCGCAATATCTCGTTCAGTTAAGCTACACCACCGCAGCGTGGGCAGCTTTGATGAAAAACCCAACAGACCGTTCCGGACACGTCGGCGCGGTGGTCAAGAAACTGGGCGGAAGCATGCACAACTTCTGGCTCTCATTTGGCGATCACGATGTGGTCGGCCTGGTGGAAATGCCGGACGCGGTAAGTGCAGCGGCATTCTCCATTGCTCTAGCCGGCGGCGGAGCCTGCCATTCCGTCAAAACCACGCCGTTGATGAGTTTGGCTGAAGCGCAACAGGCCATGAAGAAAGCCGCCACCAGCGGCTATAAGCCGGCGTCCGCGAAGAAGTCGTAATCGTCGATTGCCGCTGAAGCCAGCGCCGGGGTCAAATGTGGTCCCGGCGCAAGGCGCGGCATATTCCGCGTCTTCTGCATCACCCAGCTGCTCGACCACATCACTACTGCTCTATAATTGAGATTGCTCATGAAGTTCTTGCTGGCCATTTTGCTGATCGCGCTCGCGGTGCCGTTGGCCGCGCAGAAACCCAAAGCCCAGGCTCCGTCGAAAACCGCCGCGCCAGCGGCCAATACCGAAGACGACGCCGCCACCGACATCCGCCTGGACGTCACCCGCGTGAACATGTTGTTTACCGTCAGCGACAAAAAGGGCCGCTTCATCACCGACCTGGTGCAGGAAGATTTCGATATCGCCGAATCCAGAAAGCCGCAAAAGATTATTGAGTTTACCGCCGAAACCGACTTGCCGTTGCGCATCGGTATCCTGATCGATGCCAGCAACAGCATCCGCGAACGGTTCCGCTTTCAACAGGAAGCCGCCACGGACTTTATCAACACCGTCATCCGCCCGCGCCAGGACAAAGGCATGGTGGTCAGCTTCGATAGCACGGCGGAACTGGTATCTGACCTCACCGATAACACCGAACAACTGGCCAACGCCATTCGCGGTATCCGGCCCGGCGGCGGAACTGCGATGTACGACGCCATCTACTTTGCCTGCAAGGAAAAGTTGATCAACGAATCCAGCGACAAAATTCGCCGCGCCCTGGTGGTGCTGAGCGATGGCGAAGACAACGACAGCCGCTACTCCCGCGAACAGGCGCTGGAGATGGCCCACAAAGCCGACGTGGTCATCTACACGATCTCCACCAACATTTCGCGCATCCCCACCGATGGCGATAAAATCCTGCGCTACTTCGCGGAAGAAACCGGCGGCCTGGCTTTCTTTCCTTTCAAGTCACAGGACATGGCACAGTCTTTCGAAAACATCGCCAACGAATTGCGCCACCAGTACAATGTGTTTTACCGGCCTGAGCCGTTGAAAGCCGATGGTCTGTATCATCCCGTGGAAATTCGGGTAAGAAACCATAAAGACCTGCTGGTCCGCGCTCGCCACGGCTACTACGCGCCCAAGTTCTAGGTAGGTAAATCCAAGGTCCACGCGAAGCACGTAACATTACCTGAAGGAGATTTTGTGACGCAATCAATGTCTTTATCAAACATGTCGTTATCAAACATGTCGTTATCAAACATGGACCTCATCCGCAACCTTTACACTGCCTTTGCCAAAGGCGATGTCCCCGCCGTGCTCGGTTCCTTGTCGCCTGAGATGGAATGGCGCGAAGCCGATGGATTTCTCTACGCCGATGGCAACCCTTACGTTGGACCCAATGCGATTCTGAACGGTGTGTTCATGCGCCTGGCCACCGAATGGAAAGGCTTCGCGGCTAACCCCGAACATTTCCACGATGCGGGCGATACCGTCATCGTTACGGGCCGCTACACCGGGGTTTACCATGCCACCGGCAAAGCTCTCAACGCTCAGTTCGCACACGTTTGGACCGTGAAGGACGGCAAGGCCACCCATTTCCAGCAGTACACCGATACGCTGCAAGCTTCGCAAGTGGCCAAGCCGTAGTTTTAGCACCGAACCGCCGCACGTCAGTGTGCGACAGATTCTAGGCGATAGATACTAGAATGATAGACGCGCACGTAGGCCCAACCCCGACAGCATCATGCGATAGCATAAGGCGCTATGAGCTCAACGCCTTCTTGTCTCCCGCCAGGTTTTGATAAACCCATCGCCAAGGAAGCCGCCGATCTGGTTCAGCAGGCTTACGCGCAATTTTCTCAAGGCGCCGCCTGGCACCTGCAAGGCGATTACGATCATCTGGCCAACATCCTGGGCCGCGCCACCCCCACCTCCATCGCGGTGGAGACCTTTGGCTTCATCGCACGCAATAAAACATCCCGCGTCGTTTTCGTCATTTTCCGCGGCACCCAGACGCTTGAAGACTGGCTCTCCAACCTGACTTTTCCGCAACAGCCGCATCCTGCCGGTGCGCCCTGGGGCGATATTGAAAAAGGTTTCGGCTTTACCTATCAGGATTGCGCCGCCTCCGTCCTCAACGGAGTGCGCACCGCCGGCGCAGCGCCGCGCATCGTCGCCGCCGGTCACAGTTTGGGCGGAGCGCTGGCCACACTCGCGGCGGCCGATCTCGTCATTCAAAATTTCTCTGGCGTCCAGTTGTACTCTTTTGCCTCGCCGCGCGTGGGCAATCGCGACTTCGCCAAAGAATTTGATGCCAGGCTCCCCGTCGCGTTTCGCATCGCCAACTCCGAGGACATCGTCACTACTGTCCCGCTGGCCTCGCCAAAACTTCTTTCCACAAACCTGCCCACCGGTCTTTTCAACACCTTATTGGTTCTGGCCAACCGTTTGGATTTTCAGCATGTGGGCGTGCCGGTTTACTTTACGGCCCACAACGCCTCCATCACGGCCAACCACGATATGGCGCTTTACAAAAATGCGGTCGCCTAAACCGGATTCCGCGATATAATCGCAGCAACCCGTCCTCTTCATGCGTAGCGACCACATCCTGATGTTGCAGATTGCCGGTCTGGCCGTCCTGGCACTTGGCTTGATCGCGCTTGGCATCTGGATCGTTCTGCGCGTAAAGAACAATCCCGAAAAGCGCGAACGCGAACGCCGCCGACTGCTGGGCCAACGCGGCCGCTTCGGCGACGCGCTGATCAGCGAAGTGAATGAAGGCCTTATTTATTACACGTACTCTGTGCACGGCGTCCAGTACACCGCTTCCCAGGACGTCAGCACTCTGGCCGCATACCTGCCCGCGCACTCCGATCGCCTCATCGGGTCTGCCAGCATCAAGTACGCGCACAACAACCCCGGCAATTCCATTTTGCTCTGCGAAGAATGGACCGGCCTGCGGCGGATTCTGGCTCCTCCGGCCTTTTCAACCAGCGACTTGCTATCGAATGATGACCCGGTAGGGCATCAGGCTTAACATCGCTCCCCCGCCCTGTCCCAACGCTCCGCCCTCCGCCCACACCCCATGCAGAAGTGAACGCGCCGGCAGGCCCAAGGCTTCCAGGCGTTCTTCGATTTGCTGATTTACGCGCAGGCTGGAATCGAACCAACCCGAATCACGGTCCAGCAATACATCAAGCGTGCTCTTCCGCGCCGGATACGCCACCAGCGTCACTTCTTGTGATGACGGGATCTGCGCCTTCTTGCGGATCATCTCAATCGCCTTGTCGATACCGCCCAGTTCGTCTACCAAACCATTTTGTTTGGCTTGTGTTCCGGTCCAAACCCGCCCCTGCGCCAGCGGCTCGACGTCCTCGTATTTACGCTTGCGGCTATCGGAAACAATCTGCACAAAATCTTTGTAAAATGTTTCAATCTCCGTTCGTAGCTTGCTCCGTTGCGCATCGTTCAAGGGCTGATATTCCGTATCGATATCCGCAAACCGGCCCCGTTTGATAATTTCTTTGTTGATGCCCAGCTTGTCGTACAATCCGCGCAGATTCACTTTGCCGAAGAAAATGCCAATCGACCCCGTCTCCGTATTCGGATACGCCACCACCGGATCGCCGGTCATCGAAATATAGTAGCCACCCGACGCCGCCAAGTCTGACATCGATATAACCGTGGGCTTTTTCGCGCTCAGCAGTTTGGTCTCGTGCAGAATCTCGTCGGAGGCTATGCTGTCGCCGCCCGGCGAATCCACGCGCAGAATCACGGCCTTGATCGAATCGTCCTCGCGCACCTCGCGCAGCAGCTTCACCATATTGGCCGTGCTGATGCCATCGCTGCTGGCGCTTTCGTTGGTTCCGCCGCGCGTGATGTCGCCCTGCCCTACCACGAACGCAACTTTGGATCCTTTGTCACTTCCTAGGGCCGGACCCAGCGCCCGCGCATATTCCGCAGCTTTGATTTTGCTGAATTTCCCTTTCAGCGTTTCTAGCTTCGAGTACATCTGATCTTCGTACGCCAGCTCATCCACCAACCCGCCGTCCATCGCTTCTTTCCCCACAAACGGCCCGTTGTCGATCAACGCCCGTACCGCTTCAGGCGTCTTCTTGCGGCCCTCCGCCACAACCCTGATGAACTCGCCATAAAACTGGTCCAGCAGTTGATTCAGCACCTCGCGTGTTTCCGGACTCGAACCCGTCTTGGTGAACTGATCGGGCGCATCTTTGTATTTGCCAACGTGTTCGAACTCCATGTTCACGCCCAGCTTGTCCAGCGCGCCTTTGAAATACATCAACTCCGCGCGCATGCCCTTCACGTCCAGTTCGTCTTCCGGGGAAATGAAAATGCGGTCCGCCGCCGACGCCAGATAATATTCCCGCGTGCCCGCCGTGCGCAAATATGCATACACGGGCTTGCCTGATTTCTTGAAGGCCACAATATCGCCGCGCAATTCTTCCAGCTTGGCCCAACCTACGTTCAACCCGCGCGGCTCCAGCACTAAACTTTTGATGCGCGAATCCGCGGCCGCCCGCCGCAAAAGGTTCCACGTCTCCGCGACGGTCAGCGTTTTCCGCTGTTCTCCAAAGGGCAAAAAGGGCAGCGAAACCCCCACCGGAGCCTGTTCGGGCAGCTCGCCCTCCAGGTTCAAAATCAACGCGCTATCCGCCTCCACCCGAGGCTTGCGGTTCCCGCCCGTCATCACGGCGACAACCAACACCAAAAACAGCAGCGCGCCAACGGCAACAATGCCCATCGCGAATCCGAAAAAGAATTTCTTCATGGCTTCTGCTTTCAGCTTAAAGCACACAGAGCAAGCGCGAAGTGCCGCACCATCCGGTGAGTCCGTCACTCATTCGTCTTGAGGAGAGGAATACTCAGCGCAGACTTCCCCCAGTACTGGAACTTACAATTTTGAACTTTTGCAAAAAGAGCCCGCCCTGCGCAAGTTTTTGAACGTGATCCAATGCTACGCTGGTTCGCCCGAAGGTTTCCAAGCAGACAACCAGCGCGGCGAAACGGAGAAAAACAACCATTATGTTCAACAAATTGACAAAAGCTCTCGGCGGCCTTGCCGTCGCTCTATCGTTAGCCTTCTGCCTGGGCAACGCCGCCCCGGCCTCGGCTGCATCGAAGGAAGGCATCGTCGTTTCGGTGTCGGGCCTGGGTTGCACCACCAACGCGGGTTCCAATGCGTTCAAGGTAGCCTCGTGGTCTTGGGGCGCCAGCAATACGGGTGGTCCCACTCCCCGAACCAACCTCCAGGATTTAAGCGTGAGTAAATTCCTGGACGCATGCAGTCCCGCGCTGTTCGGCGGGGTGGGTGGCGCCAGACCCTTCCCCACCGTTACCTTGGTGCAAACCGATGACAGTGGCGCCGCGATCGTGACCGTTACTCTCACCGGCGCAACCATCAGTTCGTGGCAGGTTGGTTCGTCGGGTGAGAAGCCGGCGGAGCAGGTTTCCTTCTCCTTCGCCACCATCTGCGTCCAGGAAAACACTTCCGGCAACAAGGTTTGCAGTGGCCCAAGGCCTTAAAGCTTTGCAAGCCTAAAGAACAAACCACAGCCGGACTGGTCGGCGTACGCAGTCCGGCTGTATTCCTTCGGTTTTACCGAGCCACGTCTACCGCCCCAACATGACGATCGCATGCGCCTCGGCTGACAGCCCCTCGCCCACCGGACCCAGCTTCTCGGCTGTCTTAAATTTCACCGACACCCGATCCAAATCCAGCGCCAGCAGCCGCGCCAGCGACTCCCGCATCGCATCGCGGTAATCCTTTAGCTTGGGTCTTTCCAGAATCACCGTGGTATCCACGTTGATGATGGAGTAGCCGAGTTCTGTCACCAGCGCAGCGGTGTAACTCAAAAAGGTTCCACTGCTTTGGCCCTTCCACTGCGGATCCGTATCCGGGAAATGCATGCCGATATCGCCCAGCGCCGCCGCGCCCAGCAGCGCATCGGTCACGGCATGTAACAGGACATCGGCATCACTGTGCCCATCCAAGCCGAACTCGGATGGAATGGTCACGCCGCCGACGATCAGCGGCCGGCCCGGCGCGGTGCGGTGCACATCCCAACCGTGCCCACTGCGGAATTCCGAAAAACTCACGACGCTTTCTCGTTCTTCTCTTCTACGCCATTCTTTTCCAAAGAAGCAAACAACCGCGCCAGTTCCATGTCGGTCGCGCGCGTGATCTTGATATTGCGGCTGCTGCCTTGCACCACGTTGACTTCCACCTCGTCCAGGCGCTCCACCAAACTGGCTTCGTCGGTGCCGGTGAAACCGTCTTTGCGCGCGCTGGCAAAGGCTTTCTGCAATAGATCCAAGCGGAACACCTGCGGCGTTTGCGCCAGCACCAGATTTTCGCGCGGCAGCGTATCGCGGATTTTGTTTTTGTGAACCCGTTTCACTGTGTCCACCGGCACGATGCCCAAAATTGCAGCGCCGGTTTGCGCGGCTTCGGCGATCACTTTTTCCACTAGTTCGGGATCGATGAACGGCCGCACCGCATCGTGCACCGCAACCAAATGAGCCGCCGGTGACGCGCCCAAAGTGCCCAGCGCATTTTCCACCGAATGTTGCCGGCTATCGCCGCCTTCCACCAAGCGCACCGGCTTGGAGGGACGTTCCAGCTCCACTAACCCGCGGGCCCATTCCATATCTTCGCGGCGCAATGCCACCACGATTTCTGCAACCGATGGGCAGCGCAAAAACTTGCGAATGGTGTGCACCAGAATCGGCGCGCCTTGCAACAACATAAACTGCTTACGGCTGGTGCCGGAATTCTCGCGGCCCATGCGCGTTCCCAAGCCCGCGGCCGGGAGGATGACGGTAACTTTCATGCGTTTTACGCCCTCTTTTCCATGCCGCCAGAGACGGCTAGGGCTGTGTACCCGATTGTAGCTCTTTTGAGATGTGCAGCCTGCTTTGGTAAGGTAACACCGGCTTCAGTGGCACCGGCTTTCATGCGCTGGTTCGCTCCCGGTGGTTCGTTCAAAGCCGCAACCCTACCCTGCTGAGGCGTGTTCGCGCGAAACATGCTGAGACGCCGGCTCTTTCCCATTCCCCGGAGCATGCCCCGCGTGCACCGCGTGCGTCCGTTCATCAAACCGGCCGAAAATCATTTTGCCCGCCGTGGTTTGCAAAACGCTGGTCACCGCCACGTCGATGGTCTTAGAGATCATCTTGCGCGCGTTGTCCACCACTACCATCGTGCCGTCGTCCAAATACGCCACGCCCTGGTTGAATTCCTTGCCTTCTTTAAGAATAAAAACCCGCATCACTTCGCCCGGCAGCACTACCGGCCGCAGCGCATTGGCCAAATCGTTGATATTCAGCACGTCCACGCCGTGCAACTGAGCCACCTTGTTCAGATTGAAATCGTTGGTGACGATCTTGCATGCGTAGACCTTGGCCAGTTCAATCAGCTTCATGTCCACTTCACGGACCTTGGGAAAGTCTTCTTCCACAATGCGGACGGTCAACTGCGGCATCTTTTGAATGCGCTGCAGCACGTCCAAGCCCCGGCGGCCGCGCGCGCGTTTCATGGAATCCGACGAATCGGCCACCATCTGCAACTCCGCCAACACAAATTGCGGAACCACCAAAACGCCTTCAATGAAACCGGTTTCCACCAGATCGGCAATGCGCCCGTCAATCACCACGCTGGTGTCCAGAATTTTGAACGAATGCTGCGCAGTGGAGGACTCTCCGCCGAAAACGCCACCCAAAGCGGAGAGATTCAGCAGATCGCCTTTGGCTGCGCCCACAATCAGTCCGCAGTAGGCCATCAGGCCCAAAATCGTCAGCTGTAGAAACGGAATGGTGTCGGAGTTTTTGCCCACTGCCAGCGCCAGCAGCAGCGCGATAAAGTAAGCCCCGATGATGCCCAGAAGACAGCCCGCGGCAGCGCCGATCAAGCGTTTTAGTGTGATCCGGCGGATGCGCATCTCAAAAATGACGATGGCGATCCCCATGAGCGCGCCGATGCCAGCCGCAACGGGCCCGGATTGCCGGAAAGGATGCAGGAAGAATGCCGCGCTGGCAAGCACGGCCACAAAAAGAATACGTACGACCAGCAGATCGATCACAAAACAGGCCCTCCAACCGCGTACTAGGAGCAATACTCCTGGTACCCACCCTGAGGGCCTCAGTATATCACTGAAAAGATAGAAGGATACCCTGCCAATTGCCGCGAGGGCAACAAATCGGCACGTACCACCTTGACCTTAGCTCGAAAGAACTACAGCAAAATGGAACGAAACTACAGTGCCCGTGCCAGTTCTTCGGCGAAAGCACTTTGCGGGCCGTCGCTTTCGCGGCGCGGACCACCGGTCTTCTTCGGGCGGCGCTGCTGCCGTTCCGCCGCCGCGGCTGCGGCTGCTGTGTTGGTTGTGGCGACGTTCGCGGTACCCGCATTGGCCGTAGCCGACGCTTGCGCACCAGCTGGCTGGCCCTGTTGGGCAGGTTGAGCAGTCTGCGAGTGGTGAGCGGCGGGCTGACTGTGCTGTCCGCCGTATTGGCCCTGCTGGCCGTAAGCCGGCCTGCCACCTGGTGAGGGGGTGGTTTGGCTTTTAGGCTTGGGCGGTTGTGCCGGATTGGCACGCAGCAGACGATCCTCAAGGGGCGCCCGGTCAAAGCGTCGAATAATCGAGTTCATTTCCTCGGCATTCGGCGCGTCGATAAACGCGAAGCCCTTGGACTCCTGCGTTTCGGGATTGCGGATAACCTTAATTGCGTCAGCGACCAGGTTTTCGGCACTCAGCCAACCCTTGATGTCGTCCGCGGTAACCCAAGCGGGCAAGTTGCCCAAAAATACGGTAAAGCTCATTCGTTGATTATTCAACTCCAATGGTGGGGGTTTGCTTCGAGGATGTTGTCCATGAAGGCATTATTATGCTATCACAAACGCGCAAGTTGTAAAGAGGCTTTTGGTCCTAAAATGGCCATCTAGGCCCTCTAGGCTCGCCTCACCTAGGGGAAATGCCTCAATTGCACCCCAAATGCATGTCTAAAACGTGAAATTCTTAATCTGCCTTCATCTGGCACTCATCATCCACTTCGAAAACGTCCGGCCAGCGCCATCTGCAGGCTGGCCGCCAGCACCCCGGGATCGTCCGCCGCCCAGGTTTGATGCACCAGATTCCAGGGCATGCCCAACGAACGCAAATAGCTGCGCCAAGTCCAATCGCCCTTTTTCCGATACGCCGGCAGAGCTTTCAAATCGCAGCGCAAATTCACGTAGCGGATGCGCTCGCGCTGCATTTTTGAAAAAGGCTTTCGCGAAATCGGCGCAAGCTCCATACCCGCCGTATCGGCGTAGGCCAGATAAGGGATGTCCACGCCGCAGCGCGTGGCCAAAATGTTCCACTGGCTGACGCGTGGGTTGATTTCGTGAATCATGAACTCGCCCGTCCGCGAGTCCCGCTTAAAATTGATCACCGCGATGCCGGTATAGCGCATGGCTTCGAGCGCCTGAAGACCAACGCGAACCATGGGCTCCACGTAAACGCTTTCCACAAAACAGCCGCTGCCGGCGTAAGCCGGATAAATTCGCACTTTGCGCCCGGTGAACCAGGCCAGCGGTTTGGAATCCCGATTCAGATACGCATGCAAACTATAATGGGCATCGTCCGGCCCCACGATGCATTCCTGAATCAGCACGTCTTTATTAAAGCGCGCGATCAAATCATAGGTTCGCCGCAATTCTTCCGCGTCGGCCACGGTCCACGCCTTACGGGGGCCGATGGCTTTTTGCAGATCCGCGCCGGTCCACGCCGCCGGGTTCGAAGGTTTCAGCACCACCGGAAATCGCGCTTCCCTTGCCGCCGCCGCGACGTCACCTGCATCACCCGGCGACCACGTCCTGGGCACCGGCAATTTGTGTTCGATGGCAAAGTCAATAAAGCGCCGTTTGTCGGAAAGCGCATCTACAATCTCGCGCGGTGCTAAAAAATGCCTTACATGATCAGCCAAATCGGTTCGCGTTCGTGACAAAAACAGCAAGTCCGGATCGGCCGTCGGGAAGACGATGGGTTTGTTTCCCAACTGGTTGGCCAGCGCCAGCAACCGCGGAATGTTTTCTTCATCGTTCGAATAGCCGGACCAACGCACCAGCCGCTTGCAGTAGCGCGAGCGCCCGGCCATCGATTGTGGATCATCCGTGACAACGGTCACCTCCACGCCGCGCCGCCCCAAGGTCCGCACTACGCTGAGGGCGCCTTCGACGCCGCCGGCGCATTCAAAGACGATGGCAGTGGCTTCGATCATGATAGCTCCGGTCGCCGGAAGAGAGACCGAATTAAGCTAGCGGGCAACCCGCTCACCTCACCCGCCACCATTTCACCACGTGCTAGTTCCACCGAACTCCTTCTCCGGTCTGGCGACCGGAGCTACCACGTTTCCATTTCTCCGGTCTGGCGACCGGAGCTACGCTGATTAAGCCCACCAGTCATGATTGGTCAGCGCGCCTTCGCCCGTGCGGATGGCCTGGGTCAAGCGGCTGACGTCATCCAAGCGAGTGGCCAAATGCCGCATGGAGTCGATCTCATCTTGCTTCAAATCCGGATGCCACACGTCCAGAATCAGCACGAGCCGCGAGCCCGGGCCGTGGTTCCAAACGTCGTGTTCGTAAGAATCGTCGAACACCATGCACTTGCCTTCTTCCCAACGCCGGGCTTCGCCTGCGACGCGAATGGCACAGTTTTCGGGCACTTTTAAGCCCAGATGGCAACGGATGCGCGTGTTCACCGGACCGCAATGGGCTTTCACAATGGTGCCTTCGGTCATCACCGAAAAATAGATGCGCCCGGCTTCGAGGGCGCGGGGAATGGACTCGACAACCTTCGCGGTGATCGGACAGCGCTGGCAATTTTCCTCGATACGGTCGCCGTAGTTATATAGATAGAAAACGTTCCAATCGCCTTTTTCGGTAATGCCATCGTGCTGGGGACGAAACTGGGCACTCCCTCGCAAAGCCATCGCTTCGCGCAAAATGTCGGGCGTGGCCGCTTCCAATTTGGGCACCCAATCAAACCGCGCCGGATCCCACCACGCATGCGATTCCAGACTTTTGATGAATCCGTTGGGCCGCTGCCGCGGGTCAATGAACTCCGGATCGCTGATGCCGAAGCGCGTGCGGATGAACTCCTCTACCCTGGGCGAAGCGCCCACCTGAATGCCTTCGGCGCGCAAATCGTCGCGCAGCTTGCGCCATTTCGCGTCCTGCACGGCTTTGCGCGCGAAGGGCACTTTACGGACGATGTCACGAAGCGTAGTCATAAGTCGTTTCTCCCGATGTGATCACGCAACGCAAACGCGAGCGGGCCTACGGGTTTCGACGGACGTCAAACGGTGGCCGGTGAAGTTTTATTGTACGACGCCTCCTTTACGCCGGTTTGCGGGTTTGTACGTCTCTACCAGGGCAGCACTCCAATTAACTTCAACCCCAATTCCGAAAGCACTGCCGATTCCCCCGGCTCGGGGTCCAATTGTCCTGGCAAACCGCGCCAGTAGAGCGGTGCGCGTTTGGTTCGCCACCAGTCTTTCAGAGATTCACGATAGTGATCGTCAGCGGGTGGAGGCTGCATCGAAACCGACATGGCGATCCTCGGCCGCTGCGATAGGTTGGTGGCCGACCCGTGCGGCAACCGCGTGGACCACAAAATCAAATCGCCGGCCTTGCCCTGAATTTGTTTTGGTTTAACGCGAAACCACTGTTTGATCCAGCTTCTGTCGAAACCCGCCCACCCATCATTCAATCCTGGATTGAAAAAATCAAAGTTCTCCCTTGCATTCTGCGCCAGCCATGCCTCCAAGTTCTGAAAAACAGAAGGCAGACACTGATAGCCGCCTCCGTTGCGGCCAACGTCAGTGAGCAACACAATTCCTTGTAGAGAACCCTTGCCAGGAGCCCGTGGGTCGGTATCCCAATGAATGTTGCCGTAGCTGATTTGGGAATGATTGGAATGCGCTGGCGGCCGGAATATACAGCGATTGATATCCACCAACAGGTGCGGATCGCCCCAAAACTCGGCGAAGGCTTCATACAGGTTTCCGCACTGCCGGATGTCCCAAAGCGACTGCGCATGATGGAGCGGGACCAGTCCGTCCAGCACAGCGGGAGAGTTGTACCAGCTTGCGCTGTCATTCAGGTCCGCGCCAACGAAAGCAGCAATCTCGCGGGCCGCGTTGTGCGTAAGTTCCGGCGGAACCACATCGCGGATTACCATGTAGCCATCGGTACGACACAACTGCCGATGTTCGTCCTGAACCCATCGAGCTGAAGTCATGCGCAGAGTCCACTATATACTCGGGATGCCGATCACCCGCTCCACCGTTAGCCCTCGCATATCTTGCACCAGCAGATCAGGGTGATGCTGCGCGAGTTCGTCGGCCCCGACAACTCCGGTGGCCACCGCAACCGCCCGCACGCCATTCGCCTTCGCCGCTCGAATATCGTTCGGATGATCGCCCAGCAGCGCGATGGGACTGTGCTTCTGAATCCAACCCTGCTTCCGTGCGTGCTGCACCGCGATCTTCACCAAGCCCGCGCGGTCGTTGGCCATTTCGGCGAAGGCTCCGTGGGCGAAGTAGTGGCGCAGGCCGGCGCGTTCCATCTTTTTCCAACCGATGCTGGTGAAATTGCCAGTGACCAGCGATGCCGGAATGCCGCGCCGCGAAAGTTTATACAGCAAGCCGCGCACGCCGGGGCAGACGTTCGCTCGCAGATCCGGGCAGGTGCGTTGATACACCAGCTCGGCCTCATTCACCAGTTGTGGCATATTCTTCTTGATTCGCGAGGGAGACACACCCGCGCGATGCAGCATTGAAGTGAGGATGTCGTGGTCCAACATGCCAGCTACCGGAACGCCGTCCGTTGTCGCGTCGATGCCGAAAACCACTTTCACCGCGTGCGACAGAGCTTCGCGATGATGCGGACCCGTGCGGCGCAGAAGTGTGCCGTCAATATCAAAAAGAAAAAGGGCGGGCATGTTTTTAGCCATGCCCACCCAGTTTAGCTTGGCTCCCGAAAATCGGACTTAGAATTGCACCTTCAAGCTGCCCAGCATGGTGCGGCCGCCCGGGTCCGTGCTGTTTGTGCCGAACACGGAGGACGACATGGTGGCCACCGGGTTGCCGAAATTGCGATGGTTAAACCCGTCGATCCAATCGGTGCGTAGCTGGACTTTAAAACGCTCGCGAACCGCCACGGTCTTAGCGAGCGTAAAGTTCCAATTGGCCCAACCGGGTCCTCTAAAAGTGTTGCGGCCCAGGTTGCCGCCGCCCACTTTGGTATTGCCTAGCGGCAGCCCGTTGGTGCCAAGGGTGGTGACGAAAATGCCGGTTCCGTTCAGTGGTGTGGTGAAGGTGCGAAAGTCGCCCGTGACAGGATCCTTGGTGATGATCCCGTTGGGGTTCAAGTCAGGCCGCGCTGGCGTGGCGGTGCCAATGCCGCCAGAATCGGCGCCCGTGCGGACGGTGAATGGCTGGCCGGACTGGAAGTCCGTGATTCCGGCCAGCTGCCATCCGCCCATTACCCGTTTCACCAGGCCCGGCGTATTGCTGAACCAGGGAAGGTCATAAACATAGTGAATGGCAAAACGCTGTGGACGATCGAAGATCGACCGTGACCACTCATTTCGATAGTTGAAATAATCCTGCGGCACCTGGGGCGACGAATTGGTGATATCGGCCACACCCAACGATTCGTCGTTATCACTGAAGTTGCCGCTATAGGTATAGTTGGCGCCTACCAGCAGACCGTGGCTCAATTTCTTGTCGACGCGAACATACAGCGCGTCATACTGCGCCTTCGCCGTAGTTTCCAAGGTCACGCGCGAGCCGTAGGCCGGCGCCACGCGCCGCAGTTGCACGCTGGGAATGGCAGCCGTGCTTTTCGCCGCAATCACCGCCGCCGCCTGGGCCGGCGTCAAAATAGACGGATTCCATTGCCCTTGCCGTATGCCGTGATAGGAGCGATTGCCCGAATACCCGACTTCCGTAATCAAGCTTTGGCCAATGGAGCGTTGTACCGAAAAGCTGTAGTAGTGCACGGTTGGGTTTTGCGAATCCTCCGGCAGGAAAGCGAACGTCGCCAGCGGGTTGAAATCGGGCACAGTGGCGGAGCGCGCCGGCAGCAGCGGAAATTGATCCACCAGGTTGTTATCCTGCACGGATACTACACGCGGGTAGTTGCTGGCAGAAGTCGCACTCACCAGGTTGAAGAACAGAACGTCGTAGCCCAGGCCATAGCCGCCACGGAATACGGTTTTGCCATCGCCGAGAAGTTTGCCGAACAGTCCGTTTGTGCCTGATGGACTATAAGCAAAGCCCGCGCGTGGAGCGAAGTTGTTCTTATCCGGACGAACCGGTCCGGCAACCCGCGTTGCCTGCACATTCGCCAGGGTGGATCCAAAAAAACCGAACGGAATGTTGGAATATTCATAACGCAATCCCACGTTCACCGTCAAATTTTTACTGAACTTGTAGTCGTCCTGAAAAAAATAGAATTGCGAAATTTGGGTCGCATCAAAGCTTGAGGTGTTCACCGCCAGTACGCGCTGAAAGGCCAGGTTATTCAGGAAATCGGAAAAACTATTGAAGGTCCAGGTGCCTTTGGAATCGAAGGCGCTGTTGCTGAACAGGCGCGCCGCCCGCACGTCCGCGCCAAACTTCAACGCGTTGCGCCCAATCTGGTAGCTCATCACATCTTGAAACTGCCAGCTGGTTTGGATGCGCCCTTGCGGATAATTCGCCAAGCCGCCAATGGTTCCCAATCCGGTGATGCCGATGGTGGAGCTCAGCGGGTCGTTTTCCTGGAAGTTCAAATTACGGCGCACAAACGAAGAGCGGAATTCGTTCACCAGCCGGGGGGTAAACGTGTGGGTCTCGCTTAAGGAATGATTTTGTCCCAAGATCAATTGGCCCGCGGAAAAGCGGCTGCCGAAGGACAAATTGGAAGCCACGTCTGGCTGGTTGCGTTTGTCGATCAGGAACCGGTAGCTCAGGTTATCCACATCAGTGAGCCGGTGATCCACGCGGGCCTGGTAGTAGTAAAAATCGTTCGGGTTGGCCAGCGGGATAAACACCGTGCCCATTTGCACAGGCGCGCCGTTCACCGAGACGTTGCGGATGTTGTCGTAGGTGGTGATGCCCGCCTGCACCGACGGCAGAAACTTCAGCACGTCCAGGGCGGATTGCCGACTGGCCGCGGTTTGCGCCGGGGTTCCCGCAGCCGCAGGCCGCAAGGGTAAGCTTGCCAAAGCGGCGTAGCCGGTGGGCGTGGGTATGGTGGCCGCGGTGGCGTTGCGGGCATCGGGGGCTTCGCGCCGGATGTTGGCCTCAAACAACCCAAAATAAAACGTACGGTTTTTGATGATATGTCCGCCCACAGACCCGCCGGTTTGGTTCTGCGAAAAACGCGGCGTGTAGTTCAAGCCGGCACGCTTGTTCAACAGACTGACCGGTTCCATGAAGTTGCCGCGGTAATAGTCCCACAACGCGCCGTGCACCTGGTTTCCACCGCTGCTGGTGATCACGTTAATCTGCCCGCCGGCGGCGCGGCCAAACTCGGTGGAATACGGATTGTTTTGCACCTGATATTCAGAGATCGATTCCGGAATAATGCGATTAGCGGTTTGCGTGATGCTGACGTCGTTATTATCCACGCCGTCAATCATGAAATTGTTATTGCGCGAACGCTGGCCGTTCACCGAAATCTGCCCGGAAACGGGCGCGCGCGTGGCCGTTGGCGAAAGTAACGCCAGTGTATTCACGTCGCGGGAAAAGCCGGTCAGGGGCAGGGACTGGATGGTCACCTGATCGAGTTTTCGCTCCACCGTCGCGCTGGCTTTGCTGAGTTCCACCACGGCCGACGAAGCTACGACGCTCACCTCACTTACCGTGGATGACAGCGACAGTGCCTGGTTCAGCACCACCTCCTGGGTAGCCGCCACAATAATGCCGGTAATGCGATTGGTGGCGAATCCATCGTGGGAATACACGGCTTCGTAATTACCCAATTCCACCGCGACGAAACGGTACAATCCCGCGCCATTGGTTACGGTTTCCGTGCTCAATCCGGTGGCCGTATTGGTGATGACAACCTTGACATCGGCAACCACGGCGCCTGTAGGATCCTGAACAGTTCCTGAAATGACGCCCCGGCTTAGCTGCGCGTACAGCGCCAATGAAAACAGAAATACAACTCCCAATCGTTTCTTCATTCGATCCCCCTTGCGCAAACTCCCAGGTTTGCGCGTATTCGCCTACGATAGCACGTCAAATCGATGAGTTCTTACAGAGCCGCATGCTACAACGCCAATTCCATCACCACCGTGCAGTCGGTGGGTCCGGCGTAATAGTTCGGCGTGGTCCGGACACGGCGGAAACCAAATTGCCGGTTCAGCTCAATCATGCGTTTATTGTTCTTTCTGGTGTTGGTAACGATGCGCGTGAAGCCATGGCGATAGGCGTAGGCAATTTCCCACGCTTTCAACAGCTGGCCGTAGCCCAGGCCCTGGTATTCAGGATGAATGCCAGTGGTGGTGATATACAGGCTGCCCGGTTTGGGCGGGTTGAGGTCCTGGCGATCTTCGCGGAAATCCACGTGTTGCATAAACGCGCAGCAGCCCACTTTGTGGTGGTCCACCAACATCCAATACGCCGTGTACTCTCTCCAATGGGCGGCGGTGAAGCGGTCAGCGGGGGGAAATACTTTGCCATCGAAGGCCATTAGGCTGCGTATTTCCCGCGGCAGCACCGCTCGGCGGAATTCGGTGTGCATGTGCTTTCATTGTGACGGAATCGGTTGCATGCCGCTGCGCCATGAAATTCGCGCCGGGCGTTTACCATGTCCTTATATGGACCGTCGTATGGATCGACAATCTTTATGGACCATCTGCCGCGCCGCTTAGCTTTCATCGCGGTGGCTGTGGCGTTGACCATGGCCTTTGGCACGATTGGCTTCGTGCTGATTGAACACTACCCCGTGTTCGACGCTTTCTATATGACGCTGACCACCGTCACCACGGTGGGCTACGGCGAAATTCGCACGCTTAGCCACGCGGGGCGTATTTTCAATTCGTTTTTGATTTTCTTTGGCGTGATCGTGATGCTGCTGGCGGTGGGCGCGATGACGCAGACTGTGATTGAGCTGGAACTGAATCAGTTTTTTGGGAAACGGCGGGTGAAAAGCATGGTGGCGCAACTGGAAGGGCATTTGATTATTTGCGGTTTTGGCCGGCTGGGCCGTGGCGCGGCGGAAGAACTGAAGGCGGCGGGCGTGCCGTTTGTGGTGATTGATCACGACCCGGAGCGCGCCGAGCGTGCCATCAAAGCAGGCATGCTGGCGGTGATTGCTGACGCCAGCCGCGATGAAACTTTGCGGGATGTGCGCATCGACCGGGCCAAAGGCCTGGTGGCGACGCTGGCCTCGGATGCCGATAATCTGTTTGTGATTCTTTCGGCGCGGTCGTTGAACTCGAAGCTGCATATTTCCGCGCGGGTGGACGAAGATGCATCGGAACAAAAAATGCGCCGGGCTGGAGCGGACTTTGTGTTTGCCCCCTACACCAGCACGGGCCATCGCATGGCGCAAGCGTTGCTTAAGCCGCACGTGCATCAGTTCATCAACTTCGCCACGCAGGGGACGGGGGGCACGGGCGTAAATGTGGGCATGAACGTGGGTATTGAACAAGTGCAGGTGAGCGCGGGAAGCACTTTCGCCGATCACACTTTGGAAGAGATGCAGGTGCAGCGTGAGCTCGGCGTAATTGTGCTGGCCATTCGCAGAGCGGCGGGCGATATGATTTTCAATCCGCCGCAGGAATCGCGCATCGCCGCCGGCGATCATCTGATTGTGATGGGCGAAGCGCACGACCTGCAACGACTGGAACAGGCGTTGGCGGGAGGCTTGGCGTGATCGGGGTGCTGACGTCCGGCCAGATGCGCGAGGCCGACCGGCGGACCATTGCGAACGGTGTGCCAGAAGACGAACTGATGCGCCGCGCCGCGCGGGCTTTGGTGAATGTGATGGAGCGCGAATGCGCGCCGTTGTTCGCCCAGCGCGTGCTGATCCTGTGCGGCAAAGGCAACAACGGAGGCGATGGTCTGGTGGCCGCGCAGATGCTGGAAGGGCGCGTGGCCGCGCTGCAAGTGGTGCGGGCGGAAGGGGCGGCGGTTGCACTGGATACGTCCGCCACCGTGGTTGTTGACGCACTGTTTGGCACGGGCTTTCGCGGCGAGGTGACCGGGCGCTATGCGGAGATCATTCACGCGGTGAACCACGATTTCGCGCGCGCGAAAATCATCGCCGTCGATATCCCCTCCGCCATGCAAGTAAGGGCGGATATCACGGTGACCTTCGGGGCGCCGAAAGCAGAGATGCTGATGAGTCCCAACGCGCATCTGGCGGGCAAAGTGATCGTCGAAGACATTGGCATTCCGCCGGAATTTCTGGCTTCCCAAAGCGCACTTTCTGACGCACGCGATTTTGCATTCATGTTTCAGCCGCGCAAGCGCGACGCGCACAAAGGCAACTTCGGACACGTGCTGGTGGTGGGCGGAGCCGAAGGCAAAACCGGTGCGGCCGCCCTGGCCGGAATGGCCGCCCTGCGTGCCGGTGCAGGCCTGGTGACGGTGGCCTGCTCGGCGTATCCGCAGGCCGCGCAATTGATCCCGGAACTGATGACAGCGGCGCTCGATTCCACCTCCGTCGAGGTGGCGATGGAACGCGCAACGGTTCTGGCCATTGGGCCCGGCCTTGGTGTGCAGCGCTTGTTCGTCGAAAACCTGATGAGAAAAACGCGAGTGCCGGCGGTGATTGACGCGGATGGACTGAACTCCATCGCGGGCAGCGATTTTCGCGGGCGCGGAACCCAAACCATCTTGACGCCGCATCCGCTGGAATTGGCGCGGCTGATGGGCATTCCCAAGCAAACTTACGAGCCCCAAGAGAAGCTGGAACAAGCGCGCAACTTCGCGCGCGAACGCAATGTGTGCCTGGTATGGAAGGGCCATCGGACTTTAATCGCCGTGCCTGACGGTAATGTATGGATCAACCCGACGGGCTCTGCCGCGTTGGCCAAAGGCGGCACCGGCGATATTTTGACCGGATTGATCGCGGGCCTGGTGGCACAATTTCCCAAGGAAATGGTCACCGCCGTTCGCGCCGCGGTATGGCTGCATGGGCGTTGCGGAGAGTTGGGCGGGCAGGCACTTACCGAAAACTGTTTACTCGCCAGCGAACTGTTGCTGTATCTGCCCGCGGCCATCCGGGAGTGCGCGGCGGCCTAACCGTATGATCGTCCGGATGGTCGTCCGGTTTTTGATTCTTGGAATAGGGAGTAAAAGCGCCGAAGCTCAAATTCTCCACAAACGAAAGTGGATACAGCGCCGTGCCTTCCGCTCCGCGCTCAAACCAAATCCCCTTTTCGGTGCCCGAAACAAATTTGCCTTCGATGGTGGTGCCGTTGCGCAAGCGTAGGGTGTCGGCCTGAGCCGACCCGGCGCACAGAACGATTGCGCACAGGAGGGACGTTTTGCTCATAGGTGCCTTGCCTCTTTTAGAGTTGATTTTCGGTGATTTCGGGACGCTCCCCTATGAGCCCGACCGCGCCCCTTTTGCGATGATTTTGTTTTGAATTGATGAATTGAATTGATGAACGAAAAAAGACAACCTGCGCTTACTGCTGGCTAATCGAATCCACCTTGACGGTTTCGCCGTTCATGGCTCCGCTGATGGTGACGGCGGCGTCGGTCTTGCCGGATTTCACCATGGCCGCAGCCTTTGCGTTGCCGGCCGCATCCAGCCGAAACACCTTGCCATCGCCGGTTTCCAGGCCAAAACTGGCGGTTTTCGCCGTGGGCGTGCAGCTGGCGGCTTTATTTTGACCTTGGCTTTGCTCCAGGCAATTGGCGTCCACCAGTTTTCCGGTCCAGCTTTCAGCGAAGCACAGTGCTGAGGCCAGGGAGAATAGAATCAGGAATTGAAATGCTTTCATCGGGTATGACTCCTTTATGATTTTGTGTTCGTGCCGCTCCGTTGGGATTAAAGCAAGAACCGGTGCGGCCGACCACGCCGAATGGTAGTGCAATCGCCGTGCCATGCCCGCAACATTCATGCCGACTCTTGTTTTGTTGCATTCAGGGGCTCTCCCGACCCATCGGGCGATGATTGCGCCGTGCAGTTTTTTCCGCCAACAAAGGCGTTTGCTTTAGATTCAACGTGTCCTACAGAAAAAAATTCTGAACATCGAAACGAAGGGCAAAAGCTCGGCGCCGCGAAAAAGGCGGGAGCGGGCGAAGCGGTGTAACATAAGAGTTAACCCTAGAGTTAACCCTGCGCCAAAGCTGTTGGAACGTCCCTTTTTGAATAACTGCCATGCTTCGTAAATATCGCGGCGTTATGCCGTCCGTTGCCGCCTCGGCTTATGTTGATCCCAGTGCGGTGGTGATTGGCGATGTGGTGATTGGCGAGCACAGCAGCGTGTGGCCCAACGTAACCGTGCGCGGCGATACGGCGCGGATTTCCATTGGCGCGGAGACCAGCATTCAGGACAACAGCGTGCTGCATGCCGATGAAGGGATTCCATGCACGGTGGGCAACCGGGTGACGGTGGGGCATTTGGTGATGCTGCATGGCTGCACGGTGGAGGATGACGCGCTGATTGGCATTGGCGCGATTGTCTTGAACAAGGCTCGGATTGGGAAGGGTTCGGTGGTGGCTGCCGGGTCGTTGATTCCGGAGGGCATGGAAGTGCCGGCGAATACGTTGGTGATGGGTGTGCCGGCGAAACCGAAGCGCGCGGTGACGCCGGAAGAGCAGACGCGGTTTGCCGAAGGCATGAAGCATTACGTGGAAAAGGCGGCGATTTTTTTGACGGAAGAGCAATCGTGACGCGAGGTCCTGCGTCGCTCCCTGACGGTCGCGGCTTGGTGCGGTCGTGGGCGGTCGTTCTACACGCGGCAAACGTGACCCGCCGTCAGGCGAAGAATCCAAACGTGACCAGCCGTCAGGCGAAGAGTTCCACATGATCAAAGCCATCAAAGGCACGCGCGACATTCTTCCGCCATCGAGCGCGGTATGGAACCATGTGGAGCGGGTGGCGCGCGAGGTGTTTCGCACGTTCAACTATCACGAAATTCGCACGCCGATTTTCGAGGAAACAGCGCTGTTTGCGCGCGGCGTGGGCGAGGACACGGACATTGTTGGCAAGGAGATGTACACCTGGGAGGACCGCGACAAAACGTCGTTGACCTTGCGGCCGGAGAACACGGCCAGCGTCATGCGGGCGTATATTGAGCATCGTTTGGATCAGGTTGTCGGCGTCAAAAAATATTACTACATGGGTCCGATGTTCCGGCGGGAAAGGCCGCAAAAGGGGCGGTATCGGCAGTTTTATCAGATTGGCGCGGAGGCGATCGGATCGGAATCGCCGATTGTGGACGCCGAAGTGATTGAGATGGTGGTGGAGATTCTCAAACAGGTAGGACTAAAGCCCGTGGAAGACGTAGCGGGCGATGACAAAGAAGGTTTTCGTCTGCTGATTAATTCCGTAGGCTGCGCTAGCTGCCGCCCCATATTCGTCGCTGCGCTAAAGGAGAAACTACGCGACGTCGCTGCAACCATGTGCGCGGATTGCCAGCGGCGCGCGGTGACCAATCCTTTGCGAGTCTTGGACTGTAAGATTCCCGAGGATCAGCCCATCATCGAAACGTTGCCGTCGATTCTAGATTACCTGTGTCGAGAGTGCAATATACACAGAAATGTCGTTGAGACCCAGCTCTGGAATCGGAATATCGTTTATGAGGTCCGGCCTCGACTGGTTCGAGGTCTGGATTACTACATGCGAACGACTTTCGAGGTAACGCATGGTTCCCTTGGTGCACAAAGCGCCGTATTAGGCGGGGGCCGTTACGACGGATTGGCGGAGTCATTGGGCTCACGGGTTCCCGCACCGGGTATTGGTTTTTCGATCGGTGAAGACCGTCTAGTGATGAGTGTTAGCCAGACAGGCGGCGAGCCAGTTTATGAAATGGACGTTTTTCTAATCGACATGCGAGATCTTGCTTACGTACGCAAAGTTTCCTGGGAACCGGGGGAGCGCGACGGGTACGGTCCGGAAGTCGCAGCGAGATTGCGCTCCTGCGGCTTCGCTGTCGAATGCTCGCCTGACTCTCGGCTAAAGCGTGGGCTCGAATTGGCCAGTAAACAAGGTGCCCGCTTCGCGCTGATACTGGGCGAGAATGAGATTAACGAAAAGCAATATCTAGTAAAGAATATGAAAACCAGCATTCAGGTAAAAATTCCGTTTGCTTCGTTTGACGATCTAGTTGACCTTTTTAAACGAAAATAATACACATGCCATCCGTACCTCTCGATTTTCTCGGCGATTTGCGCCGAACACACAATTGTGGCGACCTGCGCGCCGCTCATGCCGGCCAGCGGGCCATTTTGATGGGCTGGGTTCACCGGCGCCGCGATTTGGGTGGGGTGATCTTCATTCATTTGCGCGACCGCGAAGGCGTGACGCAGTTGGTATTTCATGAAGACGGCGAAACCGCGGTGCACCAAAAGGCTGAGATGCTGGCCGCTGAATATGTGATTGCAGCCGAGGGCGTGGTGAAGTTGCGCACGGCTGAAAATATCAACCCAGCCATCCCAACGGGCGAAATAGAAATCGTCGTAGACAAGCTTTGGATATTGAACGAAGCCAAAACGCCGCCGTTTCCCATGGAAGACAATGTGGACGTTAAGGAAGACGCCCGCCTGAAATACCGTTACGTGGACTTGCGGCGTCCGCGCATGCAGCACAATATTATCCTGCGTTCGAAGATCGCCTATGCCGTACGCCAGTCACTCACCGAACAAGGTTTTTTAGAAATCGAAACGCCGTACATGACGCGGTCGACGCCAGAAGGGGCGCGCGATTATCTGGTGCCGTCGCGGGTGGCGCCGGGGAGTTTTTACGCGCTGCCGCAATCGCCGCAAATTTTCAAGCAGCTTTTAATGGTGGCTGGCTTCGACAAATATTTTCAGATCGTACGTTGCTTCCGCGACGAGGATTTGCGAGCCGACCGGCAACCGGAGTTCACGCAGATCGATTTGGAAATGTCGTTCCCGCAACAGGAGACTATCTACCAGGCCATTGAGCCGTTGATCCAGCGCATTGCGGCGGTGGCGGGGTATGAAGTAAAGCTGCCGCTGCCCCGGCTGACGTATCAGCAGGCGATGCATTCGTATGGGTCCGATAAACCGGATCTGCGATTGCCGCCGTTTCAATGCGTGGAAGATCTTTTTAAGGGCGAGGGGCTGACGCCGGAGGGCCTGCCGCTGGTGGCCATCTGTATTCCAAAAACGGGACCGGTGAGCCGCAAAGAGCGCGATGAACTGAAAGCGTTTGGCCAGGAGAAGGGCCTGCGCGTTTACGATGACGCCAAGCGCCTGGAACGCGATTTTCCGGCGGCGATGGAGCAGGTTCGCAAGCGCACGGATGCGGGTGAAGATGATTTGCTGATTCTGTGCGGCTGGGGGAGCGAGGCCAAGGGGCAGCGTCCGGAAGAAACCGTGCTGCAGGCCGCGGGACAGTTGCGTCTGCATGCCGGGCAGAAATATAACGACCGGCACAAATTGCTGGACCCGAAAGATTTCCGCTTTCTATGGGTGGTGGACTTCCCGATGTTTGAGTGGGACGAGGAAGAGAGCCGCTGGAACGCGGCGCATCATCCGTTTACTTCCGTTCATGACGAGGATCTGGAGAAGCTGACCAGCGATCCGGCGCGTTGCCGCGCGAAATCGTATGACGTGGTGCTGAACGGCATTGAATTGGGGTCTGGCTCCATTCGTATTCATCGCCGGGATGTACAGGCGCAGGTGTTCGCGGCGCTGGGATTATCGGATGAAGAAGCGCGCCACAAATTTGGCTTTTTGCTGGACGCATTGGAGTACGGGGCTCCGCCGCATGGAGGCATTGCGCTGGGCCTGGATCGTTTAGTGATGCTTCTGGCGGGGGAAACCTCCATCCGCGATGTGATCCCGTTCCCGAAAACCGCCAAGGGGACGGACCTGATGTGCGAGGCGCCGTCGGATGTGCCGGAACGCGCGCTGCGGGAATTGGGAATTAGTATCCGCAAAAAGTAGGATCAGTATCCGGAAGAAGTAGCCGTGGGCATTGCTTCAGACGAGCGCGGACGAAAGGCCCAGCACCAGATCACCCAACCCGCGGTGTGGGTTAATGTGCCAAGCACGTTGCTTGCCTGGCGCAGCCCTGGGGACGTGCTGAGCGCCAGGAGGCCGTAGCGAATGGCTTCACCGGTGATGGCGATTCCTAACCCAGCGCAGATGGTAAGCATGCGGGGATCACGCTGTTTGACACCAATCAGGTTTCCCCAAAGCACAAGATTCATGATAGCGCCACCGAAGTTAAGAATCTGGCTTGCCGTAAAGAACCAGCGGCCATTCAGGCGCACCGGCGAACTCGCCGGGATAAACGCGCGGTGTCCGAACAGGAATGGCAATCCGGCGGCCGCCAATACGGCCAAAACCAGGATCTTGCCTGCGGCCGCCCCAGCCGGCCTGCCAGCCGCCGCGACGCGGATGAGGACGATGACCAACAAAAACAGGAGAACATCAACCAGTATTTCGTCAATCCAATAGATGTTTACGTAGAGAGTGGCCGCCGGGCCAACCAGATAGGACAGGCCAAGCTCGAGGATACCGGTGAGGAAGTGGACCGACGCAAAGGTGAACAGGACGGGAAACTGACGGAAGGGACCGCGAAGCAGCAGAATAACCAGTACCACGTCCAGAGCGATGCTGAGGAAGGTGGCTACTGTGCCAAACAAAACCATTGCCGGAGTCCTCTCAATCGTCTGATCGTATCAGAACTCCGGCACTAGTTGAATTAAGAATGGGTACCTTCGATTAAAGGCCAATCCCAACTTCGCCGTGCGCTAGCAGGGTGGAGCAGAGCGCCAGAGCGGCCAGAGCAACCGTGATAAAAATACGTTTCATAAGGAACAAGACCTCCATGTCTAAAGTCGTTTCCTTAGTGCAAACCCTTACCGCTCTAAGGTAAACCACTTACATGATATCTCCGGGAAAGCACTGATGCGTATAGGATTAATCCGTAGTGCTGATCCGTAGGATTGATCCGTAGTATTGACGCGGACATTATGGTGCTATCGGCCTGGGGTAATGAGGGTAAGCGATTTTATTGCTGTCGGTTAGGGGAAAACGGCTGTTAGTGAGAGGGACGGACCAGGCGTACCACTTCGCGCACGCAGATCCAGAGGTTTACCAAGCCTAGGCCGCTGACGGCTCCCCGGAAGAATGGGTCGTCCCAAAGGTCTTCCAGACTGAAGCCGAAAGGATTGTAGTTGTGAATGTAATTTCGCAACTGTGCCGGGAAGTGGTTCAGGTTCCAGGAATCCATCCAGGGGTAGATGAGCAGGAACAGTCCGATCTCTAGGGTTAGAATGGCGAAGATCATGTCCCACAAGCGGCTGTGGCCGCGTTTGGCTGCCAACGGCATGGCCAACGGCGGCGCGATGGGGGCCGAGAGTGGGGATGGACTGGTGGGCTGATCGGGATTGGTACCGGCGGCCGCTGATCCGCTTTCTGATCCGGGAGTCTCTGATCCTTGGGATTCTGATCTGGGGGTCAGGGGCATGCGAAAAGCTCGCCTTGGGGTGAGATGGGTGCGGTGCGGGCAGGGTATCCCGACCACTGGTCACGTTGGTGTGCGAATTTAGCGGCGTTGCGGACCGGAGCAAAGCTGTAACGGTGCAAAGCGGTGGGTCCCTGGTGATCGAGCGCCGTCAGGTGGTAGGCCGTTCCGTAACCTTTGTTGCGGGCAAAACCAAATTCCGGGAAAACCTGGTCCCAGAAATGCAGGGCGTGGTCGCGCTCCACTTTTGCAAGGATGGAGGCCGCGGCGATGGAAAAACTGAGCGAATCACCATGAATGAGCGGCCTTTGCGGAATCGGCAAATCCACTTTGATGGCGTCGATCAAAAGGTAGTCGCAGCGGAGGGCTAATTTTTCAATGGACCGGCGCATGGCGATGCGCGAGGCTTCCAGGATATTCACGCGGTCGATTTCAAAAGCGTCCGAGCCAGCCACGGCCCAAGCCAAGGCGCGTTCGCGAATCCGCTGGGCCAGCACTTCACGGCGGGCCGGCGCCAACTGTTTGGAATCGTCCAGACCGCGGATGGGCCGTGCCGGGTCCAGCACCACGGCGGCGGCGAAGACGGGACCAAAAAGAGCTCCGCGGCCCGCCTCATCCACACCGGCGATCGTTCGATAACCGGCGCGGCGGGCCGCGCGCTCATAACAACTGGAAGGCATGGGAGCGAAAAGGGTTAAACGCGCTCCTTCAAGCGTGCGTTCTTGCCCTTCAAGCCGCGCAGATAGTATAGTTTCGAGCGGCGGGTGCGGCCAGTGCGCACGATGTCGATGTGATCAACAACCGGGGCGTTCATGGGGAAGATGCGTTCCACTCCATGGCCAAAGCTGATTTTGCGGACGGTGACGGTTTCGCCCATGCCGGTGTTGTGGCGGGCGATAACCACGCCTTCAAACACCTGCAGGCGTTCTTTTTCGCCCTCTTTGATCTTCACGTGAACCTTAACGGTGTCACCGGTACGAAACACGGGCAGATCCGAACGCTTGTTGGCGGTGAGAATCTTGTTCATGACTGCGTTTTGCATAATGCCGTTTCCTGCTTTCTGTCGTAAACCTAAACTTACGCTATTCGTTTAACAAATCCGGCCAACATTAAAGTAAGTCCGGACGGTTGCGCGCCGTTTTCTCGCGGGCGGCTTTTCGCCGCCACTTGGCAATCTCTTCATGATTGCCGCCGACTAAAACATCCGGCACTTTCCAGCCGCGAAACTCAGCGGGCCGGGTGTACTGGGGCCAGTCTAATAATAATGCCGGCTCACGTTGTTCGCCCGGCCTATCAGCACCGGGCGTATTCAACCGGTCATTTAACGATCGATCACTACCCGATCGATCACTACCCGACCGATCACTAAAAGACTCATCCACCGTCGACGCCTGGTTGCCCAGCACGCCGTCCCGCAAACGGGCCACCGCATCCACTACAACGGCGGCGGCCAATTCCCCGCCGCTTAAAACATAGTCGCCGATTGAAAGCTCTTCGTCGGCCAAATGTTCGGCCACCCGTTCATCCACGCCTTCGTAGCGGCCACAGATCAGCAACAACTCATCCAACCGGCTGTACTCGCGGGCCTTGGCCTGATCGAACCTGGCACCTTGCGCCGAAAGCAGAATCACTTTCCTGCCCGGCCTGCGTTGACCCTGGTCAACATCACCTTTCCCAGGATCGCCCGGCCAAATCGACTCCACCGCCTCAAACAGAGGTGCGGGCTTCAGAAGCATCCCTTCACCGCCACCAAAAGGCCGGTCGTCCACGGTCCGATGGCGGTCATAGGTCCAGGTTCGCAGATCGTGCACCTGAATCTCAATCAACCCGGCGACACAAGCTTTCTGCACCACGCCGTAATCGAAGGGTCCCCGGAAGAATTCGGGGAAAATCGTTACGATGTGAAACTTCACACTTGGCTCACTTTAGGGCAGAACTATGATCACAGCAGATCTACCACTACGGCAGATCCAAAAGCCCTTCGGGCAACTCCACGCGGATCCGCTTCGCCGCCACATCAATTTCCTTGCAAATCGCCTTGGCGAAAGGAATCAGGATTTCCCGGCCGTCGGCCGCCTCCACCTGCAACAGCGGCGTACCGCCATATTCCTCAACCCCTTGAATAACCCCAATTTCGACACCCGCCTGCTCTACTTTACAACCCACCAGGTCCTGATGCGAGAACGCACCTTCCTCCGGCGGAGCCACTTCTTCCCGAGGAACCAGAATTTCGGCCCGCTCCCAGGGTTCGGCATCATCAATAGAATCGATGCCTTCCAACTTCACCACCAACCGGCCGGAATGATCCCAAATTTCTTCAATGGGAAAGCTCTCCCGGCGGGCTCCTAAACTCAGTACTACGTTCCTCAGGCGCTGCAACCTTTCAGGGTCCGCGCTATCGAACTCCGCCAGCAACTCGCCGCGCCTTCCGCGAGTTTTGGTCAACCGGCCGATCGCGACAAAGTTTTCACTCACCCAAAATCCATTGACTTCGCCGTTTTCCTACTCGCTCCCTAATGGTCGCGGCTTGGTGCTGATGTTGCTTGGTGCTGATGTTGCTTGATGCTGATGTTGCTTGGTGCTGATGTTGGTTACGTTACTCCACCCATCCGCAGGCTCTACGATCAAACCTACTCCAATATCTCTAATGTATAGCGCCGGTTGGCCTTTACGCCTGCCGCGCCAAGCAGCGTACGGATGCTGCGGGCGGTGCGGCCCTGCTTGCCGATGACTTTGCCCACATCGCCAGCGGCAACCCGCAACTCAAGCACCGTGACCTGTTCGCCGGAAACCTCTTTTACGGTGACATCTTCGGGATGATCCACCAGCACCTTGGCGATCTCCACCACTAGTTCCTTCACGTTGCGCCTCCTGTTGAAACCGCTTCCTCACGGTCGCTGCTCGGATTGAAACCGCTTCCTCACGTTGCGCCTCCTGTTGAAACCGCTTCCTCACGGTTGCGGCTCGGATTGAAACCGCTTCCTCACGGTCGCGGCTCGGAATCACCGGGCCGGTTTACCGCCTGCCTGCAGCCGCATGACCACGCCGCACACTTACGTGTGGCGGCTGGGTGCAAGCCTGGATTGCCTCATCCAGATTCCGGGCACACCCGGTGCCTTAGATGAGTGCCCCCAGCCCTAATTATGCGGCCGCGACGGCCGGGTAGGTCTTCATCAGACGAGCCACGGTATCGGAGGGCTGCGCGCCCTGCTTCATCCAATGCTCAATGCGGGCGTGGTTCAAATTCACGGCCTTGGGCTTGGCCACCGGATGATAGGTGCCCACCACTTCCACGGCGCGGCTATCACGAGCGCGCTCCTTATCAATCACAACCACGCGGTAGGCCGGCTTCTTTTTGGTGCCGAACCGCGCCAGACGAATCATCAACATGACTACTCCTTCAAACTCTTCGCTTCAAACTTTTTACTTCTCTTCGCTTCGCTCATCGCGAGGCACATTTGAATCTACTGCAAAACTTTTTTTCAGGCCAATCTTTCTATTGTGGAAAACTTAGCGCCCGAAGGGCAAGCCCCCCAGGCCGCCGGGCAGCATCTTGGCCAGGCGCTTTCCCATCGTGCCCTTTCCCAGCATGCCCGCGGCGCCGGTCATTTGCTTCATCATTTTGCGCATCTGGGCGTATTGTTTCAGCAGCGTATTCACGTCCTGGACGCTGGTGCCGCTGCCCTTAGCGATGCGTTTGCGCCGCTGGCCATTGATCAGCATATGGTTGGCGCGCTCTTTCGGCGTCATCGAATCCACAATCGCCACCATGCGGTTCATTTCGTTTTCGTCGACTTTGACGTTCTTCAAATCCTTCAAGCCGCCAATATCGGGCATCATGCCGAGCAGCGATTCCAGCGGCCCCAGCTTGCGGATCTGTTTCATCTGATCGCGGAAATCGCCCAGGGTGAAGTCGTCTTCAAGCAGCTTGCGCTGCATTTCCTCGGCGTCTTTGTGATCGATGCTCTGTTCGACTTTTTCGATCAGGCTGAGCACATCGCCCATGCCCAGAATGCGTTCGGCAACTCGATCGGGGTGGAAGGGTTCAAGCGCATCCGACTTTTCGCCCACGCCAACAAACTTCAGCGGCTGGCCGGTGACGGAGCGGATGGAAAGGGCCGCCCCCCCGCGCGCATCGCCGTCCATCTTGGTGAGAATGGACCCGGTGATGGCCAGGCGCTTGTTGAACTCGTCCGCCGATTTGACGGCGTCCTGACCGGTCATGGCGTCGGCGACGAACAGAATTTCGGTGGGGTTCAGCAGCTCCTTCAGCTGCGTGAGCTCCGTCATCAGATCTTCGTCGATGTGCAGGCGGCCGGCGGTATCCACCAATAAAACATCGCGGCCGGTTTGAATGGCTTCCTTGCGGGCGGAGCGGGCAAGGTCGAGAGGTTTTGTTTCGTCCGCTGTGCCTTCATAAATCGATAGTTTCAGATCGTGGGCCAGAATGCTCAACTGTTTGCGCGCGGCGGGGCGGTAAACGTCCACCGAGACCATCATTGGGGAACTGCCGTTTTTGCTGAGATATCGCGCCAGTTTTCCAGTGGAAGTGGTTTTACCGGAACCCTGCAGGCCGACGATCATGATGACGGTAGGCGGTTCATTCGCCATGCGCAGCTTGGCTTGATGCACGCCCAGCATATTGACCATTTCGTCGCGGACGATTTTGACTACTTGCTGAGTCGGCGAGAGTGCAGTGAGCACTTCCTGGCCCATAGCCTTGACTTTTACGGCTTCGATGAACTGTTTGACAACTTTGAAATGCACGTCGGCTTCGAGCAGCGCCACGCGGATTTCGCGGAGCGCGACCTCCATATTTTCCGGCGTGAGTTTGCCCTCTCCACGCAGGTTCTTGAAGACGCGTTGCAGTTTGTCGCTCAGGTTATCGAACATTTTTATCTAACCGCGTTTTTTCTTGCCCTGGGGTCAATGAGAGACTTGCGGGAGGCTGCTGCAGGCAGTGCTCTTAGTTTAGCGCAGGTGGAGGCCGGCGCAAACCGCACCTAAACGGGGCACCCTCCGCAGATTCCTCCCCACCCAGCCGATATGATAAGAGGAGTGCTCCTCGCCTTCATACAGCTGCGCTCCATTCGCATGCTTCCCGATCTATTGGTTTTGCTTGCGGGCCTGACCACGCTGGCGCTATTGCTGCGCCGGTGGTGGCCCCGCTATGCGCAAAGTGCGGGTGTTCGAAGGCTGTTGAGTTTAGGCGGTCTGCTTTTCGCCGGGATGCTGGCCGCCGGCTTTCTGCTGCGCTTCGCCCGCGTCGCGATTTTGTTCACGCGCTATTTTCCCGAAGCGCTGATCCGGCCTGTGCAGGGTGCGGTGATTGGCTGGGCGTTGCTTTCGGTGCCGGCGGCGATTCTGTTTTTCGGGGTGCGGGTGGTGGGCCGGGTGTGGAAGCGGCTGGCGCCGAAGCATCAATCCGCGCGGCGGCAGTTTCTGAAGACGGCTCCGGCGTTGGCGATTGCGACTCCGGCGGCGGCGCTGGGATATGGCGTATTCATCGCCCGTGATGGACTGAAACTGCGCGAGCAAAAGATCGAAATTCCCGGGCTGCCACAGGATTTGGACGGGGTGACCATCGCGCAGCTCACCGATATTCATAGGGGCGATTTCGTCAGCCGCTGGCAAGTGGAACGCGCCGTCGCCATGGCCAACGAAGCGCGGCCACGGTTGACGTTGGTGACTGGCGATTTGATCACCACCGGCGAAGATCCGCTGGACGAATGTTTGGACACGTTGGCGAAATTGCGCGCGGAGGCGGGCGTTTTCGGGTGTATGGGCAATCACGAAGTGTATGCACGCGCCGAAGACTACGTGGAGCGGGAAGCAGCGCGGCGCGGTATTTTCTTTTTGCGCGAGCAAA
This sequence comes from Terriglobia bacterium, assembly GCA_025350105.1. Taxonomy (GTDB): domain Bacteria; phylum Acidobacteriota; class Terriglobia; order Bryobacterales; family Bryobacteraceae; genus Palsa-187. The sequence goes on along the minus strand of JANXYJ010000146.1, from coordinate 13,336 downwards.
GCGCTCCGCTGCGTTTTGGCGATGCGACGCTGAATCTGGCGGGCGTGGACTACCAGCGCGCGCGGCAACGTTATTTAGTGGGCGCGGAGGAACTGATCAAACCGGGTGCGTTCAACGTGCTGCTCTCGCACAACCCGGACGTTTTCCCCACCGCGGCCCAACTGGGATTTCCGTTGACCATTTCCGGCCACACCCATGGCGGGCAGGTGCGGGTGGAGATTTTGCGGCAAGATCTGAACATGGCGCGTTTTTTTACGCCGTATGTGGACGGGCTTTATAAGAAAAACCAATCGGCCGTTTTTGTTTCGCGCGGTATCGGGACCATTGGAATTCCGGCGCGTTTGGGCGCACCTCCGGAAGTGGCGCTGATCACACTGGCGCGGGTTTGATGTAAGTGGCGCATAAAGATTTTATAAAGATTTCATAAAGATTTCTTTACGCGGCTCTTGCCTGAACTGTCGTAGCATGAAGTAAATATGGCGTCCAACGATGGGCGGCTGCCGTCTGTTATCACGAATGCTTTGGCTAATCCCGAGGTTGTGGTGGCGACAACGGTAGCGCTCTCATTCATCAGTTTCTGGCGCGGTGCGTCGATTGTACTCAGCGATTTAGCGTCCTCCATGTTTTATGCGGGCGGCGCGGCGGAACAGGCGGTGGGGAAATCGGCTCCCTGGTTTGTGCTGGGCGTGATGCTGTTCAGCTTTGCGGTGCGCAGCGTTTACATGGAAAGCTGCGGCATGTTTGTGCGCGGCGGTGTCTATGTCGTCGTGCACGATAGCATGGGGCCGGTGGCCGCCAAGTTCTCGGTTTCCTCGCTGGTGTTCGACTACATTCTTACCGGACCCATCAGCGTGGTGAGCGCCGGCGTGTATCTGGGTGCGCTGATCAACGAACTCAGTGAGCTAACGCACCAGAACTACCGGGTGAACGTAAATCTGTTCGCGGCCGGGGTGGCCGTGCTGATCACGATTTATTTCTGGTGGGAAAACATCAAGGGGATGCATGAATCGAGCGGCAAGGCCTTGCGCATCATGCAAATCACCAGCGTGATGGTGGGCATTTTGCTGATCTGGTGCCCTCTGACGATCATTCTGCAAGGCAAATGGCAACTGCCGCCCGCGCCGTTGCCGCGAAATCTTCTTTTCGCCGAAAACGCGCAAGGGTGGTTCAAGGGAACCGGACTGCTGAACATCGGAGTGATTGCCTGCACGGTGGCGTTCGGCCATTCGCTGCTATCGATGAGCGGCTTTGAGACGCTGGCGCAAATCTATCGCGAAATCGCGGCGCCGAAACTGAAGAATCTACGCATCACGGCCAACATCACGTGTTGGTACGCGGTCCTCTGTACCGGCGTGATCTCGCTGTTTGCGGTGATGATCATCCCCGATAGCGTACGGCCGATGTATTACGACAACCTGATCGGCGGCCTGGCAATGAACCTGAGCGGGCCGTATCTGCTGCGCTTGGGCTTCCACATTTTCGTGGTGATGGTGGGCGGGCTGATTCTTTCCGGCGCGGTCAATACTTCCATCATCGGCGCCAACGGCGTATTGAACCGCGTGGCGGAGGACGGCGTGCTGCTGCCCTGGTTCCGCAAACCGCACGGCAAGTTCGGCACCACCTACCGCATGATCAATCTGATTGTGATCATGCAGATCATCACCATCATCGGCAGCCGCGGCGATATGACGATTCTGGCCGAAGCCTATGCCTTCGGCGTGGTGTGGAGCTTCTTCATGAAAAGCCTGGGTGTGCTGGTACTGCGCAACCAACGCCACGATCAGGAATATAAGGTGCCGCTGAACTTTCATATTGGCGGCAAGGAAATCCCGGTGGGCTTGGGAATCACGACGGCCGTGCTGGGTTTCGTGGCGTTGGCCAATTTGTTCTCCAAGCAGATTGCGACGGAGTATGGCGTGGCGTTCACCATCCTCTTCTTCCTGCTGTTTACGATTTCCGAAAAAATCAATAAAAGCCGGCACTCCACCGAAAAGAAGGGGTTGGAGCAATTCAATCTGGATTATCAGGGGCAAGTGGACGCATCCAGCTTGCACGCCCGGCCGGGCTGCATTTTAGTAGCCGTGCGCGATAACTCGCGCATGGAGCATCTGAAACGGGTGCTGGAAAAAACCAATCTGCGCCGGCATGACATTGTGGTGCTCACCGTCCGCCAGCTGAACACAGGTGCCGGTGAATACGAATTGACCGAAGGCCAGTTGTTCCGCGATTACGAGCAGGAACTGTTCAGCCACGTGGTGGAAATTGCCGAGAAAGAAGGCAAGCCAGTGGAACTGCTGGTGGTACCGGCGGTGAACCCGTTCGACGCCTTGGCGCAAACGGCGAATTCGTTGCGGGCCTCACGGTTGGTGACGGGCGTAAGCGCGCGCATGACCTCTGAGGATTTGGCGCGCAAAATCGGTCTGGCCTGGGAGAAATTGCCCGAACCGCGGCATCCGTTTTCGCTCGAAGTGATCAGCCCGGACCGGCCATCGACGTATGTGAACCTGGGTCCGCATCCGCCGCGCCTGTGGCCGGAGGACGTGGACGTACTGCACGAAATCTGGCTGGACCTGAGCGGGTCGGACCAATTGGGTTCTACGCTGCATCACCGCGATCTGGTAGGCGTGGCGCTGCGTAAACTGCAGGAGGATCTGAAGACTCCGCAGCGCGATCAACTGATCGAGGCCATCCGCCAGGAAGTGCGGCAGGAACACGCGAGTGAGCCGCTGGAAACGCCTTAAGAAATACCGTATCAAAAACCCGTAGAATAGACGGCATGTCGTCCGGGGCTGGAAGTATTCCAGCAAATTCTGCGGTAGCCGGTGTGTCCCCCAGCGGGCGCTTGGCTTCCGTGGGCAAGAACAAAGTGGTGGTGGCCACCACGGTCGCCTTGTCGTTTATCAGCTTTTGGCGCGGCGCGTCGATCGTTTTAAGCGATCTGGCGTCGTCCATGTTTTATGCTGGGGGCGCTGCGGAAGCGGCGGTGGGCAAGTCGGCTCCGTGGTTTGTGCTGGCGGTGATGCTGTTCAGTTTCGCCGTGCGCAGCGTTTATCTGGAAAGCTGCAGCATGTATGTGCGCGGCGGGGTTTACGTGGTAGTGCACGACAGCATGGGGCCGGTGATGGCCAAGCTTTCAGTGTCCGCGCTGGTATTCGACTATATTCTTACCGGGCCCATCAGCGTGGTCAGCGCCGGCGTGTATATGGCATCGCTGCTGAACGAAATCAGCGAGATGATGCACCAGAGCTTTCGCCTGAACGTGGAGCTTTTCGCGGCCGGGGCAGGCGTGCTGATCACCATCTACTTCTGGTGGGAAAACATCAAGGGCGTGCATGAATCGAGCGGCAAGGCCCTGCGCATTATGCAAATTACCACCGTGATGGTGGGCATTTTGCTGATCTGGTGCCCCATCACGATTTTGTTGATGGATCACGTAAACTGGCCGCCCGCGCCGGTGCCGGCGAACATCCATTTTTCCGACGATGCCCAAGGCTGGCTGCATGGCACACGCTGGCTGACGTTCCCCATTGTGATGATCATCATCGCGTTCGGCCATTCCCTGCTCTCGATGAGCGGCTTTGAAACGCTGGCGCAGGTGTACCGCGAGATCGCCTCGCCAAAGATGAAGAACCTGAAGATCGCCGCCAACATTACGTGTTGGTACGCGGTGATTTGTACCGGCGTGATTTCGCTGTTCGCGGTGATGATCATCCCCGACAACATCCGGCCGATGTACATCAACAACCTGATTGGCGGCCTGGCGATGAATTTGAAAGGGCCGTATATTTTGCGCCTGGGCTTTCACGTGTTCGTGGTGATTGTGGGCGGACTGATTCTGTCCGGCGCGGTGAATACGTCCATCATCGGAGCCAACGGCGTGCTCAATCGCGTGGCGGAAGATGGCGTGCTACTGCCTTGGTTCCGCAAGCCGCACACCAAGTACGGGACCACGTTCCGGATGATCAATCTGATCGTGCTGCTGCAGTTGATCACCATCGTCTTCAGCCGCGGCGATGTGGCGGTACTGGCGGAGGCGTACGCTTTCGGCGTGGTGTGGAGCTTCTTCATGAAAGCGCTGGGCGTGACGGCCTTGCGTTTTCAGCGCCATGATCAGGAATACAAATTTCCGCTGAATCTGAAAATTGGCGGCTTCGAATTGCCCATCGGTTTGGGATTGACGACGATGGTGCTGGGCTTTGTGGCAATGGCGAATTTATTCACCAAACAGGTGGCCACCCGTTACGGTGTGGCGTTCACGCTGATTTTGTTCGTGGTATTTGTGGTGTCTGAAAAGGTGAATCTGCGCCGCGCTCAGACCGAACCCAAAGGCCTGGAGCAGTTCAACCTGGAACATCGCGGTCAGGTGGATGCGGCCAGTCTGCAGGCGCGGCCAGGGTGCGTGCTGGTGGCCGTGCGCGACTACAAGCGCATGGAGCATCTGCGCCGGGTGCTTGAAAAAACCAATCTGCGGCGGCACGACATCGTGGTGGTGAGCGTGCGCCAACTGACCGCGGGCGCCGGCGAATACGAATTGACGGAAGCCCAAATTTTCAGCGACTACGAGAAAGAGCTGTTCAGCCACGTGGTAGCGCTGGCCGAAAAAGAAGGCAAGCACGTGGACCTGTTGGTGGTGCCGGCGGTGAATCCTTTTGATGCGCTGGCGCAAACGGCAAACTCGCTGCGTGCGTCACGCTTAGTTACGGGTGTGAGTGCCCGCATGGATTCCGACGAATTGGCTCGGCGCATCGGCTTGGCTTGGGAAGGTTTACCGGAACCTCGCCATCCGTTTTCGCTCGAAGTCATCAGCCCGGAACGGCCTTCGGCGTTCGTCAACCTGGGCCCGCATCCGCCAAGGTTGTGGCCAGAAGACGTGGATCTGGTGCATGAAATCTGGTTGAAGCTTTCGCATGAAGAGGGACTGGGAGCACAGTTGCACCATCGGGACGTGCTGGGTGTAGCGCTGCGGCGGCTGGACAAAGATTTGTTGGACAATGGAAAAGAGAGCGTTCTGGCAGACGTCCGGAAAGAATTGACCGACCACGTAGTCACCAATGGTGAAAGCACCAAAGCAAAGTTGGCGCAGGGGCCAGATGAATCCACGCAGGCTCCTGACGACGATGCCTAACGAAAAGCCGCGTTGGCTCCGATGATCCCAGGTAGGAAGCTAGCTTCTGGTCCGCTTTCTGGTCCGCCGATTTCTGGATCGCCGAAAACAGAGGAGAGGGAATTTGTCTATTAAAGTTGGCATTAATGGCTTTGGCCGCATTGGACGCAACGTGGTACGGGCCAGCATGGGCTACCCGAATATCGAAATTGTGGCGGTGAACGATCTTACCGACACCAAGACGCTGGCCCATCTTTTGAAGTACGATTCGACGCTCGGTCCGTTCAAAGGCACGGTAAAAATTGAGGGCGATTCCATCGTCGTCAATGGGAAACCCATTAAGGTTTTTGCAACGAAAGACCCGGCTGAGATCGATTGGGCGAGTGTGGGCGCGCAGGTGGTGGTGGAATCCACCGGGCGCTTCACCGAGGCCAAGGACGCGAAGAAGCATCTGCGCGGGACGGTGAAGAAAGTGATCATCTCCGCGCCGGCTAAGGACGAAGACATCACCATCGTGCTGGGCGTGAACGATGCGGCCTACGACGCGGCCAAGCACAACATTATTTCGAACGCCAGTTGCACTACCAACTGTCTGGCGCCGGTGACCAAAGTGCTGCACGAAAAATTCGGCATCGAAAAAGGTTCGATGACCACCATTCACAGCTACACGAATGACCAGAACGTGCTGGATTTTCCGCACAAAGACCTGCGCCGTGCCCGTGCCGCCGCCTTGAACATGATTCCCACCTCCACCGGCGCCGCGAAAGCCATCGGTCTGGTGATGCCTGAACTGAAAGGCAAGCTGGACGGCTACGCCATGCGTGTGCCCACGCCGAACGTTTCGGTGGTGGACTTGGTGGCGCTGACGTCGAAAAACACCACTTTCGCGGAAGTGAATGCTGCGCTGAAGGAAGCCTCCGAAGGCGAGTTGAAGGGCATTTTGGGTTACACCACGGACCCCGTCGTGTCCACTGATATGATGCACAACCCCAACAGTTCTATTGTCGATTCGGATATGACGAAGGTCATCGGCGGCAATCTTGTGAAAGTGGTCGCCTGGTACGACAATGAGTGGGGCTACTCCATGCGCGTGGTCGATCTGGTGGAATTTTTGGCGAAGAAGGGGCTGTAAAGTAGCGTTAAACGGGGCTGCCGAGGCAGCCCCTGTTCAATCTACAACGCCGCGATGACGGCGTTGGTGAATTCTTCTGTGGTCGCCGTACCGCCCACGTCACCCGTCGTGTGCTTCTTCTCCGCATACACCTTCTCAATCGCCGCATGCAGGCGCTTGGCGGCGTCGGTTTCTTTCATATGCGTTAGCATCATCACCGCGGAAAGCATCATGGCCGTGGGGTTGGCGATTCCCTTGCCCGCAATATCGGGAGCCGATCCGTGCACCGCTTCAAACACCGCGTGGCGATCTCCCATGTTGGCTCCCGGTACGATGCCCAGTCCGCCCACTAAGCCTGCCGCCAAATCCGAAACGATGTCGCCGTACAAATTCGGCAGCAGCAGAATGTCGAAGGTTTCCGGGCGCATCACCAACTGCATGGACGCATTGTCCACAATCAATTCTTTGTATTCAATGTGCGGATAGCGTTCGGAAACCTCCCGGCAGCAGCGCAGAAACAAGCCGTCGGCCAGCTTCATGATGTTGGCTTTGTGGATGGCCGTCACTTTTTTGCGCCCGTTCAGATGCGCATAGCGAAAGGCGTACTCAGCAATCTTGGTGGACGCAACGCGGGTAATCACTTTGATGCCGGTGACCACGTCGGGCACCACTTCGTGCTCGATTCCCGAATACAGGTCTTCCGTATTTTCGCGGAAGATCACCATGTCGATCAGCACATCCTGAAAACGGGTGGCGATACCGGGGAGTGAATGCACGGGCCGCACGTTGGCGTAAAGGTCCAGCTTCTTGCGAAGAGCAACGTTGACACTGGAAAATCCGCCGCCAATCGGCGTGGTGACAGGGCCTTTCAAGCCGATGAGCGTGCGATTCAGACTCTCCAAAACACTGGGCGGCAGCGACACACCGGTTTTGATAATCAGATCGGAGTTGAGTTCGGCGACTTCCCAATCAATGCGGACACCAGTGGCGTCCACGGCACGGCGGGCGGCGGCGGACACTTCCGGTCCAATGCCATCGCCTGGAATTAACGTAACGGAATGGGGCATGTCTTTTATAGGGACTTACTCTATTGTACGGGCGGCGCCGGCAATTACTTTAGCCGGCGCGTAATGGCGGCTTCCGTGGACAGCATGGTATCGCGCAAAGATTCGCGCGGCAGGCTGGTGACCACCGGCTTCACCATCCAACCCAAGCCCGGCGGAATATCGCGGGAAAGAGAGATCGAACGGCATTCGAGGTACACTCCCCCGGGGCGCGGTTCTATCAGCCAGTAAGCGTTCATGCGCCACAGAAAACCCACGCCGGTATCCACCGGTTGCATTTTGCCGAACTGAATTTCATTGATACGGGTGGAGCGCGAAAGCTTGGTCCAACGATTTTCGCCCAGCGGTTTGTACTCGACATCGTATTCGGTATCCAGCACGACGGTCACCAGGCCTTTGCTCTTGTTCAGTTTCAGATACACATGAAATTTGTTGGCCTTGTGTTCCAATAGCTTCGACTCGGTCACCTGTGGCGAATAGGTCTTCTTGTAATTGTTGTAGTCCTGCAGAACTGCCAGCGCTTTTTCTACGCTGGCACCGGGAACGAAGATAGCCGCGCTCCAGTCATGAATAAAGCCATCGGGGACTTCGATGGGCTTGCCGTCGTTCCTGGTTTGCTCGCCGCTGGGCTGAATGAGCAGCTTTTCTTTGGGCGAAACAGTCAGATGCGCGTGGCCGTCGAATTGCCCCTCAGCGGATTTCACGTAGTCGTCAAAAGCCTGTTGGGTTTGGTGCGAGAGCTGAATATTGATTTGCGCGGAGGCGGCAATAGCAACTGTAACCAGCAAGCTTGCGCTGCGGAGGACGCTCACACCTGTATGTTAACCCGCCCGGCGCGGACTGGCTTTGCCGGTACAGCATATTCTCATCGAAGGATGAGCCTGAACGAGGGCAGTGAAGGCAGGTAGGGGCAGGGGTCCTTTCGGGTTTAATTTAAGAAGGAAAGAGGAACACCGTCGGCGCGGTGCGAATGGGGGAATCGCGGAGCGTGCCAGATATTGCCGCACCACTCCTTTGTCCGCACGGCCCAAGCCGACATACTGGTGCCGCACCAACGTCCGCTCCACCCATGCGTAAACCTCGGCGCGTTGCACCCCGGCAAACCGAACCTCGCAAACCGAACCTCGCGGCTGCCCGCCAAAAACGCCCGGACCTGCTCCACACTCACTGCTTCGGAATCGTCCATGCGGATGACCAATCCCCAGCATCTCGATCTCTCCCTCCTTCAGGCTCATCTTGCGTGAGAAAGAGTCCGAGGCGGGCTTGCTGAAGAAAGATGCGATCATAAAAAGTTATGACTCATGCCGAGGAAGTCGCCCAGGGCGACCGGTTCAAGTTTGGGGCCAACTGGCGTCAGTTTCTGGCCCTCTTGAACGACGAACGCATCGCCGAAGCCGAGCAATCGCTGCGCCGCATGCTGGAAGTGGACGATCTGAACGGGAAGACGTTTCTCGACATTGGATCCGGCAGCGGGCTGTTTAGCCTGGCAGCGCGGAGGTTGGGTGCGAAGGTTCATTCGCTGGATTTCGATCCCGATTCGGTGGGCTGCACCGAAGAATTGCGGCGGCGCTATTTTCCCGGCGATGTGCGCAGCGGGTCGGATTGGATCGTCGAAAAAGGTTCGGCGCTGGACACCGAATACATTCGCGGGCTGGGGCGTTTCGACGTGGTTTATTCGTGGGGCGTGCTGCATCACACCGGGAACATGTGGCTTGGTTTGGGCAACGCGGAGCTGGCGGTGGGTCCCGGTGGGCGCTTGTTTGTGGCGATTTATAACGACGTTGGTTCCAAAACCGCGCGCTGGTTGTGGGTGAAACAGACCTACAATGCGCTGCCCGAATTTCTACGTCCGCTGTTTGCGGCGGTGGTGAGCGTGCCGCAGGAATGCAAAATCCTGGCGCGTGCGCTGTTTAACCTTCGCCCTGGTGATTACCTGCGCACCTGGACCGATTATTCGCGTGGCCAACGCGGAATGTCGAAGTGGCGCGACATCGTCGATTGGGTGGGCGGGTTGCCGTATGAAGTGGCCACCCCCGATCAGATTTTCGATTTTTATCGCGCGCGCGGTTTCAAGTTGACCAAGCTGCGCTGCGGCAATGTGGGGATTGGCTGCAACGAGTTCGTATTCATTCGCGAGAGCTGATGTGGAACTTCCGCCGCCGGCAACGACTTACACGACGCTCTGCGAAGACGAAACCATTGCGCTGGGCGTTACGTTAGGCCGCAGCTTGCCGCGGCGCTGCGTGGTGTTGTTGATCGGCAATTTGGGCGCCGGGAAAACCACGCTTGCCAAAGGCATTCTGAATGGAATGGGGTTGGCGGAGCAGGCAGAAGTCACCAGCCCGACCTTTACGCTCATTCATGAGTATGGGGCGCATGAAAACGCCGCACGCCGGGCTTATCATATCGATCTTTACCGCTTGGATCGCGCTGAGCAAATCGCAACGCTCGGGTTGGATGAAATTTTCGAGCGCGAAGCGGTGGTGCTGATTGAGTGGGGCGAACGCTTTCCCGAATTGATGCCGGCCGAGCGCGTGGAAATCCGTCTGCAACCTTTAGGTGATGACGCAAGGCGGATTGAAGTGCGGCGATTAGTCGCCTGACGGCTTATTGAAATCCGGCACGATCCAACGCAACGCGGTGCTCACGATGGCCAGCAGCAGGGAGCCGATCAGCGCGGGTCCCCAACCGTCAATCCGAAAACCATCGACGAAGGATGTTGCGAACTTCAGCATGCCCGCGTTAATCACCCACGTTAACAAGCCAAGAGTGAGCAGGCGCAGGGGCCAGGTGAAAAATTTCAGCACCGCGCCCAGGGTCCCGTTGATCAGCCCGACAACAACGGCGGCAATCAGCGCGGCGGTGAAGCCGTTCACGTGAAAGCCGGGGACGAAGTAGGCAACGATGAGCAGGCTGATGGCGCTGACCAGCCATTTGACAAGCCAATTGAGCATAGGTTTATTTCAGCGGCCTCTATTTAAGCACGAAGGTGACCTTCAGGCTCACGCGGTATTCGGTGATTTTGTTTTTGCTGATCACCACCTTCTGGTCCTGGATCCAGGCGCCGGTGACGTTGTGGAGAGTTTTGCAGGCTCGCGCGATGCCCGTTTTCAGGGCGTCGTCGAAGCTTTTGTCGGAAGACGAGATGATTTCGGTGACTTTAGCAACTGACATATTCACGATGCTCCTTGGGGCGCGGTTGGTAACACAACCGCGACTTATATGATGATAGGAAAGTCTAACACATGGCTAACGACGGTAAAGACAACCTGTCTCACGGCTTGCCGTGGCTGGGGACAGTAGGCTCACAGATTGTGCGCGCGGAGGATCGCGCGGCGGTGTACCTGCGCGGGGTAAATCGATCGGGCCTGGAGTATGCGTCCGCCAGTGCTTCAAGTGACGCTGCCGGTTTCTTGGAAGCTGCCGGAATCACTGAAACGCAGATACAAGAAATTGTTTCAGGCTGGGGGGCGCGCATTTTGCGGTTGCCGTTCAATCAGGATTGGGCATTGCACGGGCGCGGCGCGGCGTCGGCGGAAGCTTACTTGAGTTCGCTGGATCAAGTGATTGAGTGGGCGGCGGCGGCGGGTGCGTATACGCTGCTGGATTTGCAGTGGCTGGATGCGGATCATTTTCATGGACATTTGCCGGGGGGCGATCCCAATTTTGTGGCGCCGCTGCCGAACCGCGCGAGCGTGGATTTGTGGGCCATGTTAGCCCGGCGCTATCGCGACGAACCAGCGGTGTTGTTTGATCTGTTCAATGAACCGCACAGCCGTTTGAGCGACGATGAGCATCCTTTATGTTTAATCGGCAAAGATGGCCGGTTTGTGGATTCCGATTCCTATGAAGTGACGCCGGCGGAGTGGCTGCCTTGGGCGCGCAAACTGGTGGATGTGATTCGCGCGGAACATACGCAATCGGTGATTTGGGTGGGCGGTGTGGATTGGGCGTTTGATTTGCGCGAGATTGAAGTGGACGCACCCAATATTGTTTATTCCACGCATGTGTATCCGAATCGTTTGCGGTTGACCTGGACCAGCCGGTTCGGCCACGTGGGTGAGAATCGGCCTTTGTTTATTGGTGAATTTGGCGGCGGCGACGAACACTTTGAATGGGGTGCGTGGCTGCTGCAATATATAGAGGAGCGGGCTTGCGGTTGGACGGCGTGGAGCTGGTCGGACTATCCGCGATTGGTGAAAGACGCGCAGGCGGGCGATCATTCACCAACACAATTTGGGGGGCTGGTACGCGGTGCGTTACGGCCGGAAGGACAGGGACAAGCGTTTCTGAAGCGGCGCGGCGGAATCTTCGGGCAGTTTTCCTGAATCATTTTCGCAGACGGCTGTTGTTGGCGGTGGCGACCACCAACACAAGCATTTCCCATTGCGCGAAAAATTCGCGTATATTCATGGGCATGCGGCGGTATTTAACGGGATTGGTTGCGGTTTTGTTCATGGCTTTTTCCAGTTGGGCGCAATCTGGTGCGGGCTTGACCGGGACTGGTTTTACCGGGACATGGAAATTGAACCCGGCGCGAAGCGAAGTGCACGGTTCGCCGACGCCAGACGCGACCATAACGGTGGAACAAAGCAACGCGGAGTTGACGCTGGCGGTGGCCGTGGATAGAGCTCCGGTGCGGTATCCGCTGAATGGAACCTCGGACCGCCGCAAGGCGGGGGATATCACCATTGTCACGTCCACCAAGTGGGAAGGCGCGGCGCTGCTGGCGACCACGCTGGTAAGCGGGACGCAGAACTATACGGTGACGGAGCGGTGGCGGCAATCGCGCGACGGCAAAACGCTAACCATCACGCGCGTGATTAACCGGCGAGGGACGGAGACGGAATCGGTGCTGGTGTATGAAAGAGACACGGGGCGTGCGGAATCTTTAGCGCAAAACGCTTCGCTGGAGCCGGCGATGCCAGTGCCAGCAGAATCGCTTGTGGCGGCGCCGCCCGCAAAAACAAAAGTAGATGAATATGTTGTTGGTAAAGGCGAACGGATTTTGTTGCGTTTATCGAATCCTTTGGATACGCGGCACACGCAGGTGGGCGATCGCGTGTATTTGGAGACAGCAGTGCCGGTGACGGCCGGCGGAAGGCTGGTGATTCCGCGCGGCAGTTATGTATCGGGGACCGTTACCGAATCGAAAGGCGCCGGAAGAGTGGCGGGGCGGGCGGCCTTGAATCTGCGATTCGAAAAACTGGTATTGACGAATGGATTCACGGTGGATTTGCTATCGCGCGCCGGAAGTGTGGAGGGCCACGGCGACGCGGATCCAAAGGAAGGGCGCATTGAAGGGCAGGGCAGTAAAGGGCGCGATGCGAAGACGGTGGGTACGGCGACGGCGGCGGGCGGGGGAATTGGCGCCGCGGCAGGGCACGCTGGGGTTGGTGCACTGGCCGGGGCGGCGGCGGGATTGGCGGGCGTGCTGATGTCGAGGGGTCCGGAGGTGGTGCTGGCGGTGGGGACCAGCGTCGAGATGGTGCTGGATCGGGATTTGCGTTTTACGGATGAGCAGTTGCGGTGATTGTTTAAAACATTTTGGCTGGATTTGTTTTAAAAGAATTTTGGAGACACTACGGCTGGACACACTTGTCCCGTGCGTACACATGTATTCACGACAATTATTCACGACCATGCGTTGCGGGTGGCCGGGGCTTCGCGGACTTATCGCCGGAGGTGTAGTCATTGTTTGGCCCGGATCCTTGCGGATCCGGGTTGGACAATAACCCGGCCACCAATGTTTGAGCCAAATCTAGCTGGCTGCTTGCGCAGCCTTTAACAGGGGTCTCGTATGGCCGCTTTCATGGCGCGCCGCTCGTTTGTCCTGCTTTCGATGAACTCCGGCTAAAGCCGGAGCTACTTTGGCCCTCTGATAACCCGCCGCCCTTATTAGGGGTCTGTACCAGGTGTTATGAAACCGGTTTCAAGGTCTTCCGTCATCTCGATCCATGTAGGTTCCGATGCAAGAGGTTTTATCCTCGCCGAAAGATCAGTACACTTTTTGGGGCGATGCTGTCACCGCCCCATGCGACGCGTTCTGGCCAGAAC
>JANXYJ010000144.1 GCA_025350105.1 Terriglobia bacterium | reverse complement strand
TCGAGATTTGTAAAGAATTGTCTTTCGCGTTGACGAAAGTGCAAATTCTTCGTTATGCTTCTGTCCTATGCATCCGTCGGTAATCGTACTGTTGGTTGCTGCGCTTGGCCTGGTCGCCCAGGATCAGAACAAGCCGGCAGGAAATCCTACGGCGCCCAAGAATCTGAAAGTTCTAACCATGGATGTGAAGGTTGGGCAAGTCATGCAGCGTTTTACCGTTGGGCTGGGAGTTCAATGCAGTTACTGCCATACGGCCGGTAACTTCGCAAGCGATGACAATCCGAAAAAGGAAATCGCGCGTAAAATGCTGGTGATGATCAAGCAGATCAACCAAAACTTCCCCGACGCCGGCAACGACTTTAACAACTCGAGATATCTGCCTTTTCCAGAAGGCAAGCAGTATGTCACCTGCTACACATGCCATCAAGGGGAGACCAAGCCCAAGTTCCAAACTCCTGAACCGGTGAAAAGGGCACCAGAGCCCTACGCGCCGGGCGCACAGGGCGTCGGAATCCCTGGAACGCCGCCGCCCTCGCCAGGTGTCGCGGGAACTCAGCCCTAGACGCACAAGTAAGGATCCCCCACATGTCAAATTCTGCAAAGCAACTCATTGCGCTGGTGGTGGTCATGCTGGGCGTAGCCCTTCTTGTCAGTCAGGCTCAGGACAATCCAGGCGGCGCGGACGCCGGCAAAAAAAAGAAGAAAGGCGGGACGCCCGTCGTCAACCTGCAGCAGCTGCCGCGGGATGTGGACCTTGAAATCATGGAGGTGTTCCGAGCCTCTTTAGGAGTCGAATGCAACTATTGTCATGTCGCCGGTGAGCTTCAAGAAAAGGGTCACGTAGGGGACAGGCAGAGCGACGCGAATCCCAAAAAACTAATCGCGCGCAACATGATTAAGATGACCAAGCAAATCAACGCGGCGCTCACCGGAGCCGGCGCGTATCCGGACCCTAAAAATATCGTGACCTGCTGGACCTGTCACCGCGGCCACAGCATCCCTCCTACCGCCCCCTAGCCAATCTGCACGAATATTGACAAACCAATTAAGATAAAAAAACAAGTATAATGCCGTTGCCGCTTGGTTTGGTTCGATGTGCTGCGTAAGATTCGTGGTGGGCGGCGCCGCATCGCGTAGGCCAAACTATTTCGGCGGAAGGATCGGGGTCGAGTGATGCAACTGTGGAACGCTTTACGATCTCCTGCGCAATTTACGCGAAGCAACAGTGAGCCGTCGAATGTCTCCCCCCGATCATCAGAGTCTGCTGCGATGCGTGACCCTTCCGCGGTACGTTCCGACACACCCTTCTGCCCGTCACTTGGTAGCAAGCGCTCAAATCCTGGGTATTTGGCGCGAAGCAAGGAGAAAATATGCGCCTGAACAGGACGAAGCGCAATCCCGCCCGCGTTCTCCCGAAACTGGCACTCTTTATAGCCATTAGCATGATGGTACATGCGCAGGGCCCCGGCGGCGGTCGCGGAGGACCTCCATCTCCACCGGCCACACCCAAAGCAGCAGCCCCGGTGGACCTTACCGGCTACTGGGTAGCGGTGGTAACGGAAGATTGGCGCTATCGTATGCTCCCGCCTGCGAAATTTGAAGTGACCCCGGCTTTAGGCTCCCGCGTGAATATTCCTATGAACGCCGAGGCGCGGAAGATCGCCTTAGGGTGGGACCCAGCCAAAGATGAAGCCGCCGGTGAACAATGCAGAGCCTATGGCGCGCCCAATATCATGCGAATCCCCGGGCGCGTTCATATCACGTGGCAAGATGATCAAACCTTAAAATTGGAAACTGACGCAGGCACCCAGACGCGCCTTTTGGAATTCGGAGCCACTAAGAATCCTGGCGGCGGCTGGCAGGGCAACTCGTCGGCCACGTGGGAAGTGGTGGGTGGAGGCCGGGGGGGACCGATTTTAAGCGGCTCCCTGAAAATAGTGACGAGTAAGCTTAAGCCAGGCTATCTTCAAAAGAACGGTATTCCGTATAGTGCGAATGCTACCTTGACCGAATTTTTCGATCGTGTTGATGAGCAGGGGGGCGCATCCTATCTGGTGGTTACCTCAACCGTAGACGATCCTCTCTATTTGACCGAGCCCTATCTCACGTCGACCCACTTCAAGAAAGAAGCTGACGCCTCGAATTGGAAGCCTTCGCCGTGCTCATCTCGATAGTTTTTTGCGCCGGCCGGCTAGGTGACCAAATCCGATGATCCAGGATTTCAAGGAGACAAGAGTTATGAAAATCGGCAAGGCTCTTGCGATACTGCTGCTGAGTGCAGTTCTGAGCTCAAATGCTTTCGGACAGGGTAATTTCGCGCCACCGGCCACAGGCTCTGGGATTGACATCTCGGGGACGTGGCACTATGGCGGTCACCAGGATGCTGCCTATGGCACGGCAGCGGGAGCGCTGGTCGACTATGGCGGGTTTCCGCTGAATGAGGCCGGCCGTTTGTCGGCTTTGTCATGGACTTCTTCGCGAATGACACTGCGGCAGCAGCAGTGTGCAGGATACGGGATCCCGTATGCGTATTTCTCGCCCGGGAATTACCGGTACTGGGAGGAACGCGATCCCTACACGCAAAGGTTGATCGCGATTCACATGTGGTTTCAAACATCCGAGACACGCCGTACCATTTGGATGGACGGGCGTCCTCATCCGCCAGCTTACGCGGCGCACACCTTCCCGGGGTTTTCCACCGGCGAGTGGCGGGGAAACATCCTGACCATTACCACCACCCACCTAAAAAGAGCTTGGCTCAGGGGTAACGGAACACCAACCAGCGATGAGGCAACGGTCATCGAACGACTGATCCGTCATGGTGATCGCCTCACAATCTTTACCACCACGATTGATCCCGTGTTCTTAGACGAGCCCTATACCAAAACCATGATCAATCTTCGCAACGTCAAGGACCCTGACGCGTGGCTCTACGCGTGTGAGGACGGGGAAGAAATTCTCAGCCGGTCCGAAGATACGATACCGCAGTACATGTTCGGCAAAAATCCTTTCCTGCGGGATTTCGCCGACAAGAACGGTATCCCGTTCCTTGCAGTGCTGGGGGGTGCTGAGACGCTGCATCCTGGGTTTGCGGTGAAACTAAGAGATACGGCAGCCGCCGAAAAAGAAGCGCTGGCGAAGGTCGTGCCATCGTTAGGTCCCCAGCAGAACAGCCGCGCGGTAAACCCGGATCCCAATGACGGTGAGATTCACGTATTGAAGGTTCAAGGGAACGTCTATATGCTGGTGGGCGATGGCGGCAATATCGCCGTACAAGTCGGCGAACAAGGCGCTCTATTGGTAGATTCCGGGTCGGGTAAAATCTCGGAAAAGATAGTGGCCGCGGTGAGCAAACTCAGCCGCAACCCCATCCAATTCATCCTCAATACCAGCTTCCACCCGGATCACACAGGTGGCAACGCAAAAATTGCGGCTGCCGGCGAGGATCCCAGCCTTCCGGGCTCGTTCTTCGGGGGCCAGGCACCGACCGGGGCCACGGGTTTCTTCGAGGACCCCGCTCACCATGCAACCCTGATCGGTCACAACAACGTCCTCGTCCGAATGCAGGCCGCCAAGCTCCCGAACGAAATGATTCCACCGGATACTTATCTGGAAAAACGCCGGAAGAAATACCACAACGGTGAGCTGGTGGAAATTTTCTATCAACCGAACGCAATTACCGACGGAGATAGCATTGTGCAGTTCCGCCGCTCCGACGTGATCGCCACCGGCGATATATTCGATACCACCCGATATCCGTTCATTGATGTCAAGAACGGCGGAACCATCCAAGGGGAAATCGACGCGCTCAACAACATCCTGGAAAAAACTGGTTTTGAGCATGATGAGGACGGCGGCACGATGATTATTCCGGGCCACGGGCGTCTATCCGATGAGTACGACCTCTCTGAGTACCGGGACATGGTTACCATCATTCGTGATCGCATTAAGGCAATGGTGGATGCTGGCGCCACTCTTGATCAAGTGACTGCCGCGAGAGTAACCACTGACTATGACACGCGCTATGGCGCTACCACCGGCACTTGGACTACGAATGCGTTTGTGGAAGCGGTTTACAATAGCCTGAAGCAGAACCGGCCTTCGAGTACGAGTCGAAAATAGGAGCGCGCCGCGGACCGGCTTCGCTGCGAGACGGCAACTCATCACCTTGGCTTTTGCGTCTTTCCGTATTCACCGCGCCGTATTCATCGCGGTTTGCGGGGGTAGCCGCCATCGCGAAGGCAGAGTGGCGCACGGCCACCACTATCCTCGAAGATTCATGTCGCTTGATAACCCGCCGGCTGCGGGAACGTAGCTGTGGCGCACATAGTCCATCACCATACGATTTGCATTGAAGCGCCAGCCGAGCGTGCGAATGGTCCGCTTCATCCGTTTGATCCAGCCGCGCGGCAAGCCGTCACGATCGCGCGAGTAGTAGAGCGGGATCACCTCTTCCCGCAGCACCCGGTACAGGTCTTCGGCGTCGCGGTTGTCATGAACGTCCATTGCGGTGTGGGTGCGTCCGGTCCCTATGGCGAAACCATTCAGTCCATCGTAGGCTTCGGCCCACCAACCGTCGAGTACGGAAAGATTCAAGCCTCCGTTCAACACCACCTTCTGCCCACTGGTGCCGGAGGCCTCCAGTGGCCGCCGGGGATTATTCAGCCACACATCCACGCCCTGCACCAGAAGGCGCCCCACGTTGATGTCGTAGTCCTCGACAAACACAAATTTGTCCGCGAACAGCGGCGCGCGCATCAGGTTCGCGATTTCCTGCAGCACGCGCTTGCCGGGCTCGTCGTGAGGATGGGCCTTGCCGGCGAAAATAAACTGCACCGGCCGGTTCAGATCGTTCACCATGGAAGCCAGGCGCTCAATGTCACGAAGTACAAGATTGGCGCGCTTGTAGGTTGCAAAGCGGCGCGCAAAACCAATGGTTAAAGCGTCGGGGCTAAAAATGCGGCTCAGACGCTGGATTCCAGGCGCCGGTTCGTCTCGATTGGTTGCCTGCTCCACCGTCCGGCGGCGCACAAATTCCAGCATGCGCGATTTCAGCGCCAGATGCGTTTCCCAAAGCTCGCCGTCGTCAACATTCTCAATGCCTTCCCAGGTGCGCGCTTCGCCGCTCAGTTCGTGCCATCCAGCGCCCAGGTGCCGATCATAAAGACGGAACATCTGGGGCGCCAACCAAGTGGGAACATGCACGCCATTGGTGATGTGGCCAATGGGCACGGCGTCTTCACTCTTGCCCGGATGCAGCACCTGCCACATCTGGCGCGAGACTTCACCGTGCAGGGCGGAAACCGCATTGGCGCGGCGGGCCACTTTCAAACCCAGCACGGTCATACAGAACTGCTCGTGCGGGTTCATGGGATTTTCCCGGCCCAGGGCCATGAAGGCTTCGTGAGAAAGCCCCAACTGCTCGCGCAGGGGCCGCAGATGTTCTTCAATCAGATCCGGACCAAACCGGTCGTGCCCGGCGGGAACAGGCGTGTGCGTGGTGAAAACAACCTCGCGCGAGATGTGCGGCAGGGCCTCATCGAAGCTGATGCCTTCTTCCTCCATGCGGCGCCGAGTGGCTTCCAGCACCACAAACGCGCTATGCCCTTCATTCAGGTGCATCACGCCCGGCGTAATGCCCATCGCCTTCAGGGCCCGGAAGCCGCCCACGCCCAGCAGTAATTCCTGACGAATGCGCACGCGGCCGTCGCCGCCATAAAGGCGTGAGGCGAGTTCGCGGTCCTCCGGCGCGTTGCCTTCGACGTTGGAATCGAGCAGCAGCAGATCCACCCGGCCCACTTTGACGCGCCACACCTTGGCGCGAATGGAACCGGTTTGCGTAAAGACTTCAATGCTGACCGGCACACCGTCTTTTCCGATCGCCGGCTCCATCGGCAGTTGAGTGACATCATTGGCTCGGTATTCCTCCCGCTGCCAACCGCTCACGTCCAGCCGTTGCCGAAAATAACCCTGGCCGTAAAACAACCCGATGGCGACTAGTGGAATGCCCAGATCCGACGCGCTCTTCACGTGGTCGCCCGCCAGTACACCCAGCCCGCCCGAGTAAATGGGAAAGGATTCGTGCAAACCAAATTCGGCGGAAAAATATGCCACCGGACGTGGCCGTAAAACGCCTGCGTGGGTGGCGCCCCAGGTGCGGTCCGCCTGTAAATACTCCTGCTGGCGGCGGTATGCATAGTTGATACGCCCATGCAGCACCAACTCCTCCGCCCTCCGTTCCAGTTGTTCCAAAGGAATCGCGCTTAACAAAGAGATGGGATTGTGATTTAACGCCCGCCAACGCGCCGGATCGATATCGCGGAACAGCGCATTGGATTCCTGATCCCAGCTCCACCACAAGTTGCGTGCCAGAGCCCACAGCTTTTCCTGTGCCGGAGCGATAAAGCGATCCAGTGTACGGGCCTCACTGACGATGGGCGCGACTTCCGCCGCCGCGGCGCTCAGCATGCGAATATCGGCATCCCCAAACGCGCGTGGCTGCACGGTCTGCACCACCAGAACACCTTGCAAGACGCCGCGATCGATCAAAGGTACGCCGAGGAAAGACTGGTAGGTGTCCTCGCCCGCTTCGCGAAAATATTTGAAGCGCGGGTGATGCTTCACCTGTTCCACGGCCACCGGCAGCACCTGTTCGGCTACCAGTCCAGCCAAGCCTTCATCCAGGGCCATGCGCAGCGTACCAATGGCTTCCTTGCGCAAACCGAGCGTGGCCGCTAACACAAGATTGGCGCGGTCAGGCTCCAGCAGATAGGCCGAACACACGTCCGTTTCGAATCGCCGGGCGATCAACGCCACCACGTTCATCAGAGTCTCGGCTGGCTTGCCGCCTTCCTGCACCAAGGCTCCTATCTCATCAAGCGTAAGCACGTTCGCTTGGTCTCGGGCCACATCCAACGGCCTCACGGAATGCCCAGTAACCGCCGCTGCGTCGCTGGAGCTGGAAATCGGTCGCGTCATTTTCGATCCTCCATGGTTCTAATCGATGTTTTGATCGATATTCGAACGACGAAGTCCGGGAGCGGCGCAAGGCTTGTCTGGCCTCGCTACATTGCTGATGTTTAGTTTAAAGAGTTGAGTGCCATAATGCAAATACTCATTCCGTTTTTTTCGAATTCTGTTTTCGCCTTGAACCCACGGCCTGGCCGCGCCGGAATTTGCATCCGTATCCGATTTACGGTAGCCTCAGGGTACTGCACTCGGCTGCTGCAGAATCAGTTCCTCCCTGTTGATCCCGCCCATGTTGCTTGTTTGCTTTGCCCCAGGGAGGATTTGATGTCGCCACAACCCAGCCGGTCATGGTCGCTGTCCCTCAGACCCGAAGTCGCCCGCGTTACGGATCGAATTCGCGAACGGAGCCATCCCACACGCCAAGCTTACCTGCGGCGGCTTCACCTTCTGGCCGGCCGGCCGCGTGCCGCCGAGAAGATGGGTTGCGCCAATGTCGCGCATGCCTTCGCCGCCATGCAGCGGGAGGACAAGTTCCGCGTCTTCAATGACCGGGCGCCGAACATCGGCATCGTCACCGCCTTCAATGAAATTCTGTCGGCCCATCAGCCCTACGAACGTTACCCTTGCGTGATCCGCGAAGAGGCCCGCCGGCTGGGCGCTACCGCACAAGTTGCCAGCGGCGTTCCTGCCATGTGCGACGGCGTTACCCAGGGCATGCCTGGCATGGAGCTGAGTTTGTTTTCGCGCGACACCATCGCCATGTCCACTGCCATCGCCCTTTCGCACGACGTCTTCGACGCCGCTCTGCTGCTGGGGGTGTGCGACAAAATCGTGCCCGGCCTGTTGATTGGAGCGCTCCACTTCGGCCACTTGCCTTGCGTGTTTGTGCCCGCGGGTCCGATGAGTACCGGTTTGTCGAATAGCGAAAAATCCAAAGTCCGCCAGCAGCATGCCCAGGGGTTGGTGGGCCGCGAAGGCTTGCTGGAGGCGGAAGGCGCGGCTTATCACGGCGCGGGCACCTGCACTTTTTACGGAACTGCGAACAGCAACCAGATGCTGCTCGAAGCCATGGGTCTGCACGTTCCCGGCAGCGCCTTCATCCATCCTGACGAGCCGATGCGGGATACGCTTACCCGTCAGGCGGTGCACATGGTGCTGGGCTTGCGGCGCGGCCAGACTTTTCGCCCCATTGGAGAAATTGTCGACGAGCGTTGCATTGTGAATGCGATGGTGGCGCTGCTGGCCACCGGCGGTTCCACCAATCATTTGATCCACTGGGTGGCGGTAGCCCGGGCGGCCGGCATTCTGATTGACTGGACGGATTTCTCAGACCTTTCTAACGCCGTGCCCTTGCTTGCCCGCGTGTATCCGAATGGCCGGGCCGACGTGAATCAATTCCAAGCCGCGGGTGGCCCTGGATTCGTCATTCGCGAACTGATCCGTTCTGGCTGCATGCACGGCGATGCGCAAACCGTTGCCGGTCCGGACATGCTGCCCTATACGCAAGCACCCGGCTACGTTTTCGACGGAGGTACCCGCCAGGGCACCGATCTGGCTTGGCGCGATCTACCGGAAGAGAGTCCCGACGACAGCGTGGTCCGCACGTGGGCGAAGCCGTTCAGCCAGAGCGGAGGCCTGCGCGTCATGCAAGGCAACCTGGGGCGGGCGGTGGTGAAGGTCTCGGCGGTCCCCGAAGATCGCCGCGTGGTCGAAGCCCCTGCTGTGATCTTTGAAACGCAGGAAGCTTTGCTCCAGGCGTTCAAAGCCGGCGCTCTGGAAAAAGATTTTGTTGCGATCATCCGCTTCCAGGGCCCACGCGCCAATGGTATGCCGGAACTGCACAAGTTGACGCCGCCGTTGTCGGTGCTGCAAGCCAAAGGCTACAAGGTGGCGATTGTCACCGATGGCCGCATGAGCGGGGCCTCTGGCGAAATCCTGGCGGCCATTCACGTGAGCCCCGAAGTTCTGGCGGGTGGACCGCTTGGCCGGGTTCGCGATGGAGATATCATTCGTGTGGACACGGTAACGGGATGCCTGCAAGCTTTGGTTGCGGACCAGGAATGGGCTGCGCGCCCGCAGGCGGCGATCAGTTGCGAGCAAGCCGAAAGCAACGCGCACGACCTGGGACGCGATCTCTTCAGCGGGCTCCGGCGCAACGTGTTGACGGCGGAAGAAGGAGCAGTCTCGTGGCTCTAGGTGGAGCTCAAGGCCCTGGCGAAGCCCAAAGTCCCAGCGGCGAAGCCCAAAAAGGAATTCTCATGAATATACGCGATCTTGCGCTGGCCGGTCCGGTAATCCCCGTGATCGTGATTCAGCGCGTGGAAGACGCCGTGCCGTTAGCGGAGGCGTTGGTGGCGGGTGGTGTCACGGTTCTCGAAGTGACCCTGCGAACCAAAGTCGCGCTGCAAGCCATAGAAGCAATTGCCGCAGCGGTGCCGGACGCCATCGTTGGCGCGGGTACCGTCCGCAGCGTCAACGACGTTCATGCCGCCAAATCCGCCGGCTGCAGGTTTGCCGTCAGCCCGGGCTACTTGCAAACCATCGGTCAGGCCTGCATCGCCGCCGGCCTTCCTCTGCTGCCCGGTGTTTCCACGGCAACGGAAGTGATGGCCGCTGGCGCCGATGGATACGATTTTCTAAAGCTATTCCCCGCGACTGCGGTTGGCGGGATTGGTCTATTGAAGGCCCTGACTGGACCCTTCCCCGACGTCGCGTTTTGTCCCACCGGTGGCATCACATTTGAAACCGCACCGCAGTTTCTTTCACTCCCGAACGTATTGGTCTGCGGAGGGAGTTGGCTGACGCCAGAGCACAGCGTTGCCGCCAAAGACTGGCAAAGCATCACGCGCCTGGCGCAGCAAGCCCGTTTCCTAAGAACTTGAGATGGTCAACAGTTGCTGGAACGCCAGGGCCTAGCCGCCAAGTTGTCCCAGATCGCCCAGCACCAATTCTTCGGTTTGGTAAGCGGAAACCTCTTCGGATGCCCGGCCGCGGGCGAACGGTTCTATGTTTAGAGCGAACAGGGCCTGCCGCCTTTGGCGCAGTAAAGCGGCCCGGGCCCGCTCTGCTTCGTCATGGGCAAGCTCGGTCTGTTGCAACATCTGGTCGGGGTCGCCTCCGCGCTCTATGCGGTCCACGGTATCGCAATAAGCATCTACGGCAAGGCGATACTGTTTTACTTTCCTGACCCAATCTTCACGAGCGATCATGAGAACCTCCCTGAACTTCTGAAAACGCTCAAATCTTATTGGTTCTTGCTGGTTCTTGTTGGTTTATGTTTAAACCTGCTTGTGTCTGAGAGAAAAGGCTCTTCGAGGAGGTGCTTTGAAGGCCAACAGAGGCTAGCCTGCCAACCAGGCAGGATCCTTTGCAAATGGCAAAGGCAATCTTTCACGAGTATACAGGGGAGACGCGCATTCGACAAGCGAAAATTTGCGGCCCTGAAAATTTGCGGCCCGTTCCACGCTTCTAAAACATTTTCCGTTTGTTGGTGGCTACGGCGCAGCCAGAGGCGACCATTGAATTTCCCGCACCCTACCTATCGGAACCGGGTCTCCGGTTCGGCGTTTTTTGGCAAAATGTACTCTATTTCGCTGATTTCAGGCTGCTTTTTAAAAATGGCACTCCGGTTTTCGCACCGAATCAAAGCTTGCCTATCCGGTCATCTTTTGACCCATGCCAATCGCGTTGACCGTCAGCAGAAGCATTTCCCGCGTCTCTTCATTGGCCTGGCTTCGCCACGCCGCCAACTGGCGTACTTGTTCCTGATGCAAGCGTTGGAGCGCGTCCTTGCGCAGTTTGATGGCCAGCGCCAGCCGCGGGCGCCGTTGTTCCGCCGGCGCGCCCAACAACTCTGCTACAGCCCCCACAGTTAAATCGTACTCCTCCCTAATTCGCCCCATGAATCTGGCTCGCAACTCACGATCGGGAACCAGCGAAGCATACAGCTCCATCACTTCCGGACTGGCCATCATCAGGCTGGCTTCGACGTTGTGCAGCAAATAACTTAGCGTTGGCCAACTGGACGCGTGGGTACACAGAATACGCCACTCCTGCGGCGACTCCCGCCTCAGCCAATCCAGGGCAGCACCTGCGCCATACCAGCCGGGGAGATGAAAGCGCGCCTGGCTCCAACTGAATACCCAGGGTATGGCACGCAGGTCTTCAAGCGAGTCGCTGCCCGTACGGCGCGCCGGGCGCGAACCGAACTGTGCCTGCTCTACCGCGTCAATGGGAGTCGACGCCCGGAAGAAAGCTACAAAACCTTCGGCCTCAACCAGAGCGCGGTAGGCCTGATAACTGCGGCTGGACACCTTGTCCCAAATGCTTTCCAGGGCATGGTGACGCGTGTCGTCCATGCTTCCGGCTTCACCAGCCCGTTCGTGCAACAAAGAAGTACGCGTGACGCCCGCCAGCAGCCGTTCCAAATGGTAAGTTGCAGTCAGCCGGTTTGCATATTTCTGCGAGATGACTTCGCCCTGTTCGGTTACCCTCATGCGGCCCACCAAAGAGCCTTCCGGCATTGCTTCCAGAAAGTGATGAATGGGGCCGGCGCCGCGCCCCACCGTGCCACCGCGCCCGTGAAAGCACACCAAGCGGACGCCGTGCGCACGGGCCACCACGGCCAATTCCCGTTCCGCGCGGTTCAGCGCCCAGTGGCTGGCGAACACGCCACCATCTTTATTGCTGTCGCTGTAGCCCAGCATCACCACCACATCCGGCCGCGCCTGCCCCTGCCGTAGGCGCGCTGCTTCCAAGGTCGCGCGGGTCACTAGGTGCTTTAGAAATGCATCCAGAATTGTGGAACTTTGCTCCAGATCCCGGATGGTTTCAAAGAGTGGCGCCACCGGCAACTCACAAGCCAGGGTTCCGTCCGGCGCCACCACCAGCAATTCTGCTTCCCGCGCCATCAGGTACACGCCCACCAAATCGGCCACGCTGCGAGTCATGCTGACGATCACCGGGCCCACGCCTGCCTGGCCATGGCGGTCCAAATGCTTGCGGAGCACTGTAAATAGCCCGGTCATGTGTGCGGCTTCCGGACTCAGTGGCGTGCGCAGAGTAGCGAAGGGGCGCAAGGTTCGCAGTTCTTGATTCAGGAAATCGAGCTTCTCCGTCTCGCTCCAATTTGCATAATCGGTGCGGGAAAAACCGGCAGCCTTCAGCAGCCCCTGGATCGCACGGTCGTGATAAGCGCTGTTTTGCCGGATATCCAAAGAGGCCAGATGGAAACCGAACGAACGCACCAGCGCGATGACCGGACGCAGGTCCATGGCTGCCACATTCTGCATGCCGGCCTCGATCAGGGATTCTTCCATGAGAATCAGGTCGGCGAGAACCAGGCCCGCCAGTGCATGGTCGGCCAGAACAGGATTGCCGGGCAACTCTCGACGGGACTCCGGGGGCAGCGCGGCGGCATCCAAATGCACCAGCAATAGATTTACCAGCTGCCGCCATGGCTCACCCGGGTTCCGTGCAAGCGCAGGTTGGGCTGCCGCATCCCCCAGCTCCGCCGCCAGTTTCTCAATCCGCTCCCGCAAGCGCCCGGGGACCCTGCAGTTCGATTCCGCCACACTCAACCGCGCACCCAGCTGTACCAGCCGTTCGCGGACGATCGAATGCGCATTCCGGTTGAGCAGTGTTAGGATATCGGCCGTCACCGCCGGGGTAACAAACGGGTGCCCATCGCGATCTCCTCCCACCCAGCTTCCGAACGCAAGGCCTGGCAGAGGCGGCGGTTCGCTGCCGAATACTTCGCGCCAGGAGTGTTGGAAACGCAGATCCAGCAACTCTACGGCTTCCGGGAACACGGTTCGCAGATAATACAGCACACCGCGAACTTCGCTTTCTACCTCCGGCCGCTCCCGGCGGACCTCGCCAGTTCTCCACAGCCGTTGCAAAGCGGCTTTCAGCCGGCGAGCGAAGATGCCTAATTCCACTTCCGTGAAGCTTCGGTTGTCCCGCTCCACCAGCAAAAGATAAATGCTCCGGTGATGTTCGAGCACCGTGGCCCGCTTGGCTTCGGTAGGATGCGCGGTGAGAACCGGTTCGGCCGAAACGTTGCGCATGGCCTGCCGCACGTCCTGTTCGCTAAATCCACGTTGGCGCAGGTCGCGTAAGTTCCACAGCCAATATCCTGGTTCGCCTTCATGCCAGCGGGGGTCGTCGGTCCGCCGGCGAATTTGGTTCGCCGTGTGTTCCTCGACGATGTCCAGGAGCTGAAAGACAATGGATAGCGCCTGGCAGTAGCGCGGTGGAAGCTTGGCCAGCGAAGGCGCTACTCCGCCAAAACATTGGCTAAGGAAGGCGGCCAATTCGCTCTCGCCCTCCTCTAATAACATTTCGCAGAACGCTTCGCGAAGGTTTGCAAAGCGCGTCGTCCACTTGGCAAAACCATCATGGAGGGAAGTGGGGATGCCCATTCCTAAGCATACTTGAAACCGCGAGCGAAACAACGCCCATCGCCCGCAGTGGATTCAGTTCAGCAGGTCTGTCTTGGGGCCGCAGGCATGCCCAGGAAATCTCGCGTCATCGGCAAAGAGATCTTGCGATTCGCCTGCCCGACTAAGGATTTCCCAATTGGCCGCGCATAAAGCATCAGCCGTTACTTCGCTGCCGCGGGCGTGACATCGCGATACTTCGGCCAATTGCGGATCAGGGTTTCGACGACAACGTTACCAACGGACCAGGCGGACTCGAGCGCTGGCAGATAGGCGGAATACGATCCCAGTTGCAAGCGCGAAAGGTTTTCAGCGGGCGTCACACCCGGCGGCGGCATATCAAAATTGCTGGCGGTTCGGAGAACCAGAACACGATTCAGGTCGGCGCGGCCAGCCTTGGCCAAGAGCGTTAGCGATTGCAAGGTGCCCGTGTCTTCCATCGCGGTGGTGACAAAATCACCTTTACCGCCAGTATGGTAGCGGACCCAGTTGGTGGCCCAATCGTTCAGCAAGCCGCCATGCCAGAAAGTACCCGAGGAAAGCGTATCGCCGTTCAGGACAAACGGCGGACGCCGCGCGTTCATCGCCGGGTAGGCTTCGCGTACCTGCCGCATCTCGTCTTTATCCGCCAGCGCGATGTGTTCGGTGAGAGCGAAGGCCCAATCGCGGAGGGCCGGATTCAGATGGTAGACCTCCCCTTCCGAAGAATCGCGAGGTTCGCTATAGGGTTCAGATCCGCGAAGGGGCAGGTAACCTGTTTTCCACGCAGGTGGGATTTCCCGTGCATCGATTTCACGGGCAAGGTCACCATCCACAACCCACTCTGCCCATGCCGCCGAACCCAGGCTCCCACGGTCAGGATTGATGCCCGCGATTCCAGCTACCAGCCAATAGGCTTTGCTGAGATCAAAGCGTGGGTCCAATCCCAGTGCCATAATCGCCGCGGCCGACTTTGCGGTACCGACGCCAGTGACCAGGCCAAGTACGCCCTCGCGATTCATGCGCAAATCGTGATAACCCTGCGGGAAAGGGAAGAGGCGATCCAGGTGGTTGCGCTCCACCCAGTATTGGAACTCACCCGGCGCGTCGCCCGTGTCTGCGCCGCGTTCGAACATGGTAACCACCACCACTTTGACGGGAATCGGCTTTGCTTTTGACTTGCCTGTTGCCTCACTGGTAGTCGCAAACAAGATCGCGAGCAAGCATGGGAGGAAGAGTTTCCTACTTGTCATTGTCATTCTTGTTATTGTCATCGTAAAAACGCCGGGGTGAAGGGAGAGCCGACAACTCAACGGATCGGCGCCTATTTCTTCTAGCGCTGTTTTTGCAACTCGGCGCGAAGCTGCATCCAAATCTGGTAGTAGCGCCACTCCGCGGGCGGATTTTCTTCCTGGTAGTGATCGGCCAGCAACTGCAAGCTACCGGTGCGCAGCAGGGTTTCTTTTACCTTGG
The DNA here is from genome assembly GCA_025350105.1 of Terriglobia bacterium. Lineage (GTDB taxonomy): Bacteria > Acidobacteriota > Terriglobia > Bryobacterales > Bryobacteraceae > Palsa-187. The sequence continues at coordinate 13,735 of JANXYJ010000144.1, read as the reverse complement.
GATTCTGTTCCAGCTTGGCCCGCATGGCGGCGACGATCAGACGGTAGTGCTCGCCTGATTCAGCGGACCAATATTTGAACCGCTTGCCGTTGAAGCTTACCCAATCAATCCCCATCTTCTTCATGTTTTCAAAGCCAACGGCGCCGGCATCTTTGGCGTCCCAGGCGGTCATCTGCGCCACTTCGCCGCGGGTGTGTTTCCACAGAAGGCCTGGAAAACTGGCTCGGGGATCGCTGGCATTTTCCGGATACAACATCATTTGCCAGAAACCCTCCACGCTGGCGTAGCGTGTGCCTTGCAGGGTGAACGGCGTCGCGGCGAAATTAGACAGAATACCCAATTCATGCCGCTTCGATAAAATGACCTCACCCGGTTTGGCGGCTTGCGGAAGAATCTCCCAATCTGGCTTATCCACCGCGGGAACCGGAGTCCACCAGTGATCCGGGTATTTGCCATCCGGGTTGAATGCAGACTTGGTTTGTGGGCGCGCAGAACTTGCCGCCAACACCAACAGGATCATCAGCCTTGGAAAACTCAGGGTACACCTCAACTGATCAGTTCTTTCACGACGCGCCCGGAGACATCAGTCAGGCGGTAGTCACGCCCCGCGTGGCGGAAGGTAAGTTTGGTGTGATCGAGACCCAGTTGGTGCAGCAGCGTAGCCTGCAGGTCATGAATATGAACTGGATTGGACGCGATGGTGTAGCCATAATCGTCGGTGGAGCCGTAAACCAAACCGCCACGGAAACCGCCGCCCGCCACCCAGCTAGAGTAAGCGGTAGACCAATGCGTGCGGCCCTCTTCATCAGGCGACGCGTCGCCCGGCTTGCGCCCGAATTCCGTGGTCCAGACCACCAGCGTGTCCTCCAGCATGCCGCGCGATTTCAAATCCTTCAGCAACCCGGCAATGGGCTTGTCGGATTTTTTCGCCAATGGTTCATGCATGCGGATATTCAGGTGCGCATCCCAATTCGTGTATTTGTCGTAGCCGCCATCGATCACTTCCACGAACCGTACACCACGTTCCGCCAGACGCCGCGCGATCAAGCACATCCAGCCGATGCCTTTCTTGGTGCTGCGATCCAGACCATAAAGGTCGAGTGTCGCGTCGGACTCCTTGGTGATGTCGAACGCCTCCGGCGCCTCCCGCTGCATGCCATACGCGGTCTCAAAAGTTTTAATTCGCGTGGCCAGAGTGCGGTCTGCGCCGCGTTCGGCAAGGTGCCGCTGATTGAAGAAATTCACCAGGCCCAAATCCATATCCTGGATATCCGCAAAACCGTCGCGCGTCATGTTGGGAATCGCTTCCTGTCCTGGGATCACCCGAACGCCTTGATGGAACGCGGGAAGAAAGCTGGAATCCCAGGCGGAAGTACCCGCGTAGGGTGTCTCCGGAGCCAGAACCACGTAGGAAGGCAAGTCTTTGCTCATCGTTCCCAGGCCGTAGCTCACCCAGGAGCCGATGCTGGGCCGCGGTTGAACGGGCGAGCCTCCATGAACCTGCATCAACGCCTGCTCATGATTCGGGATATCGTTGTACATCGAACGGACCAGGCAAATGTCTTCCATCATGGAGCCAATGTGCGGAAACAGTTCCGTCACTTCCGCCTCGGCTTTGGAATAACGCTTGGAGGCCCAAGGGCTGGCGTGAAGAAAGTCCTTCTGGTACAACTTGTGATGATCGGCGGTCAGTCGAGGCTTGGGATCAAAGGTATCCACTTGCGATACGCCGCCACTCATATACAGAAAAATAACCCGTTTAGCCTTTGCCGGAAACATGGGAGCCTTTGGCGCCAGCGGATCTTCCACCGTCGGGCCGGATTCCGCGCCCAGCATTTCGTTTAGCGTTCCAGGCAATAGCCCAGGCAATAGTATGGATGCGCCGGCAAGTGAGCGAATAGCAGTACGGCGGGTGGCCAATTGTTTTGTTTTTGACATACGGTCTCCTTGCTAAAAGCAGTTAGTCAAATGCATTAATCGATGAACATGAACTCGTTGCTGGCGAACATGGCCTTTAAGAAGTCTTCCAGCGCTTTTTGCCGCGGCGCAGCGTCTGTCGCTTCATGCACAGCCGTGCCATGCGCGGCGTAGGCCTCCGCTGCGGTGTGCAAGAAAGAGGAAGCGCGATCGGTTTCCTCGGGTGTGGGCAGGCGGCCGTAAAGGGTCTCAAACGCGGCGCGAACATTGGCTGTATCGCTTGCGCTGCTGGCCAGAAGCGTCGCAGCCAAATTGGCGGCACACCGTTTGGGAAACGGATCGTTCATGAAATACAAGGCTTGCAATGGTGTAAGGCTTGCTCCACGGTGGTCCGTGCTTACGTTCACGTTGGGCCCATCAAACAAGTTGAAAAACTGGCTTCGAACCGTTCGCTGGACCATGGAGTAAACCGTGCGTTTGTCCGTCTGGTAATCCGCCGGGTTGGGCGTGAACATGTTTTGCTGTTCGTAGTTCCAGGTAGCCTGCGCTGGAAACGGATGGGCGGCACCTGGAGTTCGGTCAAGCAATTGAGAATCCGCCAGCAAGGAATCGCGAATCTCTTCGGCGTCCATGCGCACGCGAGAGTGGCGCCAAATCAGGGTGTTGTCCGGGTCCACCTCCTCGTTTGCCAGCGAACTTGACGAAGCTTGGTCTGACGAAGCTTGGTCTGACGAAGCCAGCCGGTAGGCATGCGAAAGCAGTATTTGTTTGGCAAGTGTTTTGATAGACCAACCATTTTCAACAAAGCTGTGGGCCAGATAATCGAGCAGAGCCTGATTGCTGGGGGGCATGCCGCGGCGGCCAAAATCGTTCGGCGTCGCGACGATTCCCGCGCCCATATAGCCTTGCCAAATACGGTTGACGATTACCCGCGCTGTCAGCGGATTATCCGCACTGGCAATCCAATCGGCAAGTTGAAGCCGCCCGCTTCCTGCCGTACCGGAAGGCAGAGATTGGCCGCCCAGCACCTGAAGAAACCCACGTGGGGACTCATCGCCCAAATCCTTGGGATCGCCGTAATGCTGAACTCGGGCCTCCTGCGGCGTCCCTTCACGCACGGCGTAAGCGGTTTCGCCGAAGTCTGGAACATGCTCGAACAAATGCATCCTACGCGCTTGCAACTGGGGTACAAGATCGTCATAGGTGCCGGGTAGCCGCATCACCGCTTCTGTGGCATCTTGAATCGGCTTCAACTGCGCCTGAAAGGTTTTGTAGTCCTCGCGATTGATCACGTTGGGATCGCGATGGGTAAAGCCGCGCTGATAGCGGGCAGAGTCGGTTCCGGAATCGGGGTAACTGGTGCTGGCGAAAAAGCCATACAGGGAATAGTAGTCGGCGGTGGGAATGGGATCAAACTTATGGTCGTCGCAGCGTGCACAGCCTACCGTCAGGCCCAGAAATGCCGAACCCAGATTGTCGACGGAATCCGCCATGTAGGAGTAGCGCCCTTCAAAGCGCACGGCCCCCGCGATGTAACCCGTAGCCACGATGTTTTGCCAATGCTGGTCGTCAAAGGTTCCATCCTTTGTCTGATCCTTCGCCGGCAGGAGATCACCGGCCAGTTGCTCACGGATAAAACGGTCATACGGCTTGTCCTGATTAAAAGATCGGATCACGTAGTCGCGGTATTTATGGGCCTGGGGAACGGGAAAATCTCCGCTGCCACCATCCGTGTCCGCGTAGCGCACAACGTCGAGCCACTTACGGCCCCAGCGTTCTCCATAAGCGGGTGAAGCCAGTAAACGATCCACCAGCTTTTCGTAAGCATTGGGCGAGTTATCATTCAGGAAAACCGTGATCTCGGCGGGGGTAGGTGGCAAGCCGGTAACGTCATACGTTGCCCGGCGAATCAGGGTGCGTTTGCCGGCATCCTGCACCGGCGTCAAATGCTTTTCGCTCAGCTTGGCCAGAATAAAGCGATCGATATCGTTGGTGATCCAATTCTTCGCGGCCCCTTCGCCCGAGGCCCACTCCTGGGGGACAGCGGGAATGGCCGGCTTGCCAGCCAACTGGAACGACCAGAACTCCCTTTGCTGAGGCGTAACGCGCGAGGTTACCGATAGTGGCGTGGTCTTCGGCCAAACGGCCCCGTCGCGAATCCATTTTTCGATGGTGGCCAAATCTTCATTGCTGACCGGACCGCTGGGCGGCATTTGCAGCTTGCCAGTGTACTTCAATGCGGTCACCATCAGACTTTGATCGGGATGGCCCGGGACAATCACCACGCCATCCTTGCCGCTTTTCAAAATGGCTTCACGCGAATCCACACGCAACCCGCCGCTTGGTGGACTGGTGTGGCAGGTATAGCAATTTTTAGCGAAAAAAGGCCGCACTTTGGATTCAAAGAACGCCTCTTTTTCAGGCGTGATTTGGGCCGAAGCTGCACCAGCAGCTTGGGTTAGAACCTCGCGAGTTGCGGATGGCGCAGCTTCGCTCTTTTCGGGAGAGCGTTTTTCTTCATTCAGCGGAGACTTCGACATGCTCACGCCGGGTTGCCCGATGACAGGATGCTCCGCGATCCAAGCGTCGATGGCGGTGATCTCAGCATCGGCGATTTTGCCGCGCGGAGGCATCTTCAAGTCTTCGCCAGCATAATGCAACGCTTGCGAAAGAACACTGCTTTCCGGCTTCCCTGGCACGACCAGGCGACCCCGGCCGCCACCCAGCAACATCGTCTCAAATGAGTCCAGCTTCAACCCACCCGCGTGACCACCGGAGGTGTGACAGCCGCTGCAGTTCTTGAAAACAATGGGCTGCACTTTTTCTTCGTAAGTTGACTTGGCTGCCGAGTAAGCGTCGCTCTTAGAATCCTGGGCGGGCGCGGGCAGATCCCAAGCAAGCATCATTACCGTAAGTAAACACGGAGCCGTGATTAAGTGTGGAGCGATGATGAAACGAGGGGCGGTGACTGCATACGGGCGCATATTGATTGATGATTCTCCGTTTTCGCTTTCTCCGAAGGTATCAGTGCCGAATCAGCCGGCTTTAAACGGCCAATCGCAAACAAACTACAGCGTTAGGTAGCTGGCTCTGACTGAGAGGAGATGGAAGCGGAGAACAATCTCGCTGGGAACCGCCATGGCGGGCGCAAAACGTGGCGCGGTGCGAACCTGGATGCGATTCGCTGCCCCTAATTTTGCCTCAAATTCGGGTTCTTGTCAAGAACTGAGTAGACCCTTTGATTCAGATTCCTAAAGGCGTTCCCGCGCGTTTGGCTTCTGCGGCATGGGCTTACGGCAGTGTTGACAAACCCTATCGGTGCCTGCATACTTAGGTTAACCGCAGTATTGAGCACCACCGTAGAACGGCTTTTCGGAAACCGTTTTTGTGCTCATTCTTCCAACGGTACAGTCGCTTTCAATGCTCTGCTTTCCGTAGAGCCAAGAGAAGGCCGACATACTCACTCCAAGCTGAGGTAACAACTGAGGTAACAACCAGGCAATGCGGCCTGTTCGTTTTCTCGTTCAAACGGGCAAAAATCCAAGCTAAAAAGGGGTGTTGGAATGAAGCTTTCAACTGGACGCATGAGTGGGGGCATAGTCGCCGGCAAAAGACCGAGCCATCCAGCGACTTTGGCTCTCTGTATCCTGTTTTGTATTTTACTGCTGGGGCAACTTGCCTGGGGCCAGTCACTGGCTGGTTTAGCCGCGCTTAACGGAACCGTTCGTGACGCCACCGGTGCCAGCGTGGGTGGTGCGGCGATCACGATTGCGAATCGCAGTCTGGGAATTGAACGGAAAATGACGGCCGGGGATGACGGCTACTTTCTGGCACCTTCATTGGCGCCGGCCGCGGGCTATGAGGTCACCGTTCAAAAAATGGGCTTTTCGAAGTACCTGGTTCAAAATATTCAACTCACAGTGGGCCAGAACCTAAGCATTCCGGTGCTATTGAGTGTTTCGCAACAAGCGGATAGTGTTACCGTTACCGATTCCGCCCCGTTGGTGGAGGAAACGAAAACCGGCGTTTCGCAAGTAGTGGAAACAGCGCAAATCAGCAGCTTGCCCATCAATGGGCGGCGCGTGGACCAATTCGCGCTGCTATCGCCTGGCGCAACGACGGACGGCGCCAGCGGCGGTGTGAGTTTTCGCGGCGTTCCTGGCGGCAACGCATTTTTGCAGGACGGAACGGATGTTACCCAGCAGTGGGGCATTGATATCGCCGGCGGTTCCGTAGTGCCGTCCAGCATTAGCCAGGACGCGGTGCAGGAATTTCAGGTGCAGACCTCAGGCTACAGCGCCGAGTTTGGCCGCGCGGTGGGCGGAGTGATCAACACGGTGACCAAAAGCGGCACCAACAACTTTCACGGCACCGGCTTTTGGTACTTCCGCAACCGGACGTTAAACGCTTTGGATCCCTACTCGAAAGATGCCTCTGGCCGTCCCTTCAATCCTCCCGAGTATCGCCATCAATCGGGCGGGAGCATTGGCGGACCGATCAAGAAAGACAAACTATTCTTCTTCGCAAACGGCGAGTTCACGCGCCGCCAGTTCCCGTTGGTGGACACCATCAACAACGCGCAGTTCTATTCCTCCACCGGTGCTTATGTTGGCCAGTGCGGGACGTCAACTTTCGCCACGCCGGCCACGCCCGCCCAATGCGCCGCGGCGCAAGCCTACTTTCAGCGGTTCTTTCAAACCGTTCCGCGCTCTCTTTCGCAAAACCTTGGTTTAGCGAAGCTCGATTGGCGGCCGAACGAAAAGAACACGGTTTCGCTCAGCTTTAATCTGCTGAACTTCGCTTCGCCGAATGGGGCCGTCAGTTCCGTGACGGCGAATGCCAGTGGCGTGGGTTCCAATGGAATACAATCGGCGAAAGCCCGCACGGCGCATATTTCGGAGACCTATATTCTGTCGAACACCATGGTGAACGAAGCGCGTTTTGGCTGGTTCAAAGATCGGCGCGGGCAGGACCTCAGTCCAGCGCTGAATCCTCCCAATGGACTCCTCTCTGGTCTCACGGTACAAGGCCAGGGCAGCCTGGGTGTAAGCACCAACATTCCGAACATTCAGCCTACCGAAGATCGCTATCAATTTGCCGACAATGTTTCCTGGACCAAAGGCACGCACCAGTTGAAATTCGGCGTGGACTTCGCCTTCCTCCGCGACACGGAAAATGCGCTGTTCAATGGTCCAGGATCCTATACTTACGGAACGATCAACGATTTTGCGCTGGATTATTCCGGAGCCACCAACGGCAAACACTGGCTGAGCTATACGCAATCGTTTGGGCCGCTGGTGACTCACGCATCGGTTGATAACTACGCTGTATTCGGGCAGGACCAATGGCGGTTGACGCCCAAATTGACGCTGAATTATGGGGTGCGTTACGAATACAGCGTGTACACCCAGCCGCCGTTGAATCCAGACTATCCGCAGACGGCGAATCTAAATCAACCTGGTAACAACGTGGCGCCGCGCATTGGCGTTGCGTATTCGATGAACGGCGGCAAAACAGTACTGCGCGCCGGGTATGGGATTTTCTACGCCCGGCTGCCATCGGCCAGCGTAATTCGTCTGCAGCAGCGCAATGGCGTGATTCAGAAGACCGGCACGTTGAGCGGCGCCAATGCCACTCAGTTGGCGGCCGGTCCGGTATTCCCATTTCGTTTGACCTCGCTCGCCGGGTCAGTGGGCCTCACGAACGTGACTTTCGCAGCTCCCGATCTGAAAACACCCTACACCGAGCAAGCCGATCTGACGGTGGAGCAAGCCATGGGCAAGAATGGAGCCCTCACGGTTACCTACATGCACAGCCGGGGCTATCAATTCATTAGCCGCGAGGATTTGAATCTCGGCCCGGCAACCGGCACGGCCACCTACAACATCATTAACCTGGACGGCAGCACGGCTGCCTACACTACTCCCACATTCCTAGCCAAGAATAAGATCGATCCGCGCTATGCGAGTTTAGTTTATCTCAGCAACCGTGGCCGCATTTGGTATGACGGGTTGTCGGTGGCGTACCGGCAAAGGGCCACACGATGGGCCTCTGGCACCCTGGCTTATACGTGGTCCCATGCGCTCGATTACGCCCAAGGCAACGCCAGTGCAAATATATACTTTACGGATCCACCGAACTCCACCTACAACGGCAACTACCAGGCTGATAAGGGAAGTTCACAACTGGACCAACGCCAACGTCTGGTTGTATCAGCGATTTTGACAACGCCCAAAATGAATTTGGGTAATAAATTCGCCAACAGTACCGTGAATGGGTGGCAGCTTTCGATGATCGAGACAGCCGCCTCGCCACAATACCTGGATCCGATCATGATTGTAGGCAGCGGAATCGCAGGCTCCGGGTTCGCATCGGGCACCACCATCAACGGGATGGTGACGCCTTTTGGAGCGCCGGGAAGGGTGCCATGGCTGCCGCGCTCAAGCGTCAGCATTGACACCGTGAATAAGTTGGACAGCCGCATCACCAAGACCTTCGCAATAAAGGAATCGATGAGCGCGGCGTTGAACTTTGAAGTTTTCAATGTATTCAACACCATCAGCAACACATCGGTGAACACCACGGCCTTTATTGCCAGCGGAACCACTATCCGGCAGGCAGCTGGGCTAGGCAACGGAACGGCCTCCGGCGGATTCCCGGACGGAACCAACGCTCGGCGGGCACAGGTGTCGGCACGATTTACGTTCTAAGTAAATTCACCACGCCGCTAGTTCACCACACGGCGCTAATGCACCACACGATTCCATACCACGCGCGCGCGGAGACGCGGCTGCCTTACCAGCAGCCGCGTTTTTCCTGCAACGCTGCTGTTCAGGACCTGGTGGACAGCGACATCGTGCTTGAATAGGAGTCAGATTGGCAACTTCCCTTCAGGAAACACAACTCGTGGCCTTTGACGAAGAACCCGCAATGGAATTGTTGCGAGCCTCGATCTTCCACACTCCGCGGAACCCGTTCCACTCCAGTGGCCCGCTGGAATTCTTTGCCGACGGAGGCTTGTTCATTCGCGACGGCCGGATTGAAGCGTGCGGAGACTATACAGCGATTCGCAATGCGTACCCAGACGTGGAAGTAACCGACTTGCGGGGTGGCTTTCTTTTACCGGGGTTCATCGATACGCATATTCACTTTCCGCAAGGCCGAATCATCGGAAGCCTGGGCCGGTCTTTGCTTGACTGGCTGGAGCATTGCGCCCTTCCAGAAGAGGCGCGAATGGACGATGATAGCTACGCCACGCTGGTCGCAGCCGAATTCATGCAAGGCTTGGTTACGCACGGAACCACCACGGCGTTAGTGTTCGGGGCACACTTTCCGCGTGCCACGGCCATTTTGTTTGAGGCCGCCCAGGCCAGGGGACTTCGAATCATTAGTGGCCAAGTGTTTTCGGACCGGCTGTTAAGCCCTGCGTTGCATCAATCGGCCGAGAGTGCCTATCGCGATGGCAGCGATTTGATTCGCCGCTTTCACGGGCAAGGACGATTGCTGTATGCGGTGACGCCGCGCTTTGCGTTATCAGCCTCGGAAGCCATGCTCGAAGTGTGCCAGACCCTGATGAATGAAAACATGGGCGTCCGTTTTCAAACCCATTTGAACGAAAACGATGCCGAGATCGCCGAAGTTCGCCGTCAGTTTCCATGGGCGCGGGATTATCTTGCCGTTTACGAACGGTATGGCCTGGGAGGGCGCGGCGCGGTGATGGCGCATAATGTGCACCCAAGCAATTCGGAACTGGAACGTTTGGCTGCTGGCGGAACTTCGGTTGCGCACTGCCCTTGCAGCAATGCTGCGCTGGGCAGCGGGATCTTTCCGCTGGCAGGTCACCTGAAAGCCAAAGTGCATTTTGCCTTGGGATCCGACGTGGGCGGTGGCACGGGTTACGGAATGTTGAAGGAGGGACTGCAGGCGTATCTACTGCAAAGGCTGACTCCCGGCGGGGCGATGTTAACGGGCGAGCAACTGCTCTACCTGGCCACCAAGGCTGGTGCGGAGGCGCTTGATCTGGCAGACGAAACTGGCGATTTCATGCCGGGCAAATCGGCGGACTTGGTTTATCTGAAGGCGCCGGAGCGGAGTCCTTTGGCTGCGGTATTAAAACGCGCGCCGGATGCGGAAAGTATTCTTGCCGCAATCTTCACACTTGCAGGGGCGGAGTGTGTCGAAGAAGTTCGGGTAGCGGGCGAGGTGGTTCATCGAACCTCCCCGGATCGCGACTAATCTTGGCGACTAAGATTTACTGCCGATGTAGACGAAGCGGATGATTAATAGGAACGCCAGAACATAGGCAGCGACGGGAACCTGCTTACCGCGTCCCCTGGCCAAATGGATGATGACGTAGGAAATAATGCCGCACGCCAAGCCGTTGGCGATGCTGAACGTAAGCGGAATGGTGATGAGAGTCAAGAATGCCGGGAACGCACTGCACACGTCATCCCAGGCAATTTCCGCTAAGGCCGACATCATTAAGCCACCCACCACAATCAGTGCGGGCGCAGTGGCGGCCGCAGGCACCGCTCCTATCAGCGGTGCGGCGAACAAGGTCAAAATGAAGAGCACGCCCGTCACAATGGAAGTAACGCCCGAACGGCCTCCCGCAGCTACGCCCGCCGCGCACTCAATATAGCTGGTGACGGTGGTGGTGCCGGCCAGCGAGCCCGCAATGGTGGCCGCGGCGTCCGTCAGAAGAATGCTGGTAACGCGTGGTATTTTTCCATCCGGTCCGATCAACCCGGCTTTCTTGCTGACAGCCATGAGTGTGCCGACGTTATCGAAGAAATCGACAAACAGGAATACGAATACAATTTCCAGCAAGCCAAGTCCCATCGCGCCGCGAATATTCAAATGAAACATGGTGCCGGAGATTTCGGTCCAGTGATAGCTTTGCGGCTGCCAGTGCACCAATCCGAAGAGGGTGCCCACAGCGGTAGTGGCCAAAATCCCGCCAAGAATAGCCGCGCGCACATTCCAGGCCTGGAGGGCGGCGATGGTTAAGATGCCGAATACAGCCAGCGCGGTATTGGGATCGCGCAGATTGCCCATGGTTACCATGGTGGCCGGGTCAGTCTTTACGATTCCCGCGTTGCGCAATCCGATAAATGCGATAAACAAACCAATCCCCGCGCTGACCGCAGCGTAGAGCTCTCGCGGGATTGCAGCCATAATCCACTGACGAACTCCGGCCAGGGTCAAAATCAGAAACGCGATTCCCGATAAGAACACCGCGCCCAGGGCCGTTTCCCAAGGCACTCCCATGCCCTTAACCACGGTGTATGTGAAGTATGCGTTCAGCCCCATTCCCGGTGCTAACGCGATTGGGTAGCGGGCGAAGGCCCCCATCAAGATGGTTCCGAAGGCAGCGGAAATACAAGTGGCGGCGAACACACCGGCCACGGGCATGCCCGCATCACGCAGAATCGAGGGGTTCACAAAAACGATGTACGCCATTGTGATAAACGTCGTACAGCCTGCCAGCAACTCGGTTTCCCAATTTGTGCCGAGCCGGTCAAATTCGAAATAACGCTCCAATTGATTTCGCGGGTATACACCTCACACGGATAAGAGTTTGTGGAAATCCAGGCAAGCGGACGGGGGCGGGACTGACGCAGTCCGTAGGAAAATGTTTGCCGGCGCGGAGATTGTATCGAGTGTAGCATGCTCAAACTTTGGCTTAGCAATTTGACTCTCCATTTGCTTTCGCAAAACCGGTTACATGCTATACTTTTCAAATTCCACCGGTGCGATGCAGCACCTCCCGTCTTTGCCATTTCCGGCCTCGTAGCCCCAATTATTTGAGCGCTTGTCTCCAGGAGCTACTACAGATGCAGAATCATTGGCGCGACCGATCGTGCCTGGCGTTGGTATTCATGACCGTGGTCTTATTCGCCTTGCTGGAAATAACGGCGCCGGGCGCGCCACGCGTCTACCCCACCGGAGTGACTATTTACGATCCCGCGCGCGCCTATAACTGCTTCATCAGCTTTAGCGGACCGGATGGCAACACGCATTTGATCGACATGAATGGAAATGAGGTTCATCGCTGGCCGCATCCCGGCGCGCCCGGCGAAGTGATTGACCCTAAACTCATCGGCGGTTCCCGCGGCCATGTGTTGTTGCAACTCACAGACACGCCGGATCCCCGCGGTGGAATTTTCACCAACGGCACAGTTGGTGAATTGGACTGGGATGGCATAGTGGTATGGCAGTGGGGCGCACAAGCCCCTGGTGGCGCGGCGCGCCAAAATCATGATTGGGCCCGTTTGGCGAACGGAAATACTTTGTTGCTGGTGACTGTGCCGCGCGCCGTGCCCGGTTTAAGTACGAAAGGTTTGAGTACAAAAAGTTTGGGTCTCAAAGAAATTGGCGACCAAGCCATCTACGAGGTATCTCCGGATGGGAACATTGTCTGGAAGTGGCTGGCCGGCGATCACTTGAAGGAGTTTGGATTCTCCAGCGCCGGGATGCGCTATCTGCGTGAGAGAGTAAAACGCAATCCGCCGGAGCCGTGGGGCTATTTGGAGATTAACGACATGCAGGTGCTGGGCCCCAATCGCTGGTTTGATGCTGGTGACCAGCGATTCCATCCGGACAACATTATCGTGGATGCGCGCAAAGGGAATGTGGTGCTGATCATTGACAAGAGTCATAGTAAGGTGGTGTGGCGCCTGGGGCCTGACTTTCCCGGCAGCGAATACTCCCCGGACCAGCGCATCCAAAACCAGCGTGTACCGCGTCCGGTGGACCAAATTTCCGGTCAGCATGATGCGCATCTGATTCCCCAAGGTCTGCCAGGCGCCGGGAACCTCCTGCTGTTCGACGATCAAGGGGGAGCAGGCTTTCCGCCGGCGGCGCTCGGCATCTATGCCGGCTCGCGCGTGCTGGAGATTGATCCAGTGACCAAAGAAATTGTGTGGCAGTACACCGGCGAAAACTCAGGCCGCCCTACCTGGAGCTTTTTCAGTTCCTTTGTCAGCAGCGCCCGCCGCCTGCCCAACGGAAATACTCTGATTGACGAAGGGATGACCGGACGCCTGTTTCAGATCACCCGGGAAGGCGACATCGTGTGGGAGTACCTGGTGCCCTATCTTGGCGTGAGCAAGCTGGCAGGAAAAGCCTTTGCGAATCCGCTCACCTATCGTGCCCAACCGGTGCCGTACGACTGGGTTCCAGACGGGACGCCACACTCGGAAAAAGCTGTCAAAGAAGCCGAAGTGACCACTTTCCGCGTGCCCTAATCGAGCGTTCCGGATGAACTGCCATGTTATACTTTGGCTAACTTATAGACCCTGCGGAGTTCCTGGTATTGACTCCCACCCGAGGGGCGCGGCCCTGTTGCCCATTCATTATTTTTGATGGTGCAGGAGGTGAAAATGAGTGCAGGACATGCGGGCGCCGATTCCGATACAAATCCTAAAACACATACCCCTGTCCGCTCGTCCTCAATCAGTTTTCGTTTGAACGGCTCCGCTGTGCGAGCCGAAGGCTGGGCCATCCACACCACGCTTCTTGATTTTGTTCGTTCCCTCGGTTTCACCGGCGCTAAGGAAGGTTGCGCCGAAGGCGAATGCGGTGCCTGCAATGTCGTTTGTGTTCGCCAGGGGATCGATTCTCCTAGCCAATTCCAGGCGGTGAACAGTTGTCTGCTGCTGCTTCCGATGGCGGACGGCCAGGAGATTTATACGGTTGAGGCCCTGGCAAAAAATGGCAGTCTTACCGCGGCGCAGCAGGCGCTGGCAGAAGGCGGTGGGTCGCAATGCGGTTATTGCACTCCCGGCTTCGTGATGAGCCTTTTTGCGGAATACTA
>JANXYJ010000125.1 GCA_025350105.1 Terriglobia bacterium | reverse complement strand
TTGGGCTATGCAGCTATAGAAACGTGTTCGCTGCAGTTGCAGCTATAGAAACGTGTTCGCTGCAGTTGCAGCTATAGAAACGTGTTCGCTGCAGTTGCAGCTATAGAAACGTGTTCGCTGCAGTTGCAGCTATAGAAACGTGCCCGCTGCTGTATAAACATGCCCGCCTACGTCGAACTCCACGCCCGCTCCGCTTTTAGCTTTCTCGAGGGCGCATCTTTGCCCGAAGCCCTGGCCGTGCGCTGCGCGGAACTGGATCAACCTGCCATCGCTCTGCTGGATCGCAACAGCATGTCTGGCGTGGCGCGTTTTCATCAACAAGGGAAAAAATCAGGCGTGCGCGCCATCCTCGGCGCGGAAATTACTTCAGTGGATGGTTTTCGTTACGCATTATTGGCGGAGTCGCGCCAGGGCTATCAAAATTTGTGCCGGCTAATCACCAAGATCAAGCTGCGGACCGAGCACGGCGATCAGGAATCTTCCTCCGCCACCATGGACGACATCGCCGAGTATGCGCAAGGCTTGGTCTGCTTGACGGGTGGTGACGAAGGTCCTTTAGCGCAAACGCTATCGAACGGCGAGGAAGGCGCTCAGTCCGTGGAAAAGTTGGTTAATATTTTTGGTGCCGGCAATGTTTTCGTCGAACTGCAGCGCCACTACGATCGGGATGAGGAGCACCGTAACCAAGCCGCCATTCGCATCGCGCGCAAACTGCATTTGCCGTTGCTGGCTACCAACGGCATCTCGCACGCAACTATAGAAGAACGCGATGTCCTGGATGCGTTGACCTGTGTCCGTCATAAGACGACGATTTTTGAAGCTGGCCAGCGGCTGAGCAAAAACGCCGAGCGCCATTTGAAGACCGCGGCCCAGATGCAAAAGTTGTTCGCCGATTTGCCAGATGCCATTGGCAACACGCAGATGTTGGCCGATCGCCTCAGCTATTCGCTTTCCGATTTGGGTTACCAGTTTCCTGTGTACCCGGTGCCGCGGGGTGAAACCATGAATTCCTATTTGCGGAAATTGACAGATGCTGGGGCACGCCGCCGTTATCGGCCAGTTGATGATCCACAGCACGACAAAGCCCGCCGGCAGATTGAGCGTGAACTCGCCATGATCGAAAAGCTGGACTTGGCCGGCTATTTTCTAATTGTTTGGGATATTGTCCGTTTCTGCAAAGAACAAGGACTGTTGGTGCAAGGGCGCGGCTCTGCCGCCAACAGCGCGGTGTGTTATTCGCTGGAGATAACCGCCGTCGATCCGGTGGGTATGGATCTGCTGTTTGAACGGTTCCTGTCAGAAGAGCGTGGCGAATGGCCCGACATTGATCTGGATCTGGCCAGCGGCGATGAGCGCGAAAGCGCCATTCAATATGTTTACCAGCGCTATGGAAAATTGGGCGCTGCCATGACGGCCAACGTCATCACCTATCGTGGTAAGTCCGCCGCTCGAGATATCGGCAAGGTGTTGGGTTTCGACGAAGAAACGCTGGGCCGACTTTCCAAAGTAGTTCCGCATTGGGGTTTCCACGACGAAGCCGATACCGCGCAGCGCCAATTCGATCAGGCGGGAGTGGATCTGAAACAGCCACTGGTTCAAAAGTTCTTGTCGTTATATCAACGTGTTCAGGATCTGCCGCGGCATTTGGGCCAGCACTCCGGCGGCATGGTGATTTGCCAAGGCCAGTTGGATTCGGTCGTCCCTTTGCAGCCTGCCACCATGCCGGGCCGCTTCGTCGTTCAATGGGACAAGGAAGACTGTGCCGACTTGGGCATTGTAAAAGTAGACCTGCTGGGCCTGGGCATGATGGCCGTGATGAAGGAATCGATCGGGCTGATTCGCCAGCACTACGGCGAAGAAGTGGACTTGGCGCACCTGCCTGCCGATGACCCGAAAGTTTACGGCGCTTTGCAAAAAGCCGACACCATCGGCATGTTCCAGGTGGAAAGCCGCGCGCAAATGTCGTTTCTGCCAGGGATTAAACCGCGCCGCTTCTACGACATTGTGGTGCAGGTGGCCATCATCCGGCCTGGGCCTATTGTGGGCAAAATGCTGCATCCTTATTTGCGGCGCCGTCAGGGCTTGGAGGCCGTCACCTATCCGCATCCGGCGCTGAAGCCGGTGCTGGAGCGGACCCTGGGTGTCCCTCTGTTTCAAGAACAGCTTTTGCGCATGGCGATGATCGTAGCCGATTTCACCGGTGGGCAAGCCGAAGAATTGCGCAGGGCATTGGGCTTCAAACGATCAGAAAAGCGTATGAAAGAGGTGGAGACCCAACTGCGCGAAGGCATGTCGCGCAATGGCATCGCTGCGGATGTACAGGACTTGATTGTGCGTTCGATTGGGTCCTTCGCCGCGTATGGATTTCCTGAATCGCATGCAGCCAGCTTCGCTCTGCTGGCTTACGCCAGTGCGTATTTGAAGTGCCACTATCTCGCGGCATTCACGGCTGCCATGCTGAATAATCAGCCCATGGGATTCTATCAACCCGCAACTCTGGTGAAAGATGCGCAGAGGCACGGCCTGAAGGTA
>JANXYJ010000113.1 GCA_025350105.1 Terriglobia bacterium | reverse complement strand
GTGGTGAAACCCAGATAGGGAACGCGCACGACTCCATTAATCTCTCTGGCATATTCCAATCTACCTGGAATGCAGGACTCCACATATAACTCCAATTCAAACGCTGTTCTGCGCTTGACCACGATTGTGAACAACAGCTTCCTGAACGAAATTCGTGGATCCTTCCAGCGCAATCTGGCAACGGCGAACGAGAGTCAAGTTCCTGGTTCGACGCCCCAGGCATTGGGAATCACACCGCTCGTTTCCCAATACACTACCCCGCCACCACTTTCCTTCATCTTTAACAACTTTGGAATTTTCGGCACCTTGGACCCCAGCTACAGCCCCACCAACCAATTCCAGGTGGCCGATCAGATCTCCTGGTCGCACGGCAAACACACCGTCCGCGCCGGTTTTGAAATGGAACGCACTCAATGGAACCTGGTGTTCGGCGGACTGGGCCAAGGTTGGATGTTTATGGGCAGCTTCAGCAATTTGCTGGCCGGCGACACTCCGGGCAATCTGCTGTTCTGTCAGTTTTGCGTACGCAGCGGCCCCAACGGCATCATTCACGCCTACCGCTTGCCTAATTCCAACGCCTTCGTGCAAGACGATTGGAAAGTTAGCTCCAAACTCACCGTCAACCTGGGCGTTCGCTGGGAGTTCAACGGTACTTTGAGCGACAAAAATGGCAACTTGACGAACACGTGGATCAGCCAACTGGCTCCCAACTCTCAGGTGCCCACTTCAGCGCAAGGCGTAGCCGCAAACTACCTTGGCTATGTGGTGCCGAACAATTTTGATACTCGTACCTGGGGCGCCGCTCCGAATGGTGTCAAAGTGTCCAGCAATTCGCTTCCCACCTCGGGCCATCCGCCCCTCAGCAATTTCGGCCCCCGTCTGGGCCTAGCCTACCAGGCCAGCAGCAAGCTGGTGATCCGCGCCGGCGCCGGTCTGTTCTATGATCGCGTTGGAACGGACCGTTTCGTTCATTCCGTGCAGGAAGGCAACCCCTACGCTGCAACCGTAGCGTTGGCGCCCACCGCCACCATCTCCAACCCCTATCCCGCCAACCCGGCTGTTGGGACTTTTGGACAACGTTGGGCCGATATCGCCGCTGGAACCACTTCAAGACTGAATCACGTTTTCCTGGATGAAGTAATCCACACCCCGTTGGTCCGCCAGTACAACGTCAACTTGCAATACGAGTTTGCGGCCCGCACCGTGTTAGAAGTTGGCTACGTGGGATCGAGCGGCATCAACCTCACCGACTACAACCATAACTACAACTCAGCCCTGCTGGCCACACCGGCCCGTTCGGTCAATGGTCTCACCACCACCACGGCGGCCAATTTGGCCCTGCGCGTTCCCTATCTGGGTTTCACCACCAACGGACTGCAAGGCAGCGCCTTCGATGGGGTTTCGCACTATAACAGCCTGCAGGCTACGGTTCGCAAGCAGCTCTCGCATGGCGTATCGATGCAAGCTGCCTACACCTGGAGCAAGTCGTTGACCAATATCTACGACACCACCGCCAATAGCAACGACGCCAATAATCTGGCCCAACAGCTTGGGCCTTCCAACTTCACACGGCCTCAGCGCCTGGTGTTCAACTACAGTTGGGATCTCCCCTTCGGCAAACATAACGGTGCCCTCGGTTATGCGCTGGGCGGGTGGAATCTTTCCGGTGTAACGACCATCCAAAACGGTGCGCAGTTGACCCTCATCGACGCCCGTGGCGGCACCGCCTATAACGTTTCCGGTACCAGTGTTCAAAACGGATATAGCCGTCCGCAATTGGCTGCCGGAAAGACCTACGCGGACATCTCGACGCCGGGCGACGTCAAATCCCGGCTCGGTGGAAATAGTGGCGGCTGCGGTTACTTCGTCCCGTCGGGGGTTCCGGCCGCTGTCGGTTGCAGCCTAGCCAGTGCGTTCACTGCTCCCCCCACACTGGGCGATGGTTCCGTCACCGCTTACGGCAACGCCGGCGTTGGCATTCTGTCGGGTCCGGGACAGCTCAACTTCGATCTATCCCTGTTGAAGACCACCCGCATCCGCGAAGGCCAGAACCTCCAGTTCCGCGCCGAATTCTATAATCTGTTCAACCACGCGCAGTTTTCCAATCCGACCGTCGGTTCCGGCGGAGGCGTCAACCTGATGAATGTGAATTCCAGCAACGGTGGTTGGATTACGGCTACGGCTGTCAATCCCCGTATCATTCAGCTGGGCTTGAAGTACATCTTCTAAGCTGCATTTAACAATCGTTCCACCAACCTCCGCGGCGCATGGAAATGCGCCGCGGATTTTCTTTGGGCTCACAAAACCGCCGCCAGGTGCGGCAGGGGCACAAAGGCAATTTGACCTCCTTGTGTTCTGGGCGCTTGACCGACTCATACGCGAAGGAGCGTTGGCAACACTCAAATATCTTGAACAACTCGAACAATATGGCACCGGTGGCGCAGCTTGCGTCACGTTGAAGGCCGCGCAGGAAACCGTACGCGCCGCGCAGGCAGGCGTGGAGCGGGCAGAAGTGATCGCGCGGACCGTCCATGCCCAGGCCAACGCCGAATTGCGCCCGGGCGCCGACGCCTCCCGAACGGACGCGGAGTTGGCTGCCGCTCGCACACTGCTGATTCAAGCCGAGCAAGCCGTCGACATTGCGCGCGTCAACGTCTCGCAGTTTGTCGGCTTGCCACCGGCGCAAATCACGATTTCCGCGCCGCGGTTACTGCAGACGCCGCCCGAACAGCCCCCTTCCCCAAAGGACGCGGCCATGAATCCACTTTCTGTGGAACAGAACGCCCTGGTGGCGCAATTGAAGGCCCAGTTCCGGATTCTGGAGCGTGCCTACTTTCCGCGCTTTTTCGCTCAACTGTACGGTGGAGGGGTGGAGCTTGAATCCACAGCGCAGGGTTGCATTTTTCGCACTTTTCTTCCGATCTCACTGGGCGACGTTGCGGAAGATCGGGTGGGAATGCCGGTTCCACGTCCTCGGGGCAATGTTCGCGTCAGTAAGGCCTGAAGAATGCACATGGGGTTATCTCGGCGTAATTGGGATAGTCAAGCCCTGCCAAAACCTCTGTCGTCTTGATGGCCCGGACGATCTGGTTTTTCAATCTGTACAGAGCGGACAGGCAATGCGCGATAACAATATTTCGACCCGCCACATCAAGCCAGCGGCAAGGAAGCTTGAGATCGGTTGGGTTATTTTGTTGGTGCTTCGGAGATCTTACGCCACTTGGTTACGGATGGTGGGGACAGACCCGAGGGACCGACAGTCTTTGATTGCGACATTCTCGATTCACGACCACGGCAGAAATTTATGAGCAGGACCGGCCGGAATCGCAAATTCGGGCGGTCGAAAAGTTAACAACGTTGGTGAATTGAAATCGGAATTGGGATCGTTATGGGACAACGGGACAATTGAGAGTGATGATCGGTGCTATATTTCGTGGTGGCCAGGGACGGAATCGGTCCCCCTACCGGCATTGCAAACGCGTAAGTTACTGTTTCTGCGTTGTGCCAGATATGCTAGAACGTCCAGTTCAGCAAGGGTGTGGCACACTTTTGGCACACTTCGCGTTTCGGCTTAT
>JANXYJ010000101.1 GCA_025350105.1 Terriglobia bacterium | reverse complement strand
ATGTCGGTGCTGCCCATGATGCAGGTGGTCTTATCGAACGCAATGTCGAGCTCGTCGGACATCAGCTGGCGGAAACCGGTTCCGGTGCCTTGACCGGGATCGGTCTTCCCGACGTAGAAGGTGGCAGTGTTGTCCTGATGGATGACGATCCAGGAATCCACTTGCCGGAAATCGGGATCGTGATAAGGGCCGGGCGTTAGCGAAGATGTTTGCGGTGTTTGCGCTTGGGCTTCGGTGCTGTCCGCGGCAACGTAGGCGCCGAAGCTAACGGCCAGCATGCCGGCGCTTTTCAGGAAGCCGCGGCGGTGTGTGCTGAGCGCGGTTTCGATTGGTTCAGGAATACGGTTATAGACGCTCATGCCACCACCTCTTTCGTGGACGGAGACGCATCGGCAATGGTCTTGGCGGCCTTTTTAATTGCCGTCTGAATGCGGTAGTAACTCATGCAGCGGCACAGGGTTCCGTTCATGGTTTCGCGGATCTGTGTGTCGGTGGGATGCGGATTTTTGTCGAGCATAGCCTTCGCTGTCATGATCTGTCCGTTCTGGCAGAAGCCGCATTGCGGGACCTGTTCGTCGATCCAGGCCTGCTGCAAGGGGTGCAACTTGCCGCCAGAGGCAAGGCCTTCGAGCGTGGTGATTTCACCCTTTACTGAAGAAGCAGGCGTGACGCAGGAGCGCACTGCCGCACCGTTGATGATCACCGTGCACGCGCCGCACTGGCCCAGTCCGCAGCCAAAGTGGGGGCCCTGAATTCCAAGATCGTTGCGGAGGATATACAGCAGCGGCGTGGCTGGCTCAATATCCAGAGTGTGTGAACGGCCGTTCACCTTAAGGTCGATTTTGCTCATCGCTGCTCCTTGTTAAGTTAGCCCCAGTTAAGTTAGCCCCAGTCAAGTTAGCCCCAGTCAAACTGGAGCCAATGGTCCCGGGGACTATTCTACCGAAGTTGGGTTGAGCAAGCCGGGAGCCGCCGGCCGGGGGACCGCGCTTCACGTTTGGGGCTTCAACTGCACCCGCACAATTCTGCGGAAGAAAGCCTGGGCGCGGGCGACATCGTGCATGATTTGAGATTTCAGGACCTCGGGGCTGGCGAATTTCTTTTCGTCACGGACGCGGCGGAGGAATTCGATGCGAATCATTTCAGGAGTGGGAGGTTCGAATTTGTCCAGTAGAAATGTCTCGATGGTCAACGGGTTTACCACGCCGCCAGAAAATGTTGGGCGGTGGCCGACGTTGGTGATGGACTGCCACTGGCGATGCGGCGAATCCAGTTCCGTGGTTCGCGTGATGTAGACTCCCGGGCTTGGCAATACCTGACTATAGGTGTGCAAGTTTAACGTCGGTACAGTTTTCTTTGAACCGACGCCGTGGCCCTTGACCACATCGCCTTCCAACGCAAAACAGCGGCCCAACATGCGGCCAGCCAGCGAAACGTGACCGGACTGGACAGCGCGGCGAATCGCACTCGATGAAACGACGCGGTTGCGCCACTTCAGCTGAGGTGTTACGAGAGTGTGAAAGCCAAGTGCGGTGCCGAGGTGTTTCAGCGTGTTGACGTCGCCCATTTGTCTGTGACCGAAGCGAAAGTTTTCACCGACGACGACTACGCGGGCGTGCATGGCTTTTGCGAGCACACGTTCGACAAACTTTTCGGGCGGCCACTGGGAAAGCTCGCTGGTAAAAGATAAGATGAGAACGAATTCAACGCCTTCGCGGGCCATCACGGTGCAACGTTCGGCATGAGTGGTGAGCAGACGCGCCGTTCGCTGCGGGCCGACGATGGTGGCGGGATGGGGATCAAAAGTAAGGACCGCCGGCGCGACGTTCATCGCTTTCGCCGCTTCCACAACCGTATGCAGCAACTTGCGATGACCCAGGTGCACGCCGTCGAAATTGCCGATGGTGACGGCGAGCGGACCGAACTCGGCTGCTTCTTCTAAAGAGCGGGCAATGCGCATTTACAGCTGCGCCTCAAGCTGCATGCCGTCGTAGGCCAAGCGGACATTCGGCGGGAAAGTTGCGTTGGTGGCGGCATGCGGCAGGTCGTGACAAATGTGGGTGAAAAAGGTCTGTTTGGCGGCCAGTTCTTCGGCCATCGCCAGGCTTTGCGGAACCGTGGAATGGGTGGGATGCGGGCGGTAGCGCAAGGCGTCCAGAAACAGAACGTCCAGGTTTTGTAGTTTGGATTTTGACTCAGCGGGAATGTCGCTGTGGTCGGTGAGATAGGCCAGGTTGCCGATGCGGAAACCTAACGTGACGCCGTGGCCGTGGAACAGGCGAATGGGCGTGATGGTGGCGCCGAACAATTCAAAGGGCTCTTCTGTGATGGCGTGCAGGTTCACGCGCGGGGTGGAGGATTGATTGGGTTCGCCATCGAAAGCATAGCGAAAGACGCGGCGAACAACTTCCAGTGTCTCCTCGGTTCCGTAGGCCGGGATGGTCATCTTCTGGTGGTAATTGATGGGGCGGACATCGTCCAGGCCCAGGATGTGATCGGCGTGGGCGTGGGTAAACAGAATGGCGTCGATGCGTTTCAGGCGCAGACGCAGGGCTTGCTCGCGGAAATCGGGCGTGGTGTCAATCAGGACGGTCTTGCCCTCGTACTCGA
>JANXYJ010000024.1 GCA_025350105.1 Terriglobia bacterium | reverse complement strand
TCGTCGACACGTCCGGAAGGTTGCTGGCGACCGAGTGCGAAATGCATCAGGGACTGCATATCGAGGGTCCGGATTTCCGGCTGCCTCACCGTCCCGTCTGGGGTATTGTGGAAACCAGTGAGGGGCCGTGTCCATGCGGACGAATCACGCCGCGGGTTTCGCTCCGCATCCCGCAACGCTTGGCGGCAGGTTCACACTAGAAGATGGCAGGTTCACATTAGAAAATGTCACACTACGGTGCGGTAAGTGAAACCGGTAAAATGCGGAAGCGACTATAATGGAGGGGTGTCCACCGACGTGCGAGCGTGGCGGAATTGGCAGACGCACTGGATTTAGGTTCCAGCGGTTAACAGCCATGTCGGTTCGACCCCGACCGTTCGCACCAAAAACCTCCGCTGTTCCAGCCCATCAGTGACTGAGTACGGAGACTAGAGTCCGCTTTCTTCGCCCGATTTCGACTTCTCTGTAGAGTCATCCTTAGACCCTTTTGATTCGTCTTTTGAATCACCTGCCGGCGCCGGCCTTACTTTGAAGATCGTTTCTGCGATGGTGGGCCAAATCTGGCCCCAGGGCAATTTCGGGTCCTTGACGATGAACACGGAATCGCCCTTGATGTAAACTTTCTGGACGCCGCTGACTCCTTCTAACGCCACCTGGGCTAGCTTCAATTGCTGAGTGGTAGCGGCCGGTTGGTGGGAGAAGCTTACCCACTTGTCCCCCTCGTATTGCTGGTAAATCCAATCGGCGCGTAGCGCGGTCAGCGAAATAAGAAAGAAGACAGCTGCGAGTTTTTTCTTCATGAATTTGGCTCCTGCGGGAGAATATCGCTCCCTTAAGTCGTTCCCTTGTCGTTCCCTTGTCGTTCCCTTAAGGATGGGTTCGGCCAAAATCATAAATTTGTTTAGAAGGATTGTTCCTTCCGGAAATGCGCTAACCGGCAAATTTGTCGGTCGCCGCGACCAGGGCCCGGCTGTTAGGCGGGTCGAAGGCGCTGTGGCCACTGTTTGGGGTGATAATCAGATCGGCTTCAGGCCAGGCGCGGTGGAGTGCCCACGCGCTTTCCATAGGACAAACGACGTCGTAACGGCCCTGCACGATAACGCCAGGGATGGCGCGGATGCGGGATGAGTTGCGCAGCAATTGATCGTCAGTTTTGAGAAAACCCTTGTTGAGGAAATAGTGGGCCTCAATGCGGGCGAAGGCGAGGGCGAACTCATCTTCCTCATAATGGCCGGCGAAGGCGGCATCGGGCAGAAGCTTAGAGGTGGCGCCCTCCCAACCGCTCCAGATTTTCGCGGCTGCCAATTGCACGGACGGATCATCGCTGGTGAGGCGGCGATAGTAGGCCGAGAGTAGGTCCGCGCGCTCTGCTTCCGGGATGTGAGCCAGATAAGGCTCCCAAGCGTCCGGATACAGGACCGAAGCGCCCCGCTGGTAGAACCAATCGATTTCCTGCTTGCGGAGGAGGAAGATGCCGCGGAGGACAAGTGCGGTGACGCGATCGGGATGAGTCTGGGCATAGGCAAGCGCCAGAGTGGAGCCCCAGGATCCGCCGAACACCTGCCAGCGGTCAATACCCAGGTGTTCGCGGATCTTTTCAATGTCGGCTACCAGGTCCCATGTGGTGTTTGCTTCGAGCGATGCATAGGGTGTGCTTTTGCCGCAGCCTCTCTGGTCGAAGTTCACGATACGATATTTTTCAGGATGGAAGAAGCGGCGCTGTTTGGGGTCTGAGCCACCCCCGGGTCCGCCGTGCAGAAAGATGACGGGCTTGCCGGAGGGCGTACCGCTTTCCTCGAAATAGATCTCGTGAACGGGTGAGTCGTGAATGTCTGAGACCCGGAGCGTACCGGTATTGTAAGGCTCTATGGGAGGGTACAGCCAGGTAACGGGATCCTTCATTATTGAAGCCGTCTGGATCGAAACAGTCTGGTGGGAATCAGTCTGGTGGGGCATTGGGGGCAGTATACCTTTTATGTCCGTGTAGCGCACTGAAACCACGTCTCGCACGTTTTCGTCCCAGAACCAAAATGCCAGTCCGGCCCACTGCCAGATGGGGGGCTTGCACCCGACATCTTGATGTGATTAGATCATTCAGGACAGTTGTCTAGGTAAATAGGGGGATGCGTAGCTATGCGATCGGCAAGAACATCAAAGGCAATACCCGCGCAGCAAGTATCTTGGTACCTGTTGTTTGCGCTTGGATTCGCGTTGGTAGGACCCGCTGCCATTGTGCACGGTGCTTCCAACGGCAACTCCCTGAGTGCTGTGGCTGAAGCCGCCAAAGCTGGAGATACGGGGATCGTTAGCCGACTTATTAAGGAACATGCGAATGTAAACGCACCGGCCAATGACGGCTCCACTGCACTTTTGTGGGCGGCTTTCCATTCCGATACGGATATGGTGAAGGCGCTGCTTGCGGCGGGAGCTGCCGTGGATACAGCGAACCACTACGGCGTAACCCCGCTTCTGCAGGCTAGCCGCAATGGTGATGTCGATGTAATGAAAGTGTTGCTGGATGCTGGAGCGGAGCCGACCCGCTGGCACGCCGAAGGCGAGACGCCGCTGATGGCTGCTGCGCACACCGGTAAAGTGGACGCGGTGAAAATGCTGCTTGCTCATGGCGCGTTCATCAACGCCGTGGATCCGATCGAGGAGCAGACCCCGTTGATGTGGGCGTCCGCCGAAGGTCATGTCGAAGTGGTGAAGGCGTTATTGGCTGCGGGAGCCGATCCAAACCTTAAGGCGCACGTCTCCGCGATCACCGAACGGTCTCACGCGGATCATGCCTCGGGCGGATTTACGGCGCTGATGTTTGCGGCGCGGAATGGGCACAGTGATGTTGTCCGCGCCTTGATTGACGGTAAAGCCGATCTGAAGCTGACCAACGCCGACGGCGTGTCGGCAACCGTTGTGGCCATCGTCAACGACCGGTTCGATCTGGCGAAAGAGTTGCTGGACCGCGGCGCAGACCCGAACGACGGAGCCCTCTTTTTTGCCGTGGATATGCATGACGCGACGACGGATATGCGCGCGCACGACGGGTCCCGGCTGCAACCGAATCATCCGAACAAGTTGACGGCGGTGAATTTGATCAAGTCGCTGCTGGATCTGGGCGCGGACGTAAATAAGCCCTTTGTGGGCGCATTGCACTCGACGACGCTGTGCTGCGGCGCGCAGATCAATAGCACGCCCTTTTACCGCGCGGCGACGGCTGCGGACGTGGAAATTCTGAAGCTGATGCTGGCTCACGGCGCGCAGCTGGAATGGGCTCCTACCGACATTAAGCCCAAAGACGGAGATCCGCGTTTGCGCCGGCCGAACCCGAACGTTGGGCGGACGGCGTTGATGGTGGCCATGAACGGTGGCAAGGGTGCGCCATTCGCAGCGGGGCCGGGGTTTAGTCGACTGGGCGCGCCGCCTTTCCGGGAGCAAGGGCAAAGAGACACTCTGGAGGCGGTCAAACTGTTGCTGGCGGCGGGAGCAAATGCCAATGCCAAGATGCCGGACGGTTCCTCGCCGCTCCATCAAGCGGTGCAGTTGCGGCAGGCAGGAATGATTCGCGCACTGGCCGGGGCGGGTGCCGCAACGGATGCGATCAATAAGGATAATTTATCGCTGTTGGGTGCGGCCGAAAAACTTAAGAACATGACTCCGGCCGAGTTCGCTGTGGCAGCAGGCATGGATGCGGACGCTTATCAGCCCAAACGTGATTCGCGCGAGGATGTCATCGCAGCTTTGCGGGAGGTAATGCATCTTGGACCCAACGATCCGGATCCGGTGCATCCGCCGGTCGTGGCGAAGGCTGACAAAGACAAAAAGGCCGGCGACAGTGCGGATAAGGATAAGAAAGACGATAAGGCAGCCGTGACGGCGAGCGAGCAATGAGGAATTCGCAAAATATCTCGCATATGAGAATGGTTAAGAAAACAGCGGCGGCGGCATTCGTTTTCGTCGGCATTACGGCATTGCTGGTGGCGCAGAACGGCAGGCGGCCGACGTCATCCCAACCGGCTGGCTTGGCCCCGGTGCCGGCAACCTCAGCCGCGGCGAAAGCAACCGCCAGCAGCACAAGCGCCGAGGCAGTCAAATACCGGGCGATGGTGGATAAGTACTGCGCCGCGTGCCACAACAACCGCACCGCCACTCCGGCGGACGAGCCCGTGAATTTCGAGGGGGCGGGTCTCGACAATTTATTGAGTCATGCGGGAACTTGGGAAAGGGTTCTTCGAAAGCTAAGCGTGCGGGCGATGCCGCCTCCAGGTTTACCCCGTCCCTCGGAGGCGGAGTATACGGCCTTCACCGGCTGGCTGTCTACGTCGCTGGATCGTGCATGGGAAGGGAAAGGCAATCCGGGCCGCTACGTTGTGCATCGTCTGAATCGGACCGAATATGCCAACGCAGTGCGTGATCTTCTGGCGGTCGACATAGACGTGACCGAACTGCTGCCCACCGACGGCGCGGACTTTGGATTTGACAACATTGCGACATCGCTGAAAACATCGCCCTTGCTGCTGGAAGGATACATGACGGCTGCGCAGCGTGTCAGCGCGAAAGCGGTAGGGGATCCGAAGGTGAGGCCCGGCGCCACTGAGTTTTCCATCAGCCGTGAATTTAGCCAAAACGGATACATCGACGGGCTGCCGCTGGGCACTCGCGGCGGAACCGTTGTGCGGCATGTTTTCCCGGCCGATGCGGAATATCTTCTGTCCGGACGGCTCGTCCGCGGCATACAGGAAGGTTACTCCGGGGTGGAGGGAAATGACATACCGAACACGTTCATCATCACGGTGGATGGAACGGAAGTGTATTCGGCGCCGTTGGGCGGTCCTAAGGACCACGAGATCCAATCCGCCGATTTGGCCGCCGCGCAGCCGATTATCGACAAAAGGCTGACGGGGCGGGTACGCGTCACGGCTGGTCCGCACGACGTCGGCTTTACGTGGAAAGAGCGGGCGAATCAGTCGCAGGATGTTTGGGAGCCCTCGAAACGCGACAGTCAGGAAATTCACCTGGTGGCCGGTTTTCCCAAGCTGCGAACGGTGGCAATTGACGGCCCGTACAAAGTGACGGGAGTAAGCGAAGGGCTCAGCCGGGAGCGGCTGTTTGTTTGTCATCCAGTCTCTGTGCCCAAGGAGGGGTCGGCGTCCAAAGCCAACCCTACCGCAGCCAAGACAGGTACGAGCGCGGACGAAGTGAATTGCGCAGAAAAGATTCTGGCGAATCTGGCACGCCGAGCCTATCGGCGTCCGGTAACGCCCGCCGACATGGAACCGCCCATGTCGTTTTACAAGCGGTCTCGCCAAAGCGGCGGCAATTTCGATGATGGCATTCGTTCGGGCGTGGCGCGCATTCTCTCGAGCCCTTATTTCTTGTATCGAATTGAGAAAGATCCGGCCGGCGTGAACGCAGGGGTTTCCCATCCGGTGAGCGATATCGAACTTGCTTCACGGTTGTCGTTCTTCCTGTGGAGCAGCGTGCCCGATGAAAAGCTACTGGACCTGGCCACGGCCGGGCGGTTGCGGGAGCCTGGCGTGCTGACCGCGCAGGTGCGCCGAATGTTGGAAGACCAGCGTGCCGACGCCATGGTGGGCAATTTTACCGGGCAGTGGTTGCAGTTACGCAATCTGGAAGCGAAGGTTGTTCCAGACCTGCTGATGTTCCCCGACTTTGACGATAATACGCGCAAAGGATTCCGCAAAGAGACCGAGATGTTCTTCTCCTACATCTTGCGCAATGACCGCAGTGCGCTTGAGTTGCTGAACGCCGACTATACGTTCCTCGACGAGCGGCTGGCCAGGCACTACGGCATCCAGGGTGTCTATGGCCCGCGCTTCCGGCGGGTGAAACTCACCGATCCTAATCGCCGGGGTCTGCTGGGGCAGGGAAGCATCTTGGCCATGACATCGGTGGCCACCAGAACCTCTCCGGTGTTCCGCGGGAAGTATGTGCTGAGTACTTTCCTGAACACGCCGCCACCACCTCCTCCACCGAATGTCCCTTCGCTCGATGAAAGCCTCAAAGGCGTTTCATCGGTTCCGAAAACGGTGCGCGCGCAACTCGAATTGCACCGGCAGAGTGCCGTGTGTGCGTCCTGCCATCGCGTCATTGACCCGGCCGGATTCGCGCTCGAGAACTTTGATTCGGTGGGAAAGTGGCGCGACACAGACTTGGACGGGGCGGTACTTGACACAGCAGGCACGCTTGCGGATGGTGCCAAGATCAACGGCCCCGCCGCGCTTCGGGAAGCCTTGCTCAGCCGTCCGGATGCCTTCGTAACCGTATTGACGGAGAAGTTGTTGGTCTACGCGCTGGGTCGTGGATTGGAGCCAAGCGATATGCCGGTGGTCCGGCAGATTGAGAAGAAGGCAGCGCAAAACGGATACCGGCTTTCGTCAGTGATTGCTGGGATTGCCGAGAGCGCGCCGTTTCAAATGCGCACTAAGTTGGAACCGGCCGAAACCGTAAGCCGGCCGGCCGATGCAGTTAAGGTTGCACAAGCGAACTCTGCAGTGAACACCGCGGTAAGCCGCAAAGCAAACGCAAAAGATAACGCAGAAGGTAACAACGCACTAGAAAGCAAAAAGGAGTAGTTATGTTCATCACCAAGAAGCATCTTTCTCGCCGCTCGTTCATGCGTGGTACCATGGGCGCCGCGGTCGCATTGCCGTTCCTGGACGCCATGGTTCCGGCGCTAAAGGCGGCGACGAACTCACCGTTCCGGTTCGGGGCGGTCTACTTTCCGTGCGGTGTGTACCCCGATACCTGGCATCCCGATGCAGAGGGAAGCAAGTTCGACTTTAAACCGGTGATGCAGCCGCTGGAACCGTTCCGCAACCAACTGGTCACGGTGAGCAAGATGAAGGCTCCGTGGGGTTCATCGGTTCATCTGGGAGCAAGTTCCGCCTTCCTGAACGGGATTGGGCCGGCCGGGCAACGCGGTGAAACGGCAGACGCCTTCGGTAAAATTCAATCGAAGAAAACGATCGACCAATTCATCGCAGATAAAGTCGCCGGCGACACGCCATTGCGATCGATCGAAGTCGGCACCGAGGACATGGGCACCGCCGTAGGGGCCTGTGATGGATTCTCCTGCACTTTCTTTAACACGCTGGCTTGGCGCGACGACACAAACCCGCTGCCGGTGGGGATCAATCCGCGCGTTACCTTTGAGCGCATGTTCGGCGCGACGGATTCGGCCGAGCGCCGCTTTGCAAGCCTCAAGGAGAAGCAGAGCCTGCTGGACTCCGTGACGGAGGAAACGTCGAAGCTCAAGCGCTCCCTGGGAGGGCCCGATCGCGCCATTCTGGACGAGTATCTGGGCAACATCCGCCAGGTAGAACAGCAACTCGACCGGATGGAAAGCCGTCTGGGCACAATCAGCGGAAATGCCGAAGCGCCCGTGGGTTTGCCGGATGCGTTCGATGATCACATGACTGTCACTTACAACCTGATGCACCTGGCCTATCAAGGCGATATCAGCCGTGTGTTCAGCTTTATGTCCGGCCACGAAGCCACCGATCGCGCCTATACGCACATCGGCATTCCAGAGCAACATCACACCATCTCGCATCACGGCAACACGCCAGAGAAGCTTGCCAAGTACGCCAAGATCGCCACCTACCATATGGTGAAGCTCAGCGAGTTCCTGGATAAGCTGAAGGCGACCAAAGACGGCGACGGTAACCTGCTCGATCACTCGATGATTTACTGGGGTAGCGGTATGAGCAACGGTAACGTGCACGATCGGAACAGCCCGCCTGCAGTGATTGTCGGCGGCGCTAACGGAAGGATGAAAGGCAACCGGCATATTGTGGCCAAAGACGCCCCAACCTCAAATCTGCTGCTGGCAATGGCGCAGGTAGGAGGCGCTGAGATCAGCAGTATAGGCGCCAGCACCGGCAAAATAGACCTCTAACCAAGCCGTTCAAATGGAAATGAAAAAGGGCACGCCTGGAAGCAGGCGCGCCCTTTTTTCAATTGGTTTCCATCGCATCAGAAAGTCGAGCTAATTGCCCAGGCGGGTGCGTCAGTCATCGGCCATCAAAGCCGGTACGCATCGAAAAAGCGTTACGGACACTTCGGAGCCACGCGGTTCACCGCAGTCACGTTAATGCCCTCCACCCCGTCTGCGCCCATCAACAGTCCGGCTACCGAGACCCGTGAACCGATCAGCGGATCCAGGCGTGTCAGCACGAACTTCAACGTCATGGTTCTAGTGCCCAGGGGTCTGGTGGCATCTTCGGCACCGGGAGCGGCCCGTTCCGCGCGTTCCGGCGGCGTGCCGCTGGTCACCACCCAGTCTGCCCCACTCTTGGCCAAACAGCCCACCACGCGGACCAGAGTATTGGCAGAGAGCTCCGCGCTGCCATTCTTGGGAGTGATCTTCGCGTCGGTATTGCTGCCGCGCCCAAGCTCGCTGGTTCCAGCCGGAAAGCCGTTGGATTTCAGGATGAACGAAACGATATCGCCGTAAGTAGGCTCATTGAGGGAACCGGGAGTGCCGTTCGGCATGTAAGTGCTGACGTACTCCAACAGATAGCCAACGGTTCTTTGCGTGAAACTCTTCTGAAAGGGTTCGCCCGTGAGCGGCCCCCGGCCTTCTCCCGCAACAGTGTGACACCCCGCGCAGCTTTGTCCGAAGGCCATTACGCCCCGCGTGGCCTGCGCCTCCGTGTAGACGCCATCCCAAACGGTCCGGGGCGGAGGGCTGGTCTGCGCGGTTCCGATACTGGCCGTTGCCGTTACAAGGATCCAACTGCTGACCAGCCAAAACATCGTATTCGCATAACACAATCCACCGCAAACAAGCCGCAAGCCGCTTTGAATCTTGGTCAGTCGCACTTTGTGATCCTGCCAGTAACCGCAGCCATTGTCAAGTAGCATAGCCTAGGCGGATGGCTCCTCCGCTGGCTCTCCATCGCGCGGCTTGGCCGTCATCCGCTTCTGGCGGCTGGTGCTCTGATAGTGGGGTCTGTACTCCAACCCGTAGGGAGTCTTCACTTTGGTCCTCATCTTTTCGTCGTAAAACGCCTGTACGGATTGCTGTCGCGCCGCGACCTCCTCCTGTGTGCCGTCGCGGAAGGTGACGTCCTCTCTTGGTACGAAGAGAACCTGGCCAATCGGCATGCTGTGCGACGCGGAAATCGTTTCGCCCGGTTGAAGGACGTAGCGGAACTCAGAATCATGAACGTACCAATCGGTCTCCACGCGGATCACCAGCATGGGGGCGGAGGGCCGCTCAATCAGGTTGAACACCGGAGTGTAGATGGTGTCCCAACCCGGCGGAGTCTGGAAGTTCCAGGCTCCGCGAAGTGTCACCGCACCTGCAGGCGTCCCCAGGTCGTCCTGCGCAATGAACATATCCGGCATCAAATGGGCAATCTCACGGGTTTGCGGCGTGTCCTGAATGTGCATCTTAATCTCCCGTTTGGTTGCCCCGATCCCACCCATAGGCAATTGGTACGTCATGGTGAAGATTGGGTCCCACTTGCTTCCTTTGGTGTTGACGGAGTACACCAATTGATAACGTCCTTCGCCCTCATACCCGACTTGGAAATTCTCTTTCTCGGCAAGCGGAGGATGCACCAGAAATCCTGCTGTACTTCCCGCTTCCAGCACGGGACAGTGGCGGGCGTGTTGCGGCAGAAGGGGCCGCTGAGCCTCGCGGCGCGGTCGCAGGCCAATTCCGGGTCTGAGCGGGTTGGGAAAGAGTGCTACTTCCATTATAGGAAGTATCGCACCATCATACCGTCTGGCTTCACCGCATTTGCCGGGCGTACCAGCTGCCCGGATTTTGCAATAGGGCGCTCACTCCGGCTAAGCGGCGGTCCCCGCTCCGTGATTGCACAACATCTGTTTGGTGAAACCCGGTGATATAATACACTGGTTATAGGGGTGCGTTACGCAGCAGGGAATGCCATTACAATCCGAGATGCCTCCGCAGCAGGGATGTTGGATTCCTGAAACCGAGGCGGAAAAGAAAGCCATTCAAGAACAGCTCGAGCGGATTCTGAATAGCCCCCTGTTTAAAAACAGCCGCCGTTATCCCAATCTTCTCCGTTTTGTTGTGGAGCGGGCGCTCGATGGGACTCGCGAGCACCTGAAAGAGCGCACGCTGGGAATAGAAGTTTTCGGGCGCGAACCGGACTACGATACCAACCTCGACCCGGTAGTGCGGACGACGGCCGTCGAGATTCGCAAACGAATCGCGCAGTATTACCACGAGCCTTCCCACCATGGTGAAATCCGCATCGATTTCCCGCCGGGAAATTATGTTCCCGAATTCCGTTTGCCTCAAAAGCTGGCCGTCGAAACCGTGCCTGTGCCGGTCGAACCAGCAGGGAAATCCGTGGCGTGGAGGCTTCCGGTGTTTGCCCTTGCCGCTGCATTGCTGCTTGTGGGCGGGACGGTTTGGAAAGCAACCTCACCAACGGCCTTGCAGAGTTTTTGGGCTCCGGTACTGGAATCTGCTGACCCCGTACTGATCGGTATCGGCGGCTATCCAACCGAAGTTGTCAACCCGGTGGTATCCTTGATGGATTTGCAGAAATCGGAACGCGTCGCGTTTGCCGATTCCACAGCTTTGGCCCGCGTGGCGGCCTTGTTGTCGAATTCAAAAACTCAGTACCGCGTCCGCTTTCAGGCATCCGGGAAATTGGACGAGCTCAAGGACGGTGCATGGGTGTTGATTGGAGCTTTCAACAATAGCTGGACCCTTCGGCTCACCGGCCCGCTGAGGTTCAGCTTCGTGCGCGACGCCAAAACCCACATCAGCAGGATTCTGGACCGGCAGAAACCCGACGCAATCACCTACGCGCACAAGATGGATGCTCCCTATGCGGAGGTTATGGAAGACTATGCGATCATTTCGCGGGTGTGGGATCCGACCACCGGAAAGGTAGTGGTGACAGTCGCCGGATTGGCAAAATTCGGCACCGCAGCGGCGGGCGAGTTTCTCACCACTCCTTCCTATATGGCGGAATTGGGCAAGCGGCTGCCCAAGGGCTGGGACCGCCGGAATCTTCAACTGGTCATTGCCGCACCCGTGATTGGGCAAAGTTCCGGACCACCCCACGTGGTCGAAACATTTGTCTGGTAGGGCGAAACCGGCGTATCAATACGCATTCGCTACGTTCCCATCCATTGCGCCAAAGCACTAGAAAATAAATGTGTTACATCGAAAGTGCTGAAGGAGCACTGTATAGTCCTTGCATTTGCCGCCGTAGGGGAGTAGAACCATAGAACTGCTCCAAGGCAGAGTCCGGTCTTTTTCAGGGTCCGCAATCTTAGGGGGTTTTAACCATGTGGTTATTCGCGGTGTTGTTTGCAAAGAGAGCTTTTCGGGTCGTGCGTGGGCCCGTCTACGGGGTGTTCCTGCTTAGTATTCTGGCCTTGGGGATGTATGCCCAGGGCACGGCCGACATCGTCGGTTCGGTGACGGACAATTCGGGAGCGGTGGTGCCCAACGCCAAGGTCACCGTTAAAAATTTGGGTACGAATCAGGCCCGTACAGCGCAATCAGACGCCGCCAGCCAATACTCAGTCAACCTTCTGCCGGTTGGGGATTATTCGGTGAGCGTGGAGGCGCAAGGCTTCAAAACCTTCACCGCCAGCCGCGTGAGCATCGCCACCGGTGACCGGTCCCGTGTGGACGCCGCACTCCAGGTCGGCGAGATTACCCAGACCGTGGAAGTGAGTGAGCAAACCGTGGCCGTACAGACGGATAGTTCGACGGTCGGCGGTTTGGTGACCAGCCGTGCGGTGCAGGATCTGCCGGTGAACGGTCGCAACTTTATTCGGCTGGTGCAATTGGCGCCCGGCGCCACCGAATCCGTACAGAGTTCACTCGGCGGTGGGACGCGTCCTGACGATCGCCGCCAGACATCAACCGTCTCTGCCAACGGCCAAACCGACTCTGCGAATAACTTCCTTTTGGACGGCATGGACAACAATGAGCGCGCCATCGGTACCATCATTGTGAAGCCTTCGATTGACGCGCAGCAGGAAGTGAAAATTGAAACCAATATGTACGCAGCCGAATCCGGCCGCGCCGGCGGTGCCGTGATCAATGTGATCACCAAATCGGGCAGCAATAGTTTCCATGGCACTCTTTTTGAATTCTTGAGAAACGATAAATTTGACGCCAAGGATGTTTTCAATGTTCCCCAAGCGGGAAATCCGCTGGCGGGCGTGAAGCCGCCGTTCCGCCAGAATCAATATGGCGGAAGCATTGGTGGGCCCATCAAGAAGGACAAGACCTTCTTCTTCGTGGACTATGAAGGCTTGCGCCGGGTGAAAGGCAATACATTCCTGGCCACCATTCCCACCGCGTGCCAGTTGGGCCGCGTCAGTTGCAATGGCATTCAGCAGGTGGGGAATTTCTCGGATATCGCAACGCAGATTTATGATCCGGTTACCCGCGCGCCGTTTGCGAACAATGTGATTTCGCCGGGCCGTTTGAACACCGTGGGCATGAATTATGCCGCACTCTACCCCACCTTGACGGGCTGCGCGCCTACGTGCAATTTCATTTCAAGCCCCGTGCAAACTCAGTACGCACACACGGCCGATGCCCGCATTGACCACCGCTTTGGCAATAACGACAATCTATACGCACGCTATTCCATCAACAACACGGATACAGCCTCCCCCGGCTTCCTGCCAGCGGCAACCGTGGCTGGCGTCACCATCCCCGCGCCTAGCTCACTGAATACCAACAATTTTCCGGGTAGCGCATACCAACGGCAACAGAGTCTGGCGCTTAGCCATGTGCACATCTTCAGCCCCACGCTGTTGCTGCAGGTGGGTGCCCAACTGGCCCGTTATGTGACTATTTCAGAGAGTGCCAACTCCGGCATCAACGCCAATACGGCATTCGGTGGTCCGGGCAATGTCAATACCAGCACTCCCGGCACCAGCGGACTCGCTTTGATCCAGTTTCAAAACGGCGGATACGCCGCGCTGGGTGATGGCTTCGCTCTGCCGACAGCGTACTGGGACACCAACTACCAGTACAACGGGGCCATGACCTGGACCAAGGGTAGCCACACCCTCAAGTTTGGCGCGAGTGCTCTTGATCGCAATTGGAGCACGTTTCAGATTCTGTTCAAGGGCAACTTCAATATCAACTCCGCACAAACCAGTTCGGCGGCGGCCAATGGCGCGGGCGGCAACTCTTTTGCTTCACTACTCACCGGCAACTACAATACGGCCACGCGCAATATGGCGCTGGCCGCGCCGCAATACAAGTCTTGGGAGCTTGGCGAATATATTCAGGACAACTGGCGCGTCAACAGCAAGCTGACCGTGAATCTTGGTCTCCGCTACGATATTTTTACGCCCATCACCGAAAAGCACAACGCGCTATCGAACTTTGATCCTACAGATCCGGCTACGCTTGCCAGCGGACGCATTCAGGTGGCGGGAGCCAACGGCGTCAATAATGCCGCGAACATCGCCACCCAGTATGGCGATCTCCAGCCGCGTGTCGGTTTTGCATATTCCTTCGGCCGCGGTACGGTTCTTCGGGGCGGCTTCGGTACCAGTTTCTGGCCCAACAACGTGGCCTCTCCTGCAAATTTGAAGAACGCCCCTATGGTGGCCACATTCACCATCAACACCCCTGGTTCGCTCAGCGCTTCCGTTCCCGCGCCGGTGGCAAATTCGGTGTGTTTGACGGCGGCCTGTGGCGCGTCCACCAGCTCTAACGGCTATACACCTAGCGGCTTCTCCATTAATGCAGCCACCCAGCTTCCCTATCAGAACACCAGTGTCTACATGGCCAATCTGTTGCTTGAAAAAGAGTACAAAGGCAATGTGGTTGGGGTTGGGTTTGTCGCGGAGCCGGTCCGCAATTTGGGGCGCGTGATTCCAAACATAGCCACCAATGTTCCAACGCTTGGCCCGGGCGGCTGCGGCGTCACTACCGCCGTGAACTTGGGGCAAAATCAAAACTGCTTGCCCTACTACAGCGCACTTCCGTTGGTGGGCACCATTCAGTTGCTGAAGACCGATGGCATCGCCAACTACAAGGCACTGCAAATGACATTCCAACGCCGTTATAGCCGTGGGTTGAGTATCGCCTCCAACTACACCTGGGCTAAAGCGCTGTCTGATTCGGGCGGCCCCGGTGGCGCCTGCCAAGGTTGCGGAACCGTGACGAATGATGCCGGCCGCGACTACGGCCCCAGTGATTACATGGTGAAGCACCCGTTTTACCTTCACCGCTAACTACGAGCTGCCATTCGGCAAGAACCTGAAGGGCATTGGCGCGCAGGTGATAAAAGGTTGGCAGGTGAACGGAATCTACGCTTTTGGTACCGGCCAGCCATTTTCGATTCTGGATGGCGGATGCGCACAAAATAGCTTTGGGGTCACCGCCTGCCGCCCCAACGTCGTGGCTGCCAGCAGCATTACGGCCAACAACGACCAATGGTTTGACGTCACCCAATTCCGCCGCCAGACTTTGGGAACGGCAGGAAATCTTGGCCGCAATACTTTCACCATGCCGAACAATGTTCGCCTGGATGTTTCCCTGTTCAAGGACTTCAGGATTACCGAAAAAACCAAGCTGCAATTCCGGGCGGAGGGATTTAACATCACCAACACTCCATTGTTTGGCATCCCCGGACAAACGATTGGTGCGCTGGTAGGTGGCGTTCCCACTAACGCCGGTAACTTCGGCCGCATTACCAGCACCAACGCGTTCTATACGCCGCGTGACATTCAGCTGGCACTGAAGCTGATTTTCTAATTTTATGAAGTCTTCACCTAGAGTCCTTGTGAAAGCCGCCTTCGCCGCTGGCCTGACGCTTCTGGCGTCATCCAGTTTTGCGCAGGAGCGTGATCAGCCGCCTGCGCCTGGTGCCGCGAAATCCGCCTACCAGATCGAGATGGAGAAACAGTGGAAGGCGCACCCCACTCTAGCCATCGGCGCGCAGGCCCCGGATTTCAGCCTCCAGGGTATTGATGGCAAAAAGCACACGCTGGCTGAGTACAAGAACAGCAGCGTACTGGCCATTCTGTTCATCTGCAACCACTGCCCGGCTTCGCAGCTCTACGAAGAGCGCATGATTAAGATGGCCGCGGACTTCAAAACCAAAGGCGTGCAGCTGTTGGCCATACAGCCGAACGCCGTCTCCGCGCTATCCCCGCACGAATTGAATTTCACCGACGTTGACGATTCACTGCCCAACATGGCTTTGCACGCCAAGTTCAAGGGATTCAACTTTCCGTATCTGTATGATGGGGATACCCAGCAGATCGCGCACCTTTACGGGCCCAAGAACACGCCGCATATTTTCATTTTTGATAAGACCCGCAAGCTGCGCTATGAAGGCCGCATTGATGACGCCATGCGCGCGGACCGCGTGAAGATCACAGATGCGCGCAACGCCATCGAACAGTTGGTGGCCAACCAAACGGTGGAATTTCCGCAACGCCCCGTGTTTGGTTGCAGCATCAAATGGAAAGAGCAAACCGAACGCAAAGCCGATGAGTTGAACGAATGGAAGCAACAACTGGTGAACCTGGAAGTGGCCGACGCGGCGTTCCTTAAAAAGCTGCGCGCCAATCCCACCGGCAAGTATCTGCTGATCAACTTCTGGGCCACCTGGTGCGGGCCATGCGTGGAAGAGTTTGACGATCTGCTGCAAACCCATCTTTGGTACCGCAGCCGCGATTTTGAATTGGTCACCGTCTCCACCGACGACCCCGATGCCAAAGCCGCCGTGCAGAAATTCCTGAACCAGCATCATTCGGCTGTGAAGAACTATCAGTTCTCCTCCTCCGACGTCTACGCCTTACAGGAAGCCTTCGACAAGAAATGGGATTCGGGCGTGCCCTTCACGGTCTTTATCGCCCCCGATGGCAAAGTGCTGTACCAGGAAATGGGCGAAATTAATATACTGAAATTGCGGCGAAACATCCTGGCGTATTTGCCCGACTTGGGTTACATCGGCAACGCAGCCTATTGGGCTAAGAGTATGGACATCGCCAAATAGATTTTCGGAGACACGAAATGAAAAAGCAATTTCTGCTGGCTTTGGTTCTGGCGGGCTTGGTCAATACGAAGATCAATGCCCAGAAGGCTCCAGACCTTTCGGGGTATTGGGAACGCCGCGATGACGTCGGTGGCGGCAGCTTTGGCGGAATCTTCGACAAGATCATTCCCAAAGCCGAACTCAAGCCGGAAGTGAGGGAAGAAAATCGCCGCAATGCTGCCCGTCAGGCCGCAGGCGACGTTGTCGGGTTTGGCTCCAAGTGGTGTTTGTCCAGCTCCTATCCCTTTTTTATGCAGCATTCGGCGGCGTGGAGCATTGCGCAAACAGACAACGAAATCGTGCAGGTGCATGAGACGCATTCCTTCCCCCGGCACATCTATATGGACGGGCGCAAACACCCGGAACCGGCGTTGCTGAATCCATCGAGCACCGGTCACGCCATTGGGCACTGGGAAGGGGACGCACTGGTAGTCGATACCGTCGGCTTCATCGGTGGCGGCACACCGGGCGGCGGGAAAATAGGACCCGGGACCCGCCTGACGGAGCGTTTCCATTTGCTCGATGGCGGCAAGAAGTTGTCGGTCACATTTACCTGGACTGATCCTGCATTTTATGTGAAGCCCCACACCTATGAATTGCAGTATTACCGTTCGGAGCCGGGAACCTACGCATTCGAAGAATATTGCCATGCCGATGATCCCAAGCAAAGCGGATCCGTGGTGGCGCCTCCCCAAAAGTAGCTATGAATCTAATCAAACATCTGGTTCTGTTGCTGGCCGCGCCACTGGTCTTTGCCCAGACGCCGAATCTGTCGGGTTTCTGGGAATTGCGTTTTGATAGCCGGAACGTGCCGGAAGCATCGCTCACTCTCGATGCCACCAAAATAGCGCGGGAGCAGCGCGCTCACGACGCGCATGCGATTCGCTGGTGCTATAACCTGGGCGTGCCTTTTCTGATGGCGCAAACGCCGATCGACATCATTCAAAATGCCAGCGGGAAAGAAGTCGCCATCACCTTTCCCTACCGCGGGCCTTCGCGTCATATCTATACCGATGGACGCAAACATGTGAATCCGGATGTGTTTGATCCCTCATCAAGCGGCGATTCCATCGGGCATTGGGAAGGCGAAACACTGGTGGTCGACACGATTGGATTTTCCGATGAAGGCGTCATTAGCATCCCTGGCGGCGGACGGCGCACGGTTACTTCGCATCTGATGGAACGCTATCGATTAGTGAAGAACGGGCAGCAATTGTCCGTCACATCCACGTGGGACGACGCGCAGACTTTTTCCAAACCGCACACCTACGAGTTCCGTTACTATCGCGCACCCAAGGGCACCGAGGCGCGCGAGTATGACTGCAATGCAAGTGATGAAGAACGGGCCAAGTTTTTGACCGGAACACCAGGCCTGTAGCGTTTCTTTAAGGAGGCTGTTATGAAATCGGCGGTTATGAATATAATGATATTGCTGGTTCTGTCCGCTTGTGCGATCCCGCTCTCGGCGCATCATTCCTTCGCCATGTTTGAAATGACCAAGGACGTGACCTTCGAAGGCACCGTGGTCGAATATCGCTGGGAGAATCCGCACTCGCATATTATCTTGAAAGTCGACGGCGGCCCCAACGCGGGCACCTGGGATGTGGAAGGCGGCAGCACCGCGATTATGGGCCGGCAGGGCTGGTCGCGCGTGACTTACAAGGCGGGCGACAAGGCCACCTTGATTGGGCATCCGATGCGTGATGGTTCCAAAGGCGTGTCGCTGTTTTATGCCTTGATGCCGGATGGCAAGCGCCTGTATCACGATATCGCCCGTCCGAATTCTGAAGGGGCCACCTCCGCCGCCAAATAGTAAAGTTTGGGAAAGAATGCTCCTTGAATTCTTCCATTACCTGCAGTCCACCCAGTTGGCTATCGGGCTGCGCCAGTCGGATTACGCCTTTCCATTGATTGAGGGATCGCACATCATGGCGTTGTCGCTTTCAGTGGGGCTTATCTTACTGTTCGATTTGCGCTTATTGCGGTTGGCATTTCAAGGCGATCCGGTTTCGCGCATCATGCACCAGGTAATGAAATGGGCCTTGCCCGGTTTCTTGGTCATGTTCGTGACCGGTTTGATCCTGTTCTTCGCGCAAGCCGAAACGGTTGCGAAGAACCGCTATTTTCAGGTCAAAATGCTGCTGTTGGTTCTGTTGGGAATCAATGCGCTGGTGTATCAATTGAAGTTTTATCCGCGCATGGCGGATTGGGACACCGGCTCGGCCATCCCTACGGGTGCGCGGGTCATCGCGGCAGTGTCATTAATGTTTTGGATTGCCGTTATCGCCTGTGGCCGCATCATGGCTTACGAACTCTAGGAATTCAGTATGAATCTCGACCGCATCTGGCAAATGTCGTACGACTCGAAGACCATCGACATTCTGCGCAATTCAGCCTTGGGCATACCCGTGATTCAGTCTCTCCACTTGATTGGGATCACCTTGCTGCTCGGGTCGATGGTGGCCCTGAATCTCCGGCTGCTCGGCATTGGATTGACTGAAATCAATCTACCATCGCTTTTCCGGCAGGCTTTCCGCTGGGGAACCGCGGGACTCCTCATCGCGGTGGTGTCAGGCTTCCTTGTTTTCCTGCCGGACCCTGCGCGCTATGCGGCCAATCACTCATTTCAATTCAAGATGATCATGCTTCCGTTGGCGGCCTTGCTTCAGTACACGCTATTTCGCCGCGTCATCGTGAAGCATGTAGGCGCTGACGTAAATCGACGTTTCGTTTTGATGCCCGTGCTCTCTCTCACCTTGTGGTTCAGCGTGGGATGGGCCGGGCGCGCCATCGCGTTTTTAGGGTAGGAATCGAATGCATAAAAAGGGGAAATCGATGCAATCACGACGCGAATTCGGAAAAGTGGTAGCTGCCGGGGTATCACTCGCAGCCCTGCCGCTGTCTGCGGCCAAATTGGATTCGACAGTGGCGGGCGTAAAGCTAGGCCTGATCACTGGGTCACTCAATCCTTTGCCGGACACGCCGGCAGGTAAGGACATCATCGATACGGTGATCGCCGGCTGCCTGGAGGTAGGCGCCGCGAATATTGAGCTGGTGAATCTGCTGGAACCGCGGCTGGTGGGGGCGGTGGGATTCAGTCATCCTCCTTCGCCCATGACGCCTGAATACGAGAAGTCCCGCACAGAAGTGCGCAAGTGGCGCATGACAACACCCATCAGCCGCTTCCAGGAAATTCGCAAGAAGTTCGACGCTGCCGGGCTGAACCTGTTTTCCTACGTAATGACGGTTGACCTGGACTTCACCGACGAGGAGATCGACACCGTCTTCAAGCAGATGCAGGCGCTGAAGGTCATGTGTTTCTGCACCAATCAAAGCCGCGTCGATATTGCTTCCCGTTTGATTCCCTTCGCCGAGAAGTACAAAATTCGTCCCGCATGGCACCCGCATGCGCTGGTGAACGATGCCAATGAAGTTGCGTCGGTGGAGAGCATGGAAAAATTGCTCGCCATGTCGAAATGGTTTGGCATCAATCTGGATATCGGCCATTTCACCGCAGGCAACAACGACGCGACGGCGTTTCTCAAGAAACATCACCAGCGTATTACGCACATTCACGTGAAGGATCGGAAGAAGAACGCCGGGCCTAACGTTGCCTTGGGTACTGGCGATACGCCAATCAAGGAATGCCTGCAATTGATCCGCGATAACAAGTGGCCCATCTACGCGATTATTGAACGCGAATACCGCGACGCTCCAGGAACGGCCGCGCAACAGACCAAGGCGCAGATGGATTACTTAAAACAGATTCTGACGGCTTAGCATTGTGCCGAAAACGCTGCCGTAATTCGAGCTGCGCGGGCCTACGCCAGCGCAGCTCTTGCGTAATCCGCGCACTTCTGCACTTCTTCCACGCAGCTCTTCTCTCCCGCATATTCGTATTCAACATACGCAGGGATGGGATACTTTCTGGCCTTCAATAACTGCAAAACCGCTTTGATCGGCGTATCGCCCTGGCCCCATTCCGTATTCGGACCGCCGTCGCGCTTGCGATCTTTCAAGTGTAGGTGCGTGATATCAGCGTGGTGCTGCTCGATAAACTTCACCGAATCAAAGTTGGCGGCGCTGAAATGTCCAATATCTAAATTGATCTTGAAATATTTGGACAACGCCAGCGCCTGTTCGAAACTCGCTGGAGTCGCAAATTCATCCGGGTCCTTCAAATTGGCATGTCCGTGCATGGAAACGTAAATCTTGTGTTTGTTGGCGAACGGCACCAGCCTTTTGGCCACCGTGTGCGTGGTCGACGCGCTGATAATGTTCACACCCAACGCCTTGGCATGCTCAAACCCGCGGTCCATCTCCGCGTCGGTAAAGCTGCTGTTGAAACTCAAGTTGTAGACGTGAACATTGATCCCCGCCGCGTCGAACTTCTTCCGCGCTTCCCGGAAATGATCCAGCGGCACTTCCAACCGCCACTTCCGCAAATCCTCGCGGGCCTGGATTACCGATTCCTGCTTGGCCTTGGCGCGCAGCTGCTCGGTCAGCGCACCACCATCGGCCCCAGCGCCCAGCACCTTCGGATCAAAACCCACCCAGAAGTTGGTGGCCGCGTTGGGCGGCTCCACCTGCTGCGCAAACAATTCGCATTCGCTCAGGCCGTTCTTCTTCATCGCCCCGATCACCGAATCGACAATCCCCTCCATTGGCAATTCACGATAACTGTAGGTTTGGACGCCCAGCCGGACACCACTTGCCGGGGAAAATAGCTTATCCGCGGCAAAACTTTCCCTGAAACCCAACGCCAAACCAGCCGTTGTCGACCCCGCCAGGGCCAGCTTGTGAAAATCTCTTCTCGAAATAGGCATTTGCTAAGGACTAGCACTGTTCACAGCCCGATGCAAGGATCTTACGGTAGATCGCTGACCCGCTCGCCCAAGTCATTTAGGCTCAGATGATTTCGTGCATCAATGGCAGGCAGGTGCTAGTGGCGTAGCCCCCGTATCGGGCAGTCCGCTACCGTACTGATCCTTGCCGCTCCTACCGGAAACCCTTACACTGAATGACGATAACGATGAGTACCCCGTCCACCACCACTCCTACGGCCTCGCAGCTGCCGTTGACCACCTACAACCGTCCGCGTTTGTTCGCCGCCGGGGCCCTGGCCCTGTGCATGTCGGGCATCGCGGCGTCTTTGCGTGCCAATACGGCGGTTGATCTGCAACGCATTTTCCTGGACCCCATCGACAAAATCCGTTCCGCTGAAATGATCGGCGCCATCCTTGGCCTGCCGTTTCTGGGCTACGCGGTTACCATCGCCATCGGCAGCCCGCTGCTCGATTACATCGGCATGGGACTGTTACTCCCGCTCTCCGGAGTCCTCTTTTCCATTG
Source organism: Terriglobia bacterium (assembly GCA_025350105.1). Lineage (GTDB taxonomy): Bacteria > Acidobacteriota > Terriglobia > Bryobacterales > Bryobacteraceae > Palsa-187. The sequence continues at coordinate 2,624 of JANXYJ010000024.1, read as the reverse complement.
GCGCGTTGATTATGATTTTCGCTGGCAGTCTGGCGAGCGGAGCCGGCGTCTACAACATTCTTTGGATCGGTGCATTGGTCACCGGAATTGGCTGGGGCTTGGTGGAAACCGTCACCAACCCAATGGTGGCATCGCTGTATCCGGATGATAAAACCAGCAAGCTGAACGCCGTGCATGCCTGGTGGCCGGGTGGTTTGGTGATCGGCGGCCTGCTGGGTGTAGGCATGTCGAAAATCGACATCAGCTGGCAGTGGAAATTGGCTGTTGTCATCATCCCGGCAGCGGTCCTGGTATTCCTGTGCTCGAGCCTAAAGTTTCCGCCCACCGAACGGGTTGCCGCCGGTGTCTCCACCGGTGACATGTTTAAGGAGCTACTGAACCCGCTCTTCTTCGTTCTTTTCGCCGCCATGTTTTTAACCGCCGCCTCGGAATTGGCTCCCGGCCAATGGGTGGATTTCGCTCTCAGCCGAACCGTCCACATGCCTGGCATTTTGCTGCTTGTCTATGTCAGCAGCTTGATGTTCGTCATGCGCCATTTCGCCGGGCCCCTGGTGCACAAACTGTCTCCCGTTGGAGTCCTGTGGTTTTCCTGCGTGGGCGCGGGCCTTGGACTGTATGCGCTCAGCATCGCCAACTCACCCCTCACCGCACTGCTGGCCGCTACCATCTGGGGCACCGGCGTTTGTTATATGTGGCCCACCATGTTGGCCACTGCCTCCGAACGTTTTCCGCGCGGCGGCGCATTGTTGATGGGCTTGATGGGAACTGCCGGGACTCTGTCGATTCAGTTCGTCCTCCCCATCATGGGCAGTATTTACGACAAAAAGAAGATCGAAGTGGCTGGTGGCGATGCGGCGTTTAAGGCCTTAACTCCAGGCCCTGAATTAGAGCGCATTCTGGGAATCGCCGCGCAAACCTCGTTCCGCGACGTGGCGATACTGCCCATAATTCTGCTGGTCGTCTTCGCCGCCATCTGGCTCTACGATCGTTCCAAGGGCGGTTTCAAAGCCACCAAAATCTCGTAGCACACTGGGGTGCCGGCCCCTGGTAAACGACAATGCCTGGAAAATTAACCGACCTGGAAAATCAAGCAACCTGGAAAATCAACCAAGATGATGACGCCAAGACCAATTGCAATCTGCATCCTCGCAGCCAGCCTGTGTTGGTGCGCCAGAAATGTAACCGCGCAAAACGCGGCTCCCGCCGATGAACATGCGCCCGCTGCGCCGCCATTTTCCGGCGGAGGCGCCGGAACTTTCCCCACGCGGCCCAACAGTCCCCAGGCCGCCCTTGATCGCGGCAAGGCGTTGTACAAAACCAATTGCGCCTACTGTCACGGTGAAGACGCACGCGGTGGCGAAAACGGTGGCAACAATCTGCTCCGCTCCGATTATTTAATGAAGGATAAAGTCGGCGAAGTGCTCAGCAGTTTTCTACAGACCACGATCTCCGCCGAACACAAATTCAGCTTTACCAACGGACAGGTGGCGGACCTGGCCGCTTTCATTCACGACTTCAGAGTCAACAGCCGCGACCCCGGCCGGATGCGCCCGCCCACCATTTTGGTTGGTGATGCCAAGGCGGGCCAAGCGTATTTTCAGGCCAAGTGCGCCGCTTGCCACTCCGCCACAGGTGATCTGAAAGGCATTGCTACCCGCATCAGCGATCCCCGCAACTTGCAGCAGACCTGGCTCATGCCCATGCTGGTGAACACCCGTCCCGGCGGAGGTCCCGCCGATGGCCCGGCCTCGAATGTTCCACGCGTAACCGTCACGGTTACGCAGAGTGATGGCCAAAAAGTAGAAGGTCGCCTGGGCCGCATCGACGATTTCTTCCTTACGCTCACGCAAGCCGATGGCACCTCCCGTTCCTTCCGCCGCGACGGAGAGACACCCAAAGTGGAAGTGCACGATCCTATGAAACCGCACAAAGATTTACTGCCCGGCTATAGCGACGCGGATATCCACAACCTAACTGCCTATTTGGTGACATTCAAATGAAACGCCATTTCCTACTCTTGCTTTCCACTTTGTGTTTCGGCCAAGGTTTAGACCCCACCACCCTCGTCAAGTCGCTCGGCAGCAGTGACGATTGGCCCACTTATTCAGGTGACTACAGCGGCAAGCGCTACAGTTCGCTGAAACAGGTGGATCAAACCACCGTAAAGAACCTCACGCTGGGTTGGAGCACCCGGCTCGTCGCGGGCTCGCAATCGCGGCGCCCCGGATCCACCTTGATCACCGGCGGAGTAGGCGCGCTGGAGGCGAACGCGCTTGCCAACGTTAAAGGCTCCATCTTGCAGGTGGCTGGTGTGCTTTACGTCTCCACGCCCGATAATGCCTGGGCCATGGACGCTCGCGACGGCCGCGAAATCTGGCACTTCGTGTGGAAGACGCGCGGCGGTACCCACATCGGTAATCGCGGCTTGGGCATGTGGCATGGCCAGCTGTACATGGAAACGCCCGACGATTTTCTCATCTGCCTGGACGCAAAAACCGGCAAAGAAATCTGGCACAAAGAGCTGGCCGATTTCGATCTGCAATACTTCTCCACTACCGCGCCCATTGTCGTCGGCAACCATATCATCGTCGGCACCGGAAACGATTTGGATGAGCCCGGTTTCC
>JANXYJ010000018.1 GCA_025350105.1 Terriglobia bacterium | reverse complement strand
CGGCGGTACGACCAGTTGGAACGGAGAGCCTTCTGATCACTACCCGCGCCAACGGTTTGTCAATCCTGTCGGCGGGAGTGTTTGCCGCACAGTCGAAATTGGTGGACACGATACGGCGCCGGCCGGAAATTCGTTACGTGCTCTACATCGTTCCTAAGGGCGTTCCGAAAGGAGACGCCGAAACCTACATGCGGGCGATAGGAAGCATCGCGCCGGACTTCACCGTGAAAATGGCCAAGTATCCCCAATTCGGTTTTGGTGATGCAGCTAACTTGCCTCCAGCGGGCTACTTGTGGACTAACGTGCTGGCAGCTGGACAGACAGTGCAAAATTACGGAGTATTCATGCGCGCTGGACAACCCATGGATCCGGCGCTAAAGCCGTTTAGCGAGCCTGACACGTCCAGCTTTCTGGCGGACCTTAAGGACGGTGAAGCCAGCGGGGATATGCCCAATCTGATCCTAATCAATAGCGACGATCCGCGACGGCAGGACGTGATTGATGCGGTTAAGAAAAGCAAATTCGGTTTCCGGACCATCATTATTGATAGCGGCGACACTCTCGCCGTCGCCGACGCCTTAGGATTAGCGCCCATGACCCGCAGGGATGCAATCCGGCAATGATTCTGCCGATAGACTACACGGGTAACGACAATCATGACTTCTCTCTGTTTCCTCTGGCACATGCACCAGCCGTTCTACAAGAATTTGTGGACCGGCCAATACAAATTGCCCTGGACGCGTCTCCACGCACTGAAAGATTACCCCGGCATGGTGGAGATCCTGAAAGAGTTTCCGCAGGTGCATCAGACCTTCAACCTGGTTCCGTCCATGGTGGCGCAGATTGATGAGTATGCGTCAGGCCTGGCAAGCGATCCTTTTTGGGAATGCGCGCTGCTGCCCGCCGAGGATCTGAGCGAGGCTCAGCACAACTTTGTTCTGAAGTATTTTTTCCAGGCTAATGTCGACCGGCTGATTTCGCGGTATCCGCGCTATCGGGAGCTGTACGATCAGTCACTCACCAAGGCGGTATTTTCGACCAAGGATATACGAGATCTGCAGATTCTGAATCAGATTGTCTGGTTTGATGAAGACCAATTGGCACGTGATGGTGAGCTGATTGGCTTGGTTCTCAAAGGCCGCGATTTTTCGTTAAACGATCAAAACCTGATGGGCCGGAAACAAGCGGAGGCGCTACAGCGCGTATTGCCGGTGTATCGCGAGGCGAGTTTAAGTGGGCAGATAGAAATTTCCACCACGCCGTTTTATCATCCGATTCTGCCGCTGCTGTGCGATTCGAATATTGCAGGTGTGCCACATCCGGGCGTGCCATTGCCTTCGCAGTTCGTCTATCCCGAAGATGCGCGGATTCAACTGCAGCGCGCGCGGGATTACATGACGGAGAAAATGGGGCGCGCTCCGGTGGGTTTGTGGCCATCGGAAGGTTCGGTTTCCGATCACTCCATTGCCATTGCAGCGGAGTGCGGCTTTACCTGGGCCGCCAGCGATAACGGCGTTTTGGCGCGGACCATCGGCCGCAATGCGGGAAGCGAAGAAACCTGCAAGGCTTATGTCTGGAAGCAAAGCAACCTGGAAATGCGCATGCTGTTCCGCGATCATTATTTAAGTGACCTGATCGGTTTTGAGTATTCGCGGATGAACGCGGCGGATGCTGCGGAACATTTTCTGGACCGTATCCGCCAAAACACCAATGGCCGCGAATGTCTGGTGCCGATTATCCTCGACGGCGAAAACGCCTGGGAATGGTACGAAGCCAATGGCCGTCCTTTTCTGCGGGAGCTGTACCGGCGCATCTCGGACGATCCGACGCTGGAAGCGCTTACCGTAACGGAAGCGCTGGCCAAGCACGAGCCGGAAACCCTGCACGGAATTTTTCCCGGATCGTGGATCAGCGCGAATTTTGATATCTGGATTGGCGCGGAAGAAGATAACCAGGCCTGGGAGTTGCTGCTTTCGGCCCGTAAAGCGTATGACGCGGCTGAAGACGTTCCCGAAGACCGGCGCAAACTGGCGTTTGAAGAACTGCTGATTGCCGAAGGCAGCGATTGGAACTGGTGGTATGGGCCGGAACATGGCACCGACAACCGGGTTGAATTTGACGAGCTTTATCGCGATCATCTTGCGAATGTGTATCGTGCGTTGGGGCAGACGCCGCCCGAAATTCTTTCGCAGTCGCTGTTGCGCGATCATCAGGCGGGCGAGTTTCGGGAGCTGCCGCAGAATCCGATTCACGCAACCCTGGACGGCGAAATCACTTCGTATTTTGAATGGCTGGGAGCAGGACGCTATCGGCCCGATCCGCGCACAGGAGCCATGCATGGCGGCCTCGTCGCGGCGCGCGAAATCTTTTATGGAATGGGCGACGGATTTTTGTATGTCCGTTTAGATGGCGTGGCTGCGGGCGCGAAAGTACAGATTGAGTTTGAGCGCGGCATGGTGAATCCAGAAATCGTAACCAGCCGCGTGATGGAAATGAAGGTACCGCTGCGCGAGCCCGCCCTATTCCGCATTCACGTTTCACACAACGATCTTCCCGCGATAGTGCTACCCGCGCACGGGTGGCTGCAGATGAGCCTCACCGCGGAATTGCAAGAACGGTAACGCTTAAATAAACGCCGTAGTTTTTACGCCCGAAATATCAAAACGTTTCCGGCAGCGCATATTTTTGCACATGGCCTTGTCATCGATCAGCACCATGTAGCTGAGAAATTTGGCGAAGCGGGCGCGATCGCGCTCGTCGGCTCCGCGGGGCAACTGGTCCAGTTTTTTGCGCACCAGCCAGCGCAGGTCGTAGGAATCCTGAGTCCGGCAAAACGGGCAATTCAAATTAGCTGGCTTGGTGGCTTCCGATTCGCGATAGAAAGAACGTTCTTCCATAATGATGCTTTCTAGCATAGCTGGCTAAACTAGGAAGCGTGCTGCGCCGTTAAATGAAAACCTGCTATATCACCGACCGCCTTACACTGCCGCCCGGAGTTCCTTTGCTCGACAACATCGCGCGTTGTCTTGCGCATGGCGTCGACTGGATTCAGATTCGCGAAAAAGACTTGCCCGCGCGGGAGCTTTTTGCGCTGGTGAAACAGGCATTGGCATTGCCGAATCCGGCTGGCAGCAAGATCATCGTCAATACGCGCATGGATGTTGCGCTGGCCGCGGGCGCGGCGGGCTGTCATCTACCATCGGACTCCCCCGCCCCAAGTTTTTGGAAGAAACCGGCGGGCTTTCTTCTTGGCGTGTCATGCCACCAGATCGATGAGGTCCGCGCCGCCGAGGCAGAGGGCGCGGATTATGTCGTCTTCGGGCCGGTGTTTTCGCCGCTGTCGAAATCAGCACCCCTACCTGCCACGGGGCTAGCTCCATTGCACGCCGCCGCGTCCGCGATCCGCATTCCCGTGCTGGCGCTGGGGGGAATCACCAACGCGAATATTCCCGCATGCCTGGCCGCCGGAGCCGCAGGAATTGCCGCGATCTCGCTGTTCCAAAAGTCGTAACCCAAAAGCAGAGATCATGATTGAAACAATAGGAGCCCGCCGTGCCTATAGGACATTTGACTCAAAGTTGCTAGACTTTTTTCGTGGCCGCAGCTATTGAATCGTCCGTGGAATCCCAGGTCTACCTCCGCAAGGACGTCCGGCGTCTGTTACGCGTTACCGAGGCCCAACTGCGCAGTTGGGAAAAGCAAAAGCTGGTGCCGACGGCGCTTGAATATGGTTTTCGCGATTTGGTCGCGCTCCGTACTCTGGTGCAATTGCGCAAGAATCATATCCCGCCCTTGCAGATCAAACGGGCCATTCACGCGCTCCGCCGTCAACTGAAGGGCGGCGAAAATCCGCTCACCCAGCTCAAATTGTTTGCGGAAGGCAAGCGCATTCGCGTGGAGCTCGACGGGCGAAAAATGGAGGCCGAATCGGGCCAGCTAATCCTCGACTTTTCGCACGGGGAACTGACGAAACTGCTGCAGTTCAAGCCGCAGGAACCCCCGCCCGCCAAACGCGATCTGCGCCGCGAAGCCGAACATTGGTTTGAACGCGGCCTGCAGTTGGAACAAAAAGCAGCGCCAGCGGAGGAAGTGATCGAAGCGTACAAAAAAGCGATCGAGCTTGATCCGCGGACGGCCGGCGCGCACGTAAACCTGGGCACCATCTACTTCAACGCACGCAAATGGGCGGACGCGGAACAGCACTACAAATCCGCCATTGAAGTGGACCCCAACTACGCGCTGGCGCATTTCGATCTCGGCAATCTTTACGACGAACGCGGCGAACGCGCGCTGGCTCTGGAGCACTACCTTCAGGCCATTCGTATTCTGCCGAGCTACGCCGACGCGCACTATAATCTTGCGCTGCTGCATCAGGGTGACGGGCAGGCCATGAAGGCCGTGCATCACTGGACGCTGTATCTGAAGCTCGATCCAACCAGCGATTGGTCGGCCATCGCGCGCCGCGAACTGAGCAAGTTGCGTAAGGCGGCAATAGTGGGTGGATCGCGCAATAGCCAGTCGCTTTAATGCGTCAGCGAATACACCACGTAGTTCACGCCAATGCGAATCCCCAGCGCTGAATATTTTTCGGGATAGCGCGGCGAATCGGCCCATTCCCACGAATCGCCAATATCGGAGTTGAAGCTCATGGCCACCATGATGCGGCCGTGATCGTCGTAGATTCCCTTCCAATAAGCGTGCGCGCCGCTTTCTCCCCCGCGATAGGTGCGCCCGCCGCGCAAGGCCCATTGGCCCGGAATCTGATAGCGATCGTCCAAATCATAAACGTTATGAAAGATGGCGTCGGTGTCGTCAATCTCCACAATGGGGCGGTCTGGAAAAACCTCGTTCATGCTTTCGATGAAGCGGTTCCATTCTTCCGTACCCCAGAAATCGTCCAACATCAAAAACCCGCCGCGCAATAAGTAGTCCCGCAAACGCGCGGCCTGCGGCTGCGTCAGTTTCCAATCGCCCATTTCGCCGGCAGCCAGCCATGGCCAGTTGTAAACATCGTCGTCATCGTCAAGGTTGATAGGTTGCTCCACCGCGCGGGCGTCCACGCGGGTCAGGCGATTCACGGCCACGGCAAACTGGCGATCGGCGCGAGGATAATCCTGCGACCAACTGGTTCCGCCTTCGCGCCAGTCCCAACGCCCGCCAAACCCAAACGGCCTGCTGAATTGCGCATGCGGGTGCGGAGGATACATCAAGCGCCCGAAAATCCATTCCGCCGGACGCAGCGCGTTGGGCGGGAGTTCAACGTTATCGTAAGCTTCCAGACTTGGATAGACGCGGAACGGACGCTGTGCCATTAACGCGGTGACCGACGCCGCCCCGCCAATCGCCAAGCCAACTGCTACCACCCAAAACCGTGTCCGAGCTTTCATGAAAGCTGGCATGAACGTCACTGTGAGGATAGCACTCTACGGCTAGCCCCTACGATCGCATGGTTCACGTGCCAAGCATCGCCATCCACCCCGCTTCATCGTGACCCACGCTCAGTAGCTTATCGGCGCGGACCAACGGCAGCCGCAACAGTCTCGGTTCGCGTTCAAGTTTCTGGAGCAGGTCGGCGTCGGATAGGCGCAGGTACTTCAGGCCCGCGTCCACGTACGCGGCGCTTTCCGTGTCCAAAAGAACCGGCCAGCCAAAGCGATCCGAAAAGCGCTTGATTTCGCCCGGCGCCATGGGCTTCTGCTTCAGATCGACGAACTGAATAGTCACACGGCGTTCTTTAAAAAAGCGCTCCGCCGCCCGCGTGGCGCTGGAGTTCCTTATGCCGAAGATTTGGACTGGGTTTTGTTGGACTGAGATTTGGACGTTCTGCATGCATGATTTCATCTTTGCATCTTGAGCAGTACCTCAGCCTCAGTACCTCTGCTCTAGTACGAAATACATTCCGGCCTAGTCATGAGGGCAAGACCTATCGGTCTTCAGGGCAAGACCTATCAGGGGTTAAGCAACTTTCCGGATTCGCGGGGAACCACATTCGCTTTAGTATCGTACTTGTACATAGGTATTTCCGCAAAGTGATCCGCAATGCCGCAAGGAGTGAACATGAAAACCCTGGCTTTGGCAACACTGGCAATGACGGGCTTGGTTACAAGCAGCGGATCGGCCCAACCTGCGCCGCGTTGGCAGATGATTCAGCCCGACGCCAAGCTGCTGATTGGGGTGGACCTGAAGACGCTGCGCGAATCCACCACCGGGAGCTTTGTAGGATCGCAACTCCGCACCATGTTGCCCAAGCAGGCGGGGCCGGCTGCGATGTTCATACCGATGATCGCGCAAGCGCTGAACGACATCGACTCTATTTTGATTTCGGCCAGCGGGCCGCTGGGACCAAGCCAAACGGGGCAGAGCCAGCCCGATTTTGTGTTGGTGATGGAGGGGCGCTTTGCGCAGTCTCCGTTGAGCTTTCTGATGACCGGCACGCCGCAGGAGTATCGCGGCGCAAAGATTTACGACGCACCCAGCAACGCGGCAGCGCTAAAGATGGCCTTTGCATTATTGAACGACAATCTACTGGTGGTGGGCGACCCCAAGAGTTTGCGGGGGGCGATTGACCGCAATTCATCGCCGTCACCGATGCAAGCCGGTCTCGAAAGCCTGCGTGGCCGTGCCTGGCAATTGGGCCAGTTGCATGATTTTTGGATCGTCGCACCGGATTTACGCAGCCTGCAAGCCGCGGCCGGCAACGCTGGAAAAACCGCGCCTGGCGGGCCTCCCGGGATCGAAGATGTCGAGATGGGGTTGGGCCTCCACGACGGTTTGCTCTTCGATATTAACGTCGTGACGGAATCGGACGACGTGGCACAGGCAATTTCGCAGATGGTGACCTCGCAACTGCAGTCCGCCGTTTCGTCGTCACAAATCGACAACGCCCAAGCGCTGGAGCTGGCCAGCCAGGTGAAGGTCAGTTCCGATGGTAAACGCGTGCGGCTCAGCCTCCAATTAAGCGCCGATGAACTGGAACATCAACTGCGCGCGCTGCAAACCAACCGCGCCTTGGCGGACCTGATGGAGAAGAATCGTCCGCAACCAGAGCTGCGCGCCGAAGCGAGGCCGAAGCTCGATCCAGTGAAACCCGCACCGCCGAAGCCCGTTTCGCGCAAGATCCGAATCATCGGATTGGATGAAGGCGTGCGGGAAATTGAGATGAAGTAAGGGCGAAAGCTTGCGTGGGAACTAAAACCAGTCCACCAACCGCAGCCCGGCAACCCGCCCGAATTCCTTGGTATTGTGCGTAACCAGCATGCCGGCGTTGGCTAGTGCGGTGACGGCGATCAACGTGTCTAGCGGCCCGATCCCCTAGCATTCTCCCTGCGCTCGTTCACACTCGCGGCTTGGTGCTCGATTCTTGGTTCGAAATTTCGGCCCGATTTCCGCACGTTATTCGACAACCCCGCAGGCAGCCGCGGCGCCTATAATGGCCGTATATGCAATCTCCGATGAGATCGACCCGCCGTTCGCTGGCGCGCTGGCTGGGGTTGGCGCCACTGGCCCTGTCCACCGAAATAGCCGCGCAAGAAACCGCACCCCAGGATCCCGCCCTCACCGCCGCCCGGGCGCAAGTCCACCAAGCCAGCCAGGAGTTAGCCTCTCTCAAAATCCCTCGTGCAACCGAGCCCCCGTGCCGGTTTGAGGCGTAAACAGCACAATGGCAACTCCCTCCGGCGACGTCTTCTTCTCCACCATCAGCGAGCTTTCCAGGCGCCTGCGCGCGAGAGAATTCTCCGCCGTTGAACTGACCAAAGCTTTTTGCGATCGCCTGGAGAGAATCGGCGCGGCTCATCACGCCTTGGCCCATTCCCTGCGCGATACGGCCATCAAAAAAGCGAAAGACGTCGACGCCGAAATCAAGCGCGGACGCCTGCGCGGCCTGTTGCAGGGCATCCCTTATGGCGCCAAGGATCTGTACGCAGTGAAAGGCCAGCCCACCGAATGGGGCTCGCGCGCCTTTGCAGGCCAGGTGTTCAAGGAAGACGCGCGGGTCATCGAAAAACTCAACAGCGCCGGTGCCATCCTCATCGGCAAATTGGCCATGGTGGAATTGGCGGGCGGTGTCGGCTATCGCACGGCCGGTGCATCGTCCACCGGAGCCGCGCAAAACCCCTGGGATCGCACTCGCTGGGCCGGCGGCTCATCCAGCGGCAGCGGCGTCGCTGTGGCCGCGGGTCTTACTACGTTTGCGCTTGGCTCGGAGACTTCGGGTTCCATCCTCACACCCAGCGCCTTTTGCGGCGTCACAGGCCTGCGTCCAACCTATGGCTTGGTCAGCCGCCGCGGAGCCATGTCCTTGGCGTGGTCTCTCGACAAAGCCGGCCCCATGTGCCGCAGCGTGGAAGACTGCGCCATCGTCCTGCATGAAATCGCCGGTGCTGACGCTGATGATCCCGGCTCTGCCCGTAAGAGTTTCAACTATGCGCCTCAGTTCGACCGGCCGCTTTCGGAAATCACCATCGGTTATGCGCCAATCGATTTTGAGCGGGTCGCTGCCGATGCGCGCAGTGCAATGACCGGTGCGCTGGAAGCAGTAAAAGCGCTGGGCTTAAAACTAAAGGAAGTAGAGATTCCCGATTTTCCCTACGGCACCCTGGTCACCACCGTGATCGGCGCCGAAGCAGCCAGTATTTTCGAAGACCTGATCGGCAGCGGCAAGATCGATCTGCTGGCCGACAGCGCGCAAGCAGCGTCTCTCAAAGCCGCCATCGACATCCCGGCCATCGACTATTTGAAGGCCCAACGGGTCCGTTCGCAAATCCAACAAGCCTTCCGAGAAATGTTCACTAAAGTGGACCTCCTGTTGACGCCCGCCCGCATGGCTCCCGCGCCGCGTATCGCAGATGGATTGGCTGGCGGCGGTGGCGTATCCGTCCCCGGTGGACGCGGCCTGGGCGGCATCATTCCCGCCTGCAATCTCGCCGGATTGCCTGCATTATCTCTACCCTGTGGTTTTGCCAACGGCCTTCCCATGGCGATTTCACTTGTCGCCCGCCCGTTTTACGAAAACCAAATGATCGCCGTCGGCCGTGCGTTTCAATCCAAAACCGATTGGCACCGGCGCAGGCCGCCATTGTTGGAACCGGCCTAGTTGTATCTGGCTAACCCCACAGGCTCATCAGCCGCAGCACAGTAGGACTGGCAACTCCAGCCAGCGCTGGCACAAACGCGGGGCCCACCCCGCGCCGCCGCCATTCGCCGTGGATAGCATGCCCGCCCAAATAAACAAAACTTCCTCCGGCAATCGCCAGCAACGCCTGCAAAACCTGCGGCCCAACATGGGGCGCCAAAGATGTTTCCAGCCCCGCGCCCGCTAGCGTCGCCGATTCCGCCAGCGCGCACCAGCCCCAAGCTTGCCAACGGGAAGCCAGCGCCGCCCGTGCAATCACGCCCAGCGCAATCCCTTCCGGGATCTTGTGAACCGCAATCGCGGACACAAACGCGGAACTCAAATGCGTAACCCCACTGGCGGCAGCGACGCTCCATCCATCCACCGCCGCATGCAATGCGATCGCCGCCAGCAAGGGAGTCGCAAAGCCATGCAAATCCGCTGCACAATGATCGTGGTCGCCATCAACGTGACCATGCTCGGAACAAGTCGGGCACACCGGATAGACAAAACGATCCAACGCCCACAACAGAAACACGCCGCTGGCCACCCATGCAATCGCCGCTGGCCAACGCAACACGGTAGCGATTTCCGGCAGCACCCAGAACAAGCCCACACCAACCAAAACTCCGCCGCCAAACGGCACCAATTTGCGCGAAAGCGCATGCAGCGACGTCAACGCCACCCCGGCCGCGGCGCTAAAAATAGCGATCAGGGTTATGACAAATGGCGTAGAAAAAATCAGGGACCACTCCTGTATACTAAAAGCCAAAGTTTCATTATGTCTGTCAGAGCAATGTCTGCTAGGGCGTGATTCTCATTGTAGCGGTTTGCATGGGGATGACTTTGTGAGTCAGCGTTTTGCACCCATTCCCCACGATGGCCGTTCTCCGTCTACGGAACGTAAAAAGGTTGTAAAAAAGCCCCGCGATACTCGCTTACAAATGCGCCTTCTGGAAGAATAACCCAAAACTGGATCCGATCGTGACAACTATGACCGAAGACAAGCACCCCCCGCCATCAACCCGGCGCGATTTCTATTCCACGGCGATCAACGGACTCGGTTCGATGATCGCCGCCGCGCTGGCACTGCCCGCCGCGCTGTATCTTTTTGTAGGCGCCCGTACCGAAAAGCATGCCGGTTTTGTGGAAGCCGCCAAGCTGGACGATTTGCAGATTGGCAAGCCGCGCGAAGTCACCTTCGAACGCACCATCGTCGATGGCTGGCGCACCTCCCGCGAAAAAACGATCGCGTGGGTGGTGCGAACCGACGCCAAAAATGTCGTCGCCTATTCCCCGCAATGCACCCACCTGGGTTGTGCCTATCACTTTGAAGAGGGCCAGAACCAGTTCGTTTGCCCGTGCCACGATTCCCTGTTTTCCATCGATGGCAAAGTGCTGGGCGGCCCCGCCCCACGGCCGCTCGACCGCTACAACGTTCGCGTGGACAGCGGCAAACTGCTGATCGGCAATCAGATTCAAAAGGCGTAACGGCATCATGATCAATCACGTTCTGGATTGGCTGGAAGACCGCACCGGCATCCCCAGCGCCATACGGCACTTCATGAACGAGGAAATTCCAGCCTCGGCCGGCTGGCATCAAGTGTTAGGCAGCGTCGCCGCGTTTGGATTTCTGGTCCAGGTGCTCACCGGAATTCTGTTGGCGCTCAACTACGCTCCCACCCCGGGCGACGCTTACGATAGCCTGCGCTACATCGTCACCGAAGTCACCAGGGGGCGCCTGGTTCGCGGGCTCCATCATTGGGGCGCCAGCTTAATGATCGTCACGGTGGTCCTGCATATGTTGCAGGTCTTCCTCTGGGGCGCCTACAAGAAACCGCGCGAGGCCACCTGGATCGCCGGTGTCCTGCTGTTGCTGCTGACGCTCGCCTTCGGCTTAAGCGGCTATTTGCTCCCTTGGGATAATCGCGCCTATTGGGGCACCGTGGTCACCACCCGCATCTCCGCGCTGGCGCCGGGCGCCGGGCCACTGGTTCTCAAACTGCTCGGCAGCGATGGCGCATCCATCGGCGTGGTCACCTTCGCGCGCTTCTACGCAGCCCATGTTCTTATTCTTCCGCCGCTCACCTTGTTGTTGATCGCTCTGCATGTCTATTTAGTACGCCGCCATGGAGTGGCGCCGGTGCCGTCCGATGAAAACCAACCGAAGAAGAAATTCTATCCCGGACAAGTCGCGAAAGACACCGTGGCTATCTTCCTTTGGTTCGCGCTGCTGATGGGTATGGCCATTCTCGCCCGCGTTCCCCTGGGCCATGTGGCCGATCCCACGGATCTTAGCTATGTCCCTCGTCCCGAATGGTATTTCCTGTTCCTGTTTCAATTTCTGAAATTCTTTGACGGACCCATGGAAGTCCTGGGCGCCGTGGTGATTCCCACCTTGGCCATATTTGCGTTGGTGTTGGTCCCCTTTATCGATCGCGGGAAAATGACGGCCGTCACCAAACGCATCGGAGCCATGGGCGTGGTTGCCTTCGCCGCCTTCGCCTGGGCCGGGCTCACCGCCCGTGCCGTTGCCACCACGCCAGAGGTGCGTGAAATGGACCTGGCGATGATTCAACCCTGGCAGGAAATCTCCGCCGGAAATCTCGCCTCCATCGGGTTCTTTCGGCAAGCCAACTGCGCTGGCTGCCACACCATTTCGCTAACCGGCGGAGTGAACTCGGCCGGTCCAGACTTGACGGCCGCTCCCTCCGAACGCACACCGGAGTGGTTGCTTGAGCATTTCAACGCAAAAGCCAAATTGGTGGACAGCCAGGCTCAAATGCTGGCCGTATTCGTTACCAAGCGCAGTGAGAAAGCGGTCAAAGCGTGGGCTACCGCCCCGCAAACAGCCATTGATGGAGCGTTGATCTATTTGGCGAACGACTGCGCCGGTTGCCACAAGATCAACGGCGTTGGTGCCGACGAAGGTCCGCCGTTGAACGGCGTCGGTGAACGTCGCGAGCACACCTGGATCGAACGGCATTTCGCCAATCCCACCAAGTACGTGTCCAACTCCTCCATGCCTGGGTTTCAGTTCAACCCTCAGGATCTGAAGCTGATTACCGACTATATCTCAGCGATCCCACGCTAGCTTTCCGCGCTCGCGTTATGAAACGCCCGGAAATGATCGTGGCCCTTGGCAGCTAATGGCTCGCCTCGAAAGCAAACCGCTCCCGGCTTTCCTTTCACGATGCTTCCCACGCGCGTCACGTCTTTCGGCGGAGTCATGCGCGGTGGCATCGTAAACAGAAGCTCATAGTCTTCCCCGCCATGAAGCGCGCGTTCGAGCGTTGCGCCGCGCACCATCGGTACCCGCTCCAACTCCGCCGCAACCTTCGAAGCCAAACACAAACGATGCAGATCGAGCGAAATTCCATCGCTTAAATCCATGCACGATGTTGCGCGGCCTAGCAGAGATTGCCCCAACGCCAAGCGGGGCCGGATGCGCCCGGTCCAACTCTTGCCCAGCTTGCCCGAAACATAAAGGGCATCTCCTGGTTTTGCGCCGGACCGCAACAAAGCCTTGCCCCGCCGCACGTGTCCGCCCACAAAAACGTCGCAATAGATTTGCCCGGCCTGCGCCAAGTGTCCGCCCGCCAGCGCCGTTCCAGTGACCCGCGCCACGCTGAGCAGGCCGCGATAAAAATCCGTGATCCACTTTTCGCCGAGATTTGCAGGGATTGCCAATGACACCAAACAAAAATCCGGCGTGCCGCCCATCGCCGCAATGTCGCTCAAATTTCGCGCCAGCGCCCGCTGCCCCACAATTGCCGCTGGCTGCGAACGCAAAAAATGAACGCCTTCAATCATCGGATCGATTTTGAACAACTGATCTGGACCGCTCTTTAAGCGGTGAATCGCGCAATCGTCACCGATACCCACATGAATTTGCGGCCCGCGCCCGCTCAACTTTTTGATTTTTTCAATAAGACCCAGTTCATTCATGAAATACCAGGCCCGAAGGCAGCTCTTCGCCGAAAAGGCGATTCAGCGTGGCCATGTCGCTCACCGGATCGGCTTCCAGATTCACGCCCGGCAGCGCACGCCGGACCAGCTCCAACGTATTTGCCGGCAGATCGCGCGTGCCATCTCCGGTGATGCGCCCCATACTCGCAATCGCATCTTCGGCCTTGGCCGTCTTCAACAGCGCCTCCACCCAACGCGTCGCCGTAGACGGCGTTACCACTTGATTGGTGGGCCCGTAGAACAGCTTGCGCGCACCCAGCCGCGCCAGGCACCACAGTCCCGTGTCGACAAAATCATTCTTTGCCACCCGCGTGATCAGTTCATCGCCCAACTGCGTCTTCGTCTGCAGCGGCAGCAATTCCAAACTCGCCGCCGCGCGCCACATTTCGCGCAGCAAACTCGGATTCACCCGCTGGGCTTTTTGCGACGGCCGCGGCAACAGCGTCGGCGATAGCCTTTGGAAAATATCCGTCTGTTGATTCTTGTTCAACCCGCCAGCCACCCTGCCGCAAAATATCCACCACTCAATTTCGTTTTGAATCTGATTGCCGAACTGCAGCCCATTCGCATAAATGCGGCGCGCCTGCTCAATGCGGAAATCGTCTCCGGGAAACCCGAAACCGGGGCGCAAACACAACCCGCATAAATTCAACCAGCGCAATTCATGCGCGGCGCTGCGCTTCCGGCCCTCCGCTAACTCAAGCATCCGGTCCGCCAGTTTACGAATCGCCGGCAAAGGCCAGGACGCCCGTCCCAATGAAAGCGTCTGCTCCAACTTGCCCGGCAGCAGCGTCGGATCACCATCTTCGGCAAAAACGTTTGCCACAAGATCGATGGCTGTTGTCAACGCCTCGTCACTGATTACCGCCGCTGGCCGCGCCGGCCCCTGCTCCTGCGCCGCTTTGCGCAACTCAAACTGCAAGCGCCAGCGATGCTCGCTTTCCTTGGAATCAGCCCAGATTTCCAGCGTTCCCACTTCCGTCAGCTTCGCGCCCAGCTTGATCGGCACCAGGCGCTCCCCGGCCTTGCCAAACCGCAGCACCGCATTCAAGGGAGCATGCAAATGCGGCTCACCGTCCTCTGCACCCTTCGGAAACTCCACAATCTCACCCGGCTTGTCCTCGGTCCGCGTGCGTGAACTATACAAGCGAAACGACACCGGCTTGTTGGCAATCAACTGCAAATTCCCCGGATCCAGTTCCACCGTAGAGCCTTCTTCAGACCCGCGCGGCACCAGGCACATGGTCTTCAATGCTGCATTATCGCTTGCCAGGCCAATAAAATATGCTCGCGGCAAACCGCCGCGCACCAGCAGCCCTTGCCCCGTCGTCCGGACGTAGGAATAATAAGCCGCGCCCACAGCGACCGCCAAATCCAAATCGCGATTATCCAAAATCACCGGCCGCCGGCCATGCCAATGTTCCAGCACATCCGCCACGCGCTGCCGCAAAATCTCAGGGATGAAAAATCCCCCGTTAAACAAAATCGCATCCGGCGCGACACTACCCGCACTATGCAGAAACGCCGACAAATGCCGTGTCACCGCGGGATCCGAAACATAGGGCAATCCCAATTCGCGAAACGGACTTTTCTCTTCTTCCTTCGGCAACGCGCCGCGCTCGCACACCGGCAGAAAACCCTCCAGTGCCAACTCCAGCACCTCTTCGCGCAGAATCTCGGTCTTCAGCGTTCCGCCCACCAGAGACGACCCGCCGCCCAGCACCGTAATCTCCACGCTCTTCAAATTAGGATCCGCCAGCAGCCGTTCTTTCGCCGCCGCGCATTGCCGCCGCAGCCCGCTACGTTGACGAATCGCCAGTGTCTTGCCCAACTTCGATTCCACCAGCCACGCCAGTGTCAAATCCAAATTGTCGCCGCCCAGCAGCAAATGCTTACCTACGGCGGTCCGCGTGAAATCAATACGATCGCCCTCGCGCGCCACTCGAATCAACGTAAAGTCGCTGGTGCCCCCGCCCACATCGCACACCAAAACGGTCTGGCCGTCAAATAGACTTTTCTGCGAGCGCGTCAGGTCATTCGCAATCCACGAATAGAACGCCGCCGCCGGTTCTTCCACCAACGTCAATTGCGCAATGCCCGCCGCATGCGCGGCCTGCACCGTCAGCTCCCTCGCCTCTTCGTCAAACGACGCTGGCACCGTCAATACAACATGGTGCTGCGCTATGGGCGAGCCTTTCTCCTTCTGCCACGCCTCGCACAAATGCTGCAATACCTTGGTCGAGACTTCCACCGGCGAAAGCACGCGGCCGCCCTCTTGCGCATCCCACGGCAAAATCTTCGCATTGCGATCCACTTCCGGATTCGATAGCCAGCTCTTCGCCGAATGGACGCATTTCGTGGGCACCAGCGCGCCTTGCTCGCGCGCATAAACGCCGGTGTATTCCTGATCTCCCAAATACAAAAACGATGGCAGCGTGCGCCGCGCTTCCACCCGTCCCTGCGCCACAAACTGCGGAACTTCTAAAACTTGAATCGCCGGAAAATCCGTGTCCGGTTGCGCGTCAATGTAGGCCAACGCCGAATTGGTGGTGCCAAGGTCGATGCCGATGTTCATGCTTACTCAGCGTCTCTATTCCACTTCGATCTCGGCCGGCGTCAGAATCTGACCGGTGGTGGAGGCAGGCAACTCCACCTTCTCCGCCTTCCATCCTTTATGACGCAGCAAACCGCCCGGCGCCTTTCCATTGGGTGGCACGTTGCCAATCAGGCGAATCGCCGACGCAGGCAGCCCGTTGGTTTTGGTGAAATCGCCTTCCACGCCATCAATCACCGGACCGATACGCAAGTATCGTTCCAGTACCTGCTTCGATTGCGCGTGAACGTCGCGCACCGCCGCCCCCACTTGATCGTCCGAATACGCCGCAATATCTTCCATCAGAAAATCGATCAGGCGCCCCTCGCGCTGCAGCAACGCCAACATCTGCACGGCCCCGTCATTCGGCCCCGCAACCGGAGCTTCCTTCTTTACAACAGGCGCCGGCACGGGATTCGCCGCCCGCACCGGCATCGGCTTGCTATAGCCAAACGCCAACGCAATATCGGAAGGCAGCGAGCCGCCGAAAAGTATCGAGAAAAAACTACGAAAAGCAAAAGAGATTCGGTTCAAGAATTTGGTCCTTGGGGTTAGCTTTATAGAGTCTTATTAGTGTCCCGCCGGTTCAGCCGGCGCCGCCGCATGATGCGTCCGCAGCGGTACGTTCTTCAACATCAGATTCAGAATCACGGCGCCAACCATCACGCCCAGGCTGCACAAGAAAATCAAATGCAACCCGTGCACCAGCGATTGTTTTACGTTGGCCAACATGGCCTGCATCATCGCCATGCCGTTGGGAATCTGGGTGAACTCCCGTTCCAACTGATCGCGCATTTGCACCAGCAGCAAAGGATTGGAGAAAAGCCCCAACAAACGCCCAGGAATTCCCGCCGGAATTCCTTGCGCCAGTTTTTCGTGATAGCTGCTCAGCAGGATGGTTCCAAACACGGAAACGCCCATCGTACTGCCGATGGAGCGAAAGAACATGGTCGACGCCGTCGCCGCCCCCATCTGCGCCCGGGGCGCAACATTTTGCACCGCCACCGTGTACACCGGCTGCAGCAGCCCCATGCCCAGCCCGGCGAAAATCATTCCGAACACAATCTGCAGTCGCGGAGTCTCCGGCGTCATCAGCGCGAAAAACGACATGCCCAACGTCACCAGCACACTGCCCAGCACACCGGGAATCTTGTAACTGCGCAGGCGGTACGTCATCTGCCCGCCCAGAAAACTGCCGGTCACGGCGCCCAGCATCATCGGCGTCATCAGCGTGCCCGATTGCGTCGCCGATACGCCCAGCACCCCTTGCATGAACAGCGGCAGATAAATGATCACGCCAAACATCCCCATGCCTAAGACAAAAATGCAGATGGAGCAGATCCGGATCACCGGGTCTTTAAATAGCGCTAATGGAATCAGCGGTTCCCCGCCCTCCCTCGCCACTTTGCTTTCCACGAAAAGGAACGCCGCCAGCATGACAACAGCAATGGCCAATAATGTTTCCACTCGCGCCGATGCCCAGCCGTACTCCGTCGCCCAGGTGAACGCCAGCAGCAATGGCACCACGCAACCAATCATCGTCGAAATTCCGCCCCAATCCAGCTTCCGCCGCGTGTCCGCCGCGTTAGGACGAATATCCGGAAACTGCCAATAGATCGCCGCAATGGCCACAATGCCCACGGGCAGGTTCACATAAAATGTCGCCCGCCAGGAAATGTGATCGGTCAGCCATCCGCCGAGCGTCGGTCCAAAAATCGCCGACACGCCCCAGATGCCCGAAAAGTAGCCTTGATAGCGGCCCCGCTCAGCCGGCGAAAAAATATCCCCGACGATGGTGAAGATCAAACCCATAATCGCGCCTGCGCCAATCCCCTGAATGCCGCGGAACAAAATCAGTTGGTTCATGCCGTCCAAGCCGATCCCGGAAAACTCGCCCGCCGCCCCGCATAATGCGGACGCCGCAACAAAGGCCGTCGCGCCCCACAAGAAAATCCATTTGCGGCCGAACAAATCCGAAAGCTTGGCCACAATCGGCACCGCAATCGTCGATGTCAACATATATGCCGTCGCCACCCACGGGTAGCGATTGAAGCCCGAAAGCGAGGCAATAATCCGTGGCTCCGCCGTGCCAACAATGGTCTGATCCAGCGCCGCCAGTAGCATCGCCAGTACCAGACCAGTCATCGTCCCAACCAGTTGGGCCTTGGTTAGGCGCACGATCCCGGAGGTATGGAATTCAAGGGGAGCTACGCGCGCAACGCGCTCACGTTCAGTGGTAGCCATCTCCATAGTGTAGCGTGGACCTTTCGATCCATAGGCCCACGGCGCATTTCGCCACTCTAGCTAAGGCCTTAAGCGGAGCGACATTTGGCCTCCGCCGCCTTATTCTGATTCCAATGCCCATGCTCCTTTTCGTGGCGATGCTGGCCCTCGACGCGAAACTCAGCGTCAAACAGGATCAAGCCATGCTGCACGCCGGTTGCGCCGCCGATTCCACTGAAATCGCCACACTGCCCGCAGGCACCCCGCTCGAGCTTCGTTATATGATGGCCGGCCAAACCAGTCCCTGCTACAAAGTCAAGGCGACATTAGGTACCAGAATCGTCGAAGGCTATTTACCCGCCGAAGCCATGGAGGGGTTAAACACGTTCGAACGCGGACGCCGCCGCGCTGAAGCCGTCACCGTCACCCAACTTCTGGAAGCCGCTCGCGGCACCCTTACGAACGACCAAACCGGCCCCGTGCACGTCAGCTTTGGCCGCGGCGTTTCCCGCCTCCTGGTCCAGCGCGCCGAACAATCCATTGAAGCCAATGAACCTCGCAAGGCCCTGGACATCTTGGAACCGGAACTAAAAGTCCGGCGCGGTCCTGGTTTACTGGCCATGGCCGGCGTCGCCGCATGGAAGGCCGATGAAGGCCGCCACGCACTGGAGTTCTGGCGTGAGTCCATGGCGCTTGCGCCCAATCCCGCCCTGCAAGGCCTCTACGCCAAGGTCGAACGCGAACTCGCCAACGATCAAAGCAACGAAAAGCTGGAAACCGCCAACGTCATTCTGCGTTTCGAAGACGGAGCCCTACCCAAACAAACCGCCACGCAAATGCTTTATGTGGCGGACGCCACTTATCTGCGCATCTCGGCGCAACTGGGCTGCAAAGCGCAAGAGAAAATCGTCACCATCGTGCAGAACCGCGACGCCTACGTCCGCGCCACCAGCGCCGCCGCCTGGAATGGCGGACTTTACGACGGCCGCATACACCTGCCCATTTACGATCAAACTCCTGGCTATCAAACCATGGGCGAGGAAGAGGAACACATCCTGGCCCACGAAACCACCCACGCCTGCTTGCATATGTTGGGCAATTGGCCCACTTGGTTTCAGGAAGGCATGGCGCAACGCTATTCCGGCGAAAAGCTATCCTCCTTCACCGTCGCGAAACTCGCCGGCATGAGCCGCGAAAAGAAATTGCCCAGCCTCACAAAACTGGGCACCGATTGGACCCGCCTGGGCAACGACCAGGCGGCCCTGGCCTATTCGCTCTCTTACTATGCCGTCAACACCATGTTTGAAGTCTATGGCGACGAAGGAGTTCTCAAGCTGGTTCGCAATCCCGCCAGCATGCCCATCGTGGTTGCCGAACTCGACAAACGCATGGGCTTGAACTAGACGAATCGGATTGAACGAAACGAATCGGATTGCACTAACAGCCTGTATCTAAAATCACTTCGCGAGAGCGAGCTTTGACCGTACGATCAGACATGCCTGGCCTTGAAAAGCGCTTGGCGCGCTACCGGCAGTTCTACTCCCGCATCGGTTTCGTTCACGAATTCCGTCCGCTGTCGGCGAGCGATATTCGTCAACTGCTGGAGCGTCACTGGACGCCGCCGGGCGTTAGACTTCCGGGTGATGCCATTGATACGGTCGCCGCCGCTTCGATCATCCGAATCACCGGCGGCAACTTCCGGCTGCTGAATCGCCTCCTGACACAAGTCGAGCGGATTCTTGAAATCAACGCCCTGCCGTTAGTGACCAAAGAAGTGGTTGAGGCG
>JANXYJ010000174.1 GCA_025350105.1 Terriglobia bacterium | reverse complement strand
CGCCAAGCTGATCGTGGACACGCGCAACGCGCTGAAGGGCATGAAGTCGAACAAGATTGTGCGGCTGTAACTCGGATAAACGCAGCACCTAGCCGCGCACGTAAGTGAGCGGTTTCATAGCGAACAAAAAGAGGGAGGCCTGACGGCCTCCCTCTTTTTGCGTCGCCATCCAGATGTGCTTGGTCTACTTTTCGACGGCCTGCCCCTTGGCATTCCACTCTGACATCGACCCGTCGTACATCTTCACGTCGTAACCCAAATACTTCAGCGTGAAATACGATTGCGATGCCTGCATCCCGCTGTTGCAATAAGTGACCACTTTTTTATCGGGCGTCACGCCCAGCGATTCATACAACGTGCGCAGAGCAGCCTCAGAGCGCAAGGCTTGATTGTCCTTGCTGGTCTGGCTGTCCATCCAGAACGAGTTCACCGCACCCGGTATATGCGACCCTTTTTCGCCCCGATAGTCGCCGGCAGGGCGAGCATCCAGCAACACTTCCGATGATGTCGCCACCGGCTTTCCCGCTATCTGCTTCACGGCATCCATTTGTACAACGATCTCGGACTTGATCCGCGGCGTGAAACTGCCTTGGGCAACGGTGACGGCATCTTTTGCAAGCGTTTTGCCTTCGCCACGCCACTTATCTAAACCGCCGTCGAGCAAGGCGGCTTGGTCGCCGTGGCCCAGATAATCCAGCGTGAAGTAAGCGCGCGTTACCGGAATCACGTTCGTGTCACCGTACAGAATCACGCGCGACTCATCGGAGACACCGGCGGCCTCAAACACTTTTTTGAGATCGGCAACCGCGGGCAACTCGTTGGGAATGCCGTCGCGGGTGGTCACGAAATCCGACAACGGAACAAAGCGCGCACCAGGAACATGACCTGCATCGTAAGCAGTGCGATTACCCGAAATGTGCAGGATCACCAGCTTTTGATCGTTCAAGTGCTGGCTCAACCAATCCGTGCTTACCAGCATGTTGGAGCGCACGGCGGGCGCGGCCATACACGCTAACGTCGAGAGTAAAAAGGTTCCTAAAAATTTCTGCTTCATGTGATTCCTCTATTTCTTGGTCAACTTCTTATAGTATGCCTCAATCGGTTGAAACGGACCGTACCGATGTTGTTCCAGCGGAAAATCGTCGGCGAAGGGCCCGTAGCCGGTGTCCACCGGTTTGGTTTTGCGGTCCGGATAATCGGCCTCCAGATTCGGCATTTCGGGCCGCGGTTGTGAATTGACGAACGCAGCCACGTCGAACGCCTGGTCGTCATTCAGATCCGGTTTGCCCAAAGGCATGCGGGCTTTGATGAAGCGCGCGGCGGTGAGCACGCGATGCATGCCGGCTCCGGTGTTGAAACTATCGGCGCCCCACAACGGCGGAAAAACGTAGCCGTGAATCGGGTTCGCAGCGGCCAACAAACCCGCGCCGTCGGTACCATGGCACGCCGTGCAGTGTTGCATGAAAACTGTTTTGCCTGCGTCAAGATTCGCCGCGCGCGTGGGCGTTTTGAAGGGGGGCGGCTCGTGCGCTTTGCGTTGGCTTGCGCCGGTGGCCGCATCCTGATCGCTCAACGATCGAATATACGCGGCCATAGCGATCATCTGTGGACTATCTTTCGGCAGAGGCTTCCCATTCATGCTGCGGACCATGCATTCATTCACGCGATCTTCAATCGTGGTTTGCCCGCCGGTACGCCCGGAAAAGCGCGGATAATGGCCGAAAGCCGGAGGCAGGCCTAACGTGCCGGGCTCCGTGCCGGTACCCAAGTGGCAAGCCCCGCAAGACAGGCGGCTTTTGGTGAAACGCATTTTGGGATCGCTGACGTCAGGCCCCAGAAGCTCCGCCGTTTGTCCAAGCAATCGCTTGCCGTATTCTTCGGTGGCGATGGAGGGAACTTTTGCCGTGCGTTCTTTTTCTGGAGCCAGCTTCAGTGTCGCGGCGATCGTGATGGCGCCCAGCGCCAGGCAGGCCAGAATAATGAACGTCATGCTGCCTTTTTCGTTTTCATTCATGCTGACCTCCTTTTTGAGATTGCGCTTGATCGTAGGTTCGCACATTTGCCTGAAAGCGGTACTTGGGGCGCTCAATCCATGCGCGTAGGCCGGGGCGGAAGAACCAAGCGGCAGTGAAGACGGCGGCCGCGAGGAAGGCGATGAGGACGATGAGGTCGATCATTCCCACTCTCGCCTTTCGATGACAAGCGCGACGGCGATGATCTCGGCGTCGGTGAGCTTGGCCGTCCACGGCGCCATCGGAGTCCCTTCTACTCCATTCCGAATCGCGCGTAAAATGGCACTGTTCACCGGTGCTATGTCATGGAAATTTGATGGCAGCATCGCCAGTTCGCGCGCAGCCGAACCATCACCCTCGCCTGAAACGCCGTGACATTGGGCGCAATGTGCTGCATACACCGAGCGGCCCAATTCCATCATGCGAGGCACACCCGGCGGCCTCACTCGACGGGTGGAGGGAGCTGGTGCGAGAAAATCTGCGAGCGCGTCCAGATCTTCCTTCGATAAATCGCGCCAGGCAGGCATGGCGGTTCCGGCCACACCATTCCAAAGGACGAAGCTGAAACGTTCGCGTGAGTAATCGTGCTCGGTCAGATTGGCTGGGCGGGGCAACAGGCCCTTTGCGCCGGGACCATCGCCCTCACGCTTTGAACCATGACATCCGGCGCAATGCCTGTTGTACACGTTCAAGCCTCGATCTGCATGGGTGGTCTGCCCGATGAGATGATATCGGATGACTGAATATGTTCCGGTCCGCCGCGCTTTCGCTGGACTCGCGTTCAGCACCGGCGAAGCCACCTGCATGTCATCCATTTGATGGCTGGCCGCCTGCATGCGCGCTTCACCCTCCGGCCCTGCTAGCTCGCGTGCCCGGCCCAGGCTCTCGATGTAAGCCAGCACGTCACGGGCTTCTTGCGTCGGCCGATCCGGCGCGCCGTTGAACATCGTGGGATACGCGGGCATCACGGATTCTGGCACAATTGACCGCGGCGAATACAGATGCGAAAAATGCCAATCCGGTGAATGCACGCCGCCTTCGCGCGAAAGATCCGGGCCGATTCTGCGTGTGCCCCACAGATGCGGATAGTCGAACTGCGTCTCCCACGCAAGCGTCGGCGCACCGAAACGGATGACGTCAGATTTCAGAAAGCGAATCTGCTGCGTGTGGCAATAGGCGCAGCCTTCTTTGCTATAGATCGCCCGCCCGCGTTGCTCACTGGCAGTGAGTTTAAGTGGATGCTCCGGCGACATGCGGCGGGTCTCTTCTTCAAGAACTCGCCCGGGCCAGACGCCCAGAATTAAAACCGAAAGCACAAAGAATCCCACGCCCGCAACGCAGGCAACTAAATAGGACGTGCGCAGAAAGCGGTTCATGATCCGGAACCCACCAAGCGCGGTGCGATCTGTTCAATTGCCTCCAGGCCGACACTTTCACGAATCGCATCCAGACCGGCGCCACGCCGCCCGGTCGTCAATCCCACCAAAAGCAGGGTGAAACCCGCTGAGATGGGAATCGCCGTAAGCGTCCGTATCAGCCAATAAATCCGGACGGCGTTCACCGAATCAAGCCACGGCGCGCCGGATTGCCACAGGCGCGCTTCCGTCAAACCGGCGTGCGTCAGGTCGCTCACCATAATGATGACGCCGGCAAACAGCAGCCAATACGCCCATTCCAGTGCCCGATGGTTGTATCGTGCCGATGGAATGCGCTGCCAAACATGGGTGATGCCACCCGCCGCTGCAAACGTCGCGAAGCCCAGCATGGCCAGGTGCGAATGGCCAATCACCCAATCGGAAAAATGCACGGCCTGATTCACCGACATCTGCGCTTGCACCGACCCTTGAATGCTGACGATCAAATAGAAAACGGCCGAGGTTCCGACGAACCGCAGAGGGATGTCGCGCGGAAACCAACCAGATCCGCGCAAAGACAACAACAAATTCGCGACCACGATCATGACATCCACGCCCAGCAACGCCGATGCGGCAATCGCTCCTTTTTGTGCGTTCATCGGGATGACGGAAAACACGTAGTGATGCGTGCCGTTCAGCGGGTACAGAAAGAACAGCAGCCAGAAGCCCAGCATGGAAAGAAAGTGGCTGTAGATGGGCCTGCGCGTTGCGGCGGGTATCACATAATAGATGATGGCGAGCGCGAGCGGCGTGACAAACAGACCCACGGCGTCGTGAATCCACAGGCCACTGAAAGCCGCGCCACGCGCGCCAGGGACCAGTTCGGGAACGAAATTGCCCATCGGGTAGGCAAGCAACGTGAAGATCAAACCACCGATGATGTACCAGCTGGAGACGTACAAATCCACCAACCCGCGGGCGAAAAACGGCGGCAGAAATTGAATCGCCGCCAGTACCAACGCAAGCACCACGAACACATCAATCACCAACGGGAATTCGGCCCACTCCAGCGGCTGGCTGAAGCCTGCCAGTACCAGAATCCAGCCGGGAATCACCACCACGAAATTCCACAAGCCGAATAACCATTGGCCCAGCTTCACGCTGGTGACGCGGCGGCCCGTAAGTACCGGCACCGCGTGATACAGAAAAGCAAAGAACGCATTGGCCAGCCATCCCAGCATGATGCCCTGCGTATGGTCGTAGCGCAGCCGCCCCCAACTGTGCCAAGGCGAACCATCGAGCGCATTGGGCCAGACCAGCTCAATGGACACCGTAATTCCAAAAACGAGCGACGCGAACAGCATCAGGATGGCCGCGATCCCGTGCGCCCGCACCAGGCTGGTTTCCACTTGCGTCTGCGGGGCTGGTCCTGGATTGGTCACGTCCATCAAATATATCGCGCCGGAGCAGCACGCGGCATATTATGATTGTTGCGAAGGAAACGCTTATGAAGAAAATTGCTTTGACACTACTCGCATTTCTGTTGGTGCTGGCCAGCGGGGCAATCGCCCAAACGCCGAAGCCGCATAAAGTGGTGCTGCAGATGAATGTGGACGACAAGGATTCCTGGAACCAGCTGATGGGCAACGTGCAGAACATTCAGAACGTATTCGGAGCCGACAAGATCCAGATTGAAGTGGTGGCTTATGGCAAGGGAATCAATTTGCTGCTTAAAACAAATACGGAATTTGAAGAGCGCATGAAGAAGGCCATCGCCAGCGGCGTGGTGTTGGCTGCGTGCCAGAACTCCATGCGGTTACGCAAGGTGGTGACGGAGGATCTGTTTTCCTTCGCATCCCAAGTAGACTCTGGTGTAGCCGAGTTGATTCGCAAACAGGAAGCCGGATGGTCGTATGTAAGGACGGGAGAATAAAGCCATGAAGAAAACGATTCTATCGATAGGCGCTCTGGCGCTGATGCTGACAATCGCGGCGGTTTCGCAAACGCCCAAGCCGCACAAGGTTGTTTTTCAGTTAACCGAGCCGGAAGGCGGCGCATGGGAGGTGCTTCCGGCCCACGTCACCAACCTGCGCGAGGCTTTTGCCAAAAATGGCGGCAGCGAAGTGGAAGTAGTCTTTTTTGGGCTCGGCTTGAATATGTTGCGCAAGACCGACACAAAATACGCGGCGCAATTGAAGGAACTCTCCGATGCCGGCGTGAAGCTGGCGGCCTGCCAGAACGCGATGAAGTTTCTGAACGTCAAAAGCGAAGACTTGTTTCCGTTCGCCGTTGAAGTCGACTCCGGAGTAGCGGAGCTCACACGCAAGCAGGAAGCCGGTTTCGCGTATATTCACTAAACCGTATTCACTAAGCCTGCATTCATTAGAATAGAAGCATGGTCAACATGCAGGCATGCTCGCCGTAGGGATTGATTTCGGGACAACGAATAGCTCCCTGGCGCGCTGCGTAGAGGGGCCAAAATCACAAAGCCCAGCGGTTGAATTAGTGCGCGTTCCGTCCCTCACCGGACCCACCGAATCCTATCGTTCACTTTTGTATCTGGAACAAGTCCGCCAGCAAGGCAAGAACCGGCTGGCGTCGTGGACCGGGCCAGCGGGAATCGAACAGTATTTATCACGCGAGGCACGCGGCGCCAGTGGCCGGCTGATTCAATCGCTGAAATCTTTTCTCACCAGCCGGATGCTGTTGAGCACCGAAGTCTTCGGTATCCGGGTGACCATTGAGGAATTGATCGCCCGCATTTTGCGGGACCTGCGCGAAAAAGCCGAGCAGCAGTTTGATGCGCCCATCACTTCCGCCGTTGCTGGCCGCCCGGTGCGATTTGTCGGCGCCGAAAACGAAGAAGACAATGCCTACGCCCAAGGCCGCCTGCGAACAGCCTTCGAACTTGCGGGGTTCAAGAGCATCGAGTTTGAGATGGAGCCCGTGGCCGCGGCCCACTACTATGAATCAACCTTGCAGCATGACGAGTTGATTCTGATTGGCGACTTCGGCGGCGGCACCAGTGACTTTTCGCTGATTCGCGTTGGGCCGACGGTGAGGCGCAGAGGCCGCAAGGCAAACGATTTATTAGGCAATGCCGGTGTGGGTATTGCGGGCGACGCGTTCGACGCGAAAATCGTCCGGCATTTGGTTTCGCCGCACCTTGGCGCGGGAACGAAGATGCAATCCGTCGACAAACTGTTGCCGGTGCCCGGCTGGGTTTACAGCAAGTTGGAACGTTGGCATCATCTGTCGTTTCTTAAGGCCAAGGACACCATGAATATGTTGGCGAACGTAAAGGCACAAGCCCTGGAACCCGCAAAGATTGAGGCGCTGATTCATCTGGTGAACGAAGACCTGGGCTATCGCCTGCACCAATCCGTTCAGAAGACCAAGTCCGAACTCTCCGCGGAAACCGCCGCGCGGTTTTTGCTTGCAGACGGAGCGATTGAAGTGGATGCCCTGGCACAGCGCGCTGCGTTTGAGTGTTGGATCGGGGATGAAATTGCCGCGATTGAAACCTGCGTCGATTCGCTGTTGCGCGATTCCGCTGTTCCAGCGGCAAAGGTGAATATGGTATTTCTCACAGGCGGCTCTTCGTTTGTTCCAGCAGTGCGCCGGATTTTTGAACAGCGCTTCGGCGGGGAACGCATTCGCGCGGGCAGCGAATTCACCTCCGTTGCGCAAGGGCTGGCGTTGAAAGCCCGTTAAAAGCGCGCCGATCCGCTTACGGCGCCGCGCAAACGAAATTCGCCGCTTCGTCGGTCGAGCCGGTGCCTTTATACTTCGCTTCCTGCGGGTACGCGCACAAGGGCCGCGTGCGGTCCACTTTATTGTTGGTGGCGTGGCTGGCGATGATTTGTTCGGGAGCGCGCTTCTGCTCCACCCATTGCTCGAGCGCGGCCACCGCATCAAAACGAGAGGGTCCCGGCCCGCCGGTGCAGTGCAGCATCCCGGGTACCATGAACAGGCGATAGAACTCGCGTGTGTCTTGCAGATTGCTGCTGCGTTTTCCGCCGACGCTTTGCACCACGCTCTCAAAATAATTGATGCTGTTGGTGGGTGGAATGTCCGGGTCGCTCCAGCCGTGGTATTGAATCAGCTTGCCGCCATGAGAGCGGAATGGGCGCAGGTCCGCGTCGGTCGCGTCAAACATCGCACCCATTTTGTCTTCGGTCACTTGCAGGTCATTATCAAAACCAGCAGTGCCGCTGAAGCGAAAGTTGTGAAAGTCCCATTCCGGATTCTCAAAAACCATGTAGCGGAAAAACGCGTTGGTCAACGCCGCATGCCGACCGGCGCCCGGGCCGGTGCCGCTGAAATAACGGACCCAACCGGCGGATTCGGCCTCGCCGCCCGGCATCAGGCCCGGATAAATTTGGCCGCCATTTGCGTCCGTCAACCCGCGCCATATTTTTTGGATGGCCGCCACTTGCGCGCCGGTCAGGCAATCGGGAGCGTCGCCGGTTTTGCATTGCAGCACGGCGGGATCGAAGTGGCAGCGCCGCGGGTCGTTCAGAATTCCGTCCTTCACCCCGTCCAGCGCATCGCACGCGGCATTGACGGCGTTCCCGATTAACGGAACTTTTGCCGCGGGAATGTAGCCGTCGCCATCCATCGCCATTGCTCCCCACAAATGCCCGCCGATGTAATGGCGGATGAAATTATTGGCCGGATCGCCCGCAATCACACCGTCGAAATCTTCCGGGTAGCGTTGCACTTCGGTCAACGCCTGCTTGCCGCCAAAGGAGCAGCCGTTGAAATACGAATGCACCGGCGCTTTGCCGTAAAAGGCGCGCACAATTCCTTTGTTGGCCTGCGCCATTAAATGGATGCCGCGCTGGGCATAGTTGAGCAGACGATCTAAATGGCCCAAGGCCCAAGCGCCATCGTCGTTGGCACCGGAGTGGCCGGTGTCCGT
This sequence comes from Terriglobia bacterium, assembly GCA_025350105.1. Classification (GTDB taxonomy): domain Bacteria; phylum Acidobacteriota; class Terriglobia; order Bryobacterales; family Bryobacteraceae; genus Palsa-187. Next base: position 6,581 of record JANXYJ010000174.1, on the reverse strand, counting down.
GCTGCCGGTGGCGTAACCGCGATTCAGCGGATCGACCATAGCGCCGTACACAATCGCTCCCGCCATTCCGCCATTGCCCACCGCCATGTATTTTTCGTTCCACCGTTCCGGCAGCCACAGCTCAAAGCGCAGCTCTGGTTTCACTACGCCGATCACGCGGCAGAAGGCCGGCACTTGCACTGGCGCCGCGTTCGCCGGCCCCGCAGGCAGTTTGAATTCACCCGCCAGAACGGCGGTGGCGGATTGAATCACCACGTCCGGCTGAATCAACTGGCGCAGCTTCTCGCAGTTCTGCTGAGCGTTTGGTTGCGCGGGGGCCGGAATCGCTGCGAAGGCTGCGAGCAATGCGGCAAGCAGTAGGGGCTTTGGCATGGCCACAATTATAGTCGCGTTTTGCGGCACTGCGCCGGCCGGTTCAGTTGTCAAAGAACTTCTTCGTTAAGGCTTTTTGAAGATCCTTGGAAAAAACTTGTTCAGGGCGCCCTTCCGCCTCGGACACTTTCGCATCCAAAGCGGGCTCGCTTGTTTTACGCCGGCGAACATCGGGCGGCTACATCTAACCCGCAGCAGCATAGGGACCAATTCACGTATTGGCCGACGCCCATCACTCGCACGCCCTCGAAGCTTGTTCTAGAATTGCTCCTCTTGGCGGATCCAAGCCCTCTGACAGGTGAGCGCTCGAACTCCTTGCCCACAATGTAACGGATCGCTTGGGTGGCCGGTGTGAGTCAATGTGACAAGTGGTTGGGAGGGCGGGAGATTGCGTGGCGCGTTGCAGTGGGATGCCACACGTCTTGGGAGTGCGGGGACGAGAAACAAATAAGCCGCAAGATGTGGATTGAGAGTTATTGCGCCCCGCGCCCCAGCAGCACCGTCTTAATGGTGTGGAAGATGATGTACAAATCCAGCGACGGCGCCAGATTTTTGATGTAGTACAAATCGTATTCCAGTTTCACCACCACGTCGTCCATGGTGTCGCCGTATTTGTGATTGATCTGGGCCCAACCGGTAACCCCGGGCCGCACGCAATGGCGATGCTCGTAGTAGGGAATTTTTTCGCGCAGCACGTTGACGAATTCGGGCCGCTCCGGGCGCGGCCCCACCAGCGACATCTCGCCGCGCAGCACATTCAACAATTGCGGCAACTCATCCAAACGCGCCCTGCGCAGCCAACGGCCCACGGGGGTAATTCGCGGGTCGTCCTTGGTGGCCCACACCGCGCCGCTCTCTGCCTCGGCATCCTGGCGCATGGAACGGAATTTATACAAGCGGAAAGTTTTTCCATTCAGACCTACGCGGGTTTGCGAATAGAGAATGGGTCCGGCGGAGCTGAAACGCACCAGCAGCGCCACGATCAACATCACCGGCAACGCGATCGCGAAACCGAGCAGGCCAACCAGCAACGAGTAAAACGCCTGCAAGGAAACCATGGCCGGTTTGGGCCCCAGCTCGCCCGAGAACACCAGCTGCGACGGGTGCAACTCGCGCGTCAAAACGCGGCCAAAGATGGCTTCGTAGACCGAGGACGCCTCTTCAATATGCACCCCCGCAAAGCGCAGTTGCAAAAGATCGTGCACCGGCAGTTGCCCGCGGCGTTCGCTCATACCGACTACGATGCGATCTGGTTGCAGGCGGTTGGTGACGTCGATCAGGTCATCGGCCGACCCCAGCCGCTGCACGTCCTTACTTAAACCGGAACCCGTGATCCCAGCCGAGTCGCCACGATCCAGGAATCCCAGCGGCACCATGCCCAATTCCGGCCGTTCCAACACCCGGGCGATAATCTCCTGCACCGCCGTGGAGGTGCCCACAAACAGAAGCTGCTGCGCACCCATGGCTCTCCACACGGTGTTGGTGAAAATCATGCGCCACACCGGCACCAGGATCATCACCAGAACGCTCCCGGTCACCATCATCCATTTTGGCAGGATGATGTCCCAGCGCCCGTAGCTCAACAAGGCCTGCGACAGAAACGCGATGCCAATCACCACCGAATACTGCTGCAGCAAGGAAATTCGCGATAGAATGCGATAATTCTCGTACAAGTCGCTGAAGTACAGGCCCATCTGGATCAGCGCCGTTACCAGCGCGATGCGCCACAGCCCCGCGTCATCCCACAAAAAAACTTCCGGCGAGGTGTCAAATGTACTATAGGCCGCCAGCAAGTAGCACGAAAAAATAAGAATGGATTCCGACAACAGTAACGCCAGTACGCTGCTGGGGATGGACACGCGAAATAGCCGAATCATCATGGCATTCGGTTCCTTACCTGCGGCGGGTGAGTTGATGGCTGGGCAGATCTTGGCATCGAGCTTAAAACTTCAGGCGCTCCGCAGCGCGGCGGTCATCCGGCGATAGGTGGTGGACAGTTCCTCTGGCAAAACCCTGGTTTCGCCCACCGTGGTCATAAAACTGGTATCGCCAAACCAGCGGGGTAGAACATGCAAATGAATATGTCCGGCCACTCCAGCGCCCGCGCATTGGCCAATATTAAACCCCAGGTTGATTCCTTGCGGGCGGTAAGTGGCGCGCAAGACTTTTTCCAAACGTTGCGCCAGCCGCATCATTTCTTCGAGAGCCGCCGTCTCAGCGTCTTCCAACGTAGCCACGTGCGCATATGGCGCCACCAGCAGATGGCCGGTGCTATACGGAAAACGATTCAGCATCGCGAAGCTTTTTTCCGCCCGCAAAATCACCAGATGCTCGGCGTCGTCGTTGGCAGCAGCCTCCTCACCCTGATTCGGCCTGCTGGCTGCCCGGCAAAAAAAGCAAGCCGTGCCCGCTGTTGTGCCGGTTGTTGTACCCGTTTCTATACTCGATCCCGCATTGGATACATAGTTATAGCGCCACGGACTCCAAAGATGGTCCATTCAACCCTTCTTGCCGTCACTTCCCTTGAGCACAACCTTAACAACTGACAACCAACCCTTAATTGTGGCAGCTTCCCGACGCGCTTGCACCGTCTGTGAAGCCAATGGTTTGGGAGGCGCTATGTCAGGAAGTAGAGGCGATTCCCTGCCCAGGCGGGAGGGATCACGGCCTAAATTCCCGGCGTACAGTGACCAGCGTCTATCCGGCTCGCGTTCAACCAGAAGACACCGGAACCTAAACCAGGCCTAAGTTCTCCGCCTTGTGATCCTGGTTCACCAGATCCTTCAACTCCTTGCTGGGCTTGAAGTAAGGGATGCGCTTGGCGGGTACGTCCACGCGCGCTCCGGTCTTGGGGTTTCGCCCCACACGGGGTTGGCGGCGGCGCGTGCGGAAACTGCCGAAGCCACGGATTTCAATCTTGTCGCCGCTGTGCAACGCCTGCACCACGCTGTTAAAGATGGCTTCCACGATCACTTCGGAATCCTTGCGCGTCATTTCCACAACGCGCGAAACCTCGTCGATCAGTTCAGCCTTGGTCATGTTCCCGCTCATACTCATTTCTCCCTGACCCGCATGGCCTGTTCTAAAGCCTGTTCCATGGTTACCGTGGCGGCGGTGGCCTGCCGATGATAACCCTGCAACCGCGTGTCCTCTTCCCGTTCGGCGGCTCCGCGCAGACTTAAGCCCACGCGCTTTTCCGCTTCTTCTATTCTAATCACTTTGAAGTCATAGTCTTGGCCCACCGGCAAGGCCCAGTCTTCCGGGGTGTCAGCCGTTTTTGCCGCGCCCCGGGTCGATTTATCCCGGGCGGGCTTTTCCAGCTGGATTTCAGATTTGTGACACAGCCCTTCCACTCCCGGGGTCAACTCCACAAAAACGCCAAACGCAGCCACCCGGCAAACCTTGCCGCGGATCACGTCGCCCACAGCATGATTCTGAAAAAAGGTTTCCCAGGCATCCGGCTGCAATTGCTTGATCCCCAAGGACAAACGCCGGTTAGGCGCATCGATGCTCAGGATCACGGTCTGCATCATCTGCCCTTTTTTCAAAATCTCCGAGGCGTGCTTTACGTGCTGGGTCCAGGACAGGTCAGAGACGTGCACCAAGCCGTCTATCCCATCCTCAATTTCCAAAAATGCCCCAAAATCGGTCAATTTTCGCACCCGGCCTTCCACCACCGAACCCACGCTATAGCGTTCCGCCACCGTGGTCCAGGGGTCGGCTTCCAGTTGCTTGATCCCCAGGGAGACCCGCCGCTCGCGGGGTTTCACTTCCAGCACCACCGCCTCCACCGGATCGCCCAGTTTCAGGATCTTGCCGGGATGTTTCATGCGCCGGCTCCAGGTCATTTCAGAAATGTGAATCAGGCCTTCCACGCCCGGTTCAATCTCCACGAAGCAACCGTAGTCGGTAACGCTGGTGACGCGTCCTAACACGCGGCTGCCGGCCAGCAGGCGCTCGGGAAGATTCGCCCAGGGGTCCGGCGTCAACTGGCGAATGCCCAATGAGACGCGTTCTTTTTCACGATCAAACCGAAGAACTTTAACCGTGACCTCTTGCCCGGGCTGCACCACTTCCGACGGATGATTCACGCGTCCGTGGGAAAGATCACTTACATGCAGTAGTCCGTCGATGCCGCCCAAATCGACGAAGGCGCCGTACTCGGTCAGGTTCTTAATGATGCCTGTCAGCATGGCTCCTTCGCTAATGCGCTCCAGTGCCGCTTGCTTGCGGGCTTTCAGTTCGCCTTCCATGGCCAATTTGCGGGAGACCACCACGTTGCGGCGCTGGCGGTTGACCGTCACCACCTTCACGGGAATCTCCTGGCCAATGAACTGATCCAGATCGTGCAACGGGCGCGTATCCACCTGGGATCCCGGCAGAAAACCCAGCAGAAAACCGTTCAGCGGATTTTCCGGCGTGACTCCGTTCACTCCGCCCAGATCCACGATCAGGCCGCCCTTGGTGCGTTCGGTGACTTTTCCCGTTACCACCGTTTGTTCGCGGTGCGCCAGTTCCAGCGCGTCCCAAATCTGGCTTTGTTCCGGAGTAATTTCCGCTATCTTCTCCACCGGCGCAACCGGTTTCACAAACGATAGCGCCATGTACCCGTCCTGCTTAGGCGCATAGCGGTTCAGCTTCACATCGATCGGATCGTCTACGTTGAACGGGGCAATCTGCGTTTGGCTGGCACGAATTTCCTCGAGCGGTATGATCCCTTCGAGCTTAGAGCCAAAATCGACGATCACGTGGGCCGCGTTGACGCCCACCACGCGGCCATGAATCAGCCCATCGTGCGAGGGAACCGAAATCTGGCTGTAGCTTTCAATCAGCTGCGCGTAAGCCTGGTCGACCTGAACGGCGTCGTCGTCGCCTGACGGGACTGCCGAATGGCCTGGCATGGCTAGCCGCGCCTCGGCTGCGACTGGTTGCTGCTCAAGCGTATTCGGTTCAGCCTTGCCTGGGTCCATCATGCTGAGTCCATCATGCTTGGTCCGTCATGCCTGCGTCCGTCATGCCTGCGTCCATCCTCATATCCGTCAAGGCTTGTCTCCAATGGGCCGGATTGGTTAGGCCAAAATCAGTCAAAAGAGTAACCAATATTTGGAACCCGGAGGCTGCTGTTGGAGTAAGCTGAGAAGCCGACGCGACAAGGAGTCAGCAATACTCGTGTTTTCGATTCACACGTCCCAACGAGCGCCCCATTTCGCCCCGAAAAACTCTACAAATACCTGAAAAGCCAAGTACTTCAGAAATATACAGGAGGTGGGGGCGGAAGTCAATCCGGGGTAGCGGGTGGGTAGTGGGTCCGTTTGAGCATCGGGCTCTATGTGTGCTTTTTAAGAGAGGGGCAAACTTGATGTTGCGGGTCCCACCAAATCACATGGTAGATGCCTTCACTCCAAATACCCCATACTCGCTGCACATTTGTTAATCGCAAAGATACAAGATCCGCAATCCCGCGAAATTTGTCCTGTATTCTTTTTTGGGCAGTGGGGCAAAGTCTTTCTACTGGAACTCTATGGTGGTGACCTCCAGACTGAGTGAGTATCTGCGCCCAGGTCATAGTTTCGAATGCGGACAGTTTTTCGCGGACATCGTTAAGCGTAGTTGCATTCAGTTTGTGCCATCCATATGGGTCGCAAACTTCGATGCGAGAAAACCGCCACGAAGGTCTCTGGTCAAAGTATTTATCTGGATTCTGATTTATGCGCGGTATTTTTTGGTCGCTCAGTTGGAGCCGAACCCCCGGCTTCTTGTTCGGCTTCAACTGGCGTTGCTTCTGAGGCTGGCGTAATAATCCTGCATTGACTCGATTGTGATTTCATTGTTGCTCGTGGCCCCAGGTGCCAAGCCGCGTCGCGCAATAATCCAAGGGTCCTCCATGTGCGTCAGATCGCTGAGCCATTGGGGAGACTTGTCGCCGTAAAATTTGACTACGGAATTCACTGTGGTAGAGTCCTCTTCAGAGAGACGTGAGGCATCACCCTCCGGCCATTTCTGAATGCGAAATGAACCACGGTGTTTTTTGTAAAGAATAGGTGCCACTGGGCCGTTAGCCCATGCCTCAATACGAGCTCTGAAAATTGGACGATCTTCCCACACGAGGGACCACGCCTGTGCGTAGTAAACTAGTCTCCTGTCCCAGTGGTTCGCACGGTAATTCCCGAAGCGTGAGCCGAGAGGGTGCGTTGGGCAAAGCGAGCAAT
>JANXYJ010000154.1 GCA_025350105.1 Terriglobia bacterium | reverse complement strand
AGGCCGGGCCACTGGATGACTTTCGTCGTCGTGTCCAAAATCGCCTTGGTGACGGGCGTACCCCAGATCAACACAAAAACGACCAACAGAAGATACGGCGTCCAGGCCTGGAAAACTTCACCAGTGGTAAAGCGGCTGTTGGGTTTGGAATCATCGCCCACCGGCCGCCAGACCTTCAACAGCAAGTACAGGCACAACATCGCCATGATGGAGCCCAGAATATCGGTCAAATACGGACCCAGATAGCTGGACACCAAAAATTGCGTGGTTGCGAACGAGAGTCCACACACGATAGCCGCCGGGAGCGCGGCGCGCAGCGCGGGCATGCCGCCCATCACTAAAATCAAATACGCCGGCATGATCAGCGAAAGCGGCGCGCACAAACGGCCAACGTTCGCCGACAACGCCTCCATTGGCAATTTCGTCACGTTTTGCAACATCACCAGCGGCGTACCGATCGATCCAAAGGCCACCGGAGAAGTATTCGCCAACAAACAAATGCTGGCGGCGAAGAACGGACGGAATCCCAAGCCCACCAACATGGCCGCGGCGATGGCCACGGGCGTACCGAAGCCGGCGGCGCCCTCAATGAACGCACCGAATGCAAAAGCGATCAGCAGCGCTTGCACCGGCTGGTTGCTGGTGAGGTTCGACAACGAATTTTTGATAATTTCGAATTTACCGGTTTCCACCGTGATGCGATACAGCAGAATGGCCGTGAAGACAATCCAACTGATGGGCAACAAGCCGTTGGCGGCACCATAGAGCGTGGTGCTGGCCACCAGCGAAAACGGCATGTGGTAAACCGCCAAGGCTACAATCGCAGCGGTGAAAAATCCGGCAATGGCGGCAGCCCAGGAAGGCACACGCATCACAGCCAGCAAAAAAAGCAAAACGAAAACCGGAAGCAGCGCTACCAGCGCGGACAACGGCAAACTACCGGCGACGGGGTCGTATACTTGTTGCCACATGTTCTGGCTATTGTCGCAGAAAATGGGAACAGTTTGAGATGCAAAGTTGGCTATGGGAACAATCTCTGGGCGAAGTCGTTCAAATGTCGTTTAGATGTCGGTTAAATATAGTTACGCCCGTTCTCCCAGGTGTGGCCACCGGCACTTTGACGGAACTCGAACTGGATGTTACCGGACTGGTTTTCGAAAAGATAGGCGGGCTGGAAACCCGCCGCAACGATTCAGATGCCCGCGTACCAGGAGTAGCCGCCTTCCGGGGAGGCGGAGCCCAGTCCCTTGCCGAAAGGTTTCAGGGAATCGGCCGCGGTGATACGGGTGATGTATTTTACGCTCTTGTAGCCTAGTTGGCGGGGCACACGCAAACGCAGGGGGCCGCCGAAGGGGACGGGGAGATCGCCGTCGTTCATCGCATAAGTGAGCAGCGTCTGGGGATGGAGCGCGTCCGCCAGGTCGATGCTATCCCACCAATCACGCTCGATGGAAAAGTAGACCAGGTAGCGGGCTTGCGGTAAAAGGCCAGCGGCGTGGAGCACTTCGACCAGAGGCGTGCCGATCCATTCGGCGATGTAAGACCAGCCTTCTTCGCAGACCACTTCTGTGACCTGGCGGCGGACGGGAAGGGTTTTGAGATCGGACAAAGAAAGAGATACGGGCCGCGCGAACATACCGTCGAGAGTCAGCAGCCAATCGCGCTGGAAAGCCTCCTTCATGGCCGGGGGCATGGGGGCAACTTCGTTGGCGAAAGGCGCCTTCGAGATCAGGTTGCGTGGGAATTCGCGGGCCAGCGAGTGGGTGGTCAAAATGCGCTGGGCGGCGTAGGTGAGGGTTTCGCCGGCGCCCCAGATGCCTCCGCTATCAGGAGGGATCAAACCATAGCGGGTGGCCAGGCGGGCGGCGGCCACGCCCGAAACGCCGGCGGCGAGGCCGGTGGCGATCAAGTTGCGGCGCGAGATGGGGGTCATGGTATTGGTTCTGGGGTTTCTTGACGCGTTGTGCTGCCGGTAATCATGGCTCGCATGCGGGCGGTGAAGCCCGAAACAATCACCATCGCGACATGAATGATCAGGAAAAGAAAAAGAAGTCCGGAAACAAAGAAGTGCAAGGTGCGTGCGGATTGGCGGCCGCCCAGTAGATTGACGGTCGAGGGGAGAGCGGAAGCAAAAGATGGCGATAGGGCCAGACCGGTCCAGATGACCAGCGGAAAAAGGATGAAAATCACGACGAGGTAGGAGACCCGCTGCAGGACATTATAGGAAAGCGCGTCGCCATCGGTTGGTGGTGTGATGCGAAGGTGGCTGGCGATCACCTGCTGAAACGCCTGCAGGCTGCGTTGTTCGGGAGGAGGAACCAGATTGTCTCGGAAGTGGCGGGTGAAGTAGCCGGCGATGGTGTAGAGCAGACCCGTCAACACAATGGCCCAAGCGGCTTGGAAATGGAGGGAGCGGCTCCAGCCATTTTGATCGGGCAGGACGTAGCCATAGCCGGTGGGGACCGTTGCTCTTGATGCCGGGATGGGGATCTGGAATAGCGGCGTAGTGAGCGAGTTGCCGGTTTCTCCCCAATAAAAACGGGGGTGAGAGATGAGGATCTCGACGCCGCTGACCAGCAGCCCGAAAAATGCAATGACCGTGATCCAGTGCGTGACGCGGACGACTGCCGGATGGCGGGCTGCTGGCGGGCCGTGGAATGGGGCGGGGCCGTGCACGCTTTGGAGCTTAGCATAACCGCTCGAAGCGGATGCCGGCGACACTACACAAGGTCACACTGCAAAACAGTACACGATACCAATGCCCCTGACACCCGCACCCTTGAAACCAGCGCCCCCGTACGCCCAAACCGCCCAGGTGCGCGAGATAGAAGTTGAGATTCTGGGAAGTTGGGATTCCGGCGGCAGAGGAGCGGGCTGCCCGGTGTCTTGCAAGGTGCCAGTGAGACGGGAGCACCGCCAGGCGATGATGGCGTTGTCACCGCGAACGGTCGAACATGCCGGAGCGCTTGAGGCGGGTGCCGATCACGGTCCTACATCCAGCTTCCACATCGCCTGAACCAACGAAGAGGGTTGACAAAATTGACCGCTACCGTTTGACCCTCTCCCCGCAGGATGCTACATTGGCCTACGCGCCTTTAGCGGCGGGGGAGCCCTATGATCACCAGCCCATTTAATCTGAAAAGCCTGGTTCGCATTGTCGTCGGTTTGTTGTTCATCGAGCACGGCCTGGAAAAACTCTGGGGCTTCGCCGGTGGCCGCATTGACCGCGATTTCTCCAAACTCCACGGCATCGCTGGGCCCATCGAATTCGTCGGCGGGCTGTTGCTGATTCTGGGATTGTTCACCCGCCCCACCGCCTTCATTCTTTGCGGCGAAATGGCGGTGGCCTATTTCAACTCCTGGGCGCCTCGTGGATTGTGGCCCATCGCCAACGGCGGCGAAGGCGCGGTGGCATATTGCTACGTCTTCCTGTGGTTGGTTGCGGCGGGAGGCGGCGTGCTTAGTCTGGACGCTGTACTTAAATCCGATCTGATGAGGAACCCGTTTGCCCAGTGGGAGAGTCAGGCACGTTCCATCACCCGCATCATTCTTAGCTTCACTTTTATGCTGCATGGCTGCCGTCTGATGTTCGGCGTGCTGGCGGCGAAAGCCGGGCGCAGAGGCGCGGCAATCATGGCTCTGGATAGCCTGCCCACTTGGGTGGGTGGATTGGAAATTGTCGGTGCGGCGCTTCTCATGTTGGGTCTGTTCACTCGGCCTGTCGCGGCGGTGCTGTGCGCGGAGGCCGTGATCGCATATCTCTATTCCGCCTTTCCGCGTTCACCATATCCCATGCGCAATGGCGGCGAGGAAGTGATCCTCTATATCGTCATGTTCCTGTTCTTCGCCGCTGCCGGTGCGGGCAGTTGGAGTGTGGACGCGCTGCTGTCGAGGAAAGCGCCGGGCGTGGCAAGCGATGCGCCGGTAGCCGCGTAAGCAGTGTATAAAGGTTGAATGCGATTTGTTCCCGTACTTGCTCTAACTGCGTTTACATGTTGCGTCGCCCAGACGCTGGCCGTTCCGACACCGGCTGTTCCAACACCGGATGCGCTGTTCCAAACCAATTGCGCCACCTGCCACAGTGCCAATAGCGGGGTGGGTGCGCCTTTGCCTGAAACCCTGCGCCGTATGCCTTGGAAGAGCATTTTGGCCGCGCTTGAAACTGGCAAGATGCGCGCGCAAGGGTCGGCGATGGACGCCAGCCAACGCGATGCCCTCGCGAAATATTTGGGTGTTGCGGGCGAAGCCCAAACCATTCCGGCGTCGGCGCGATGCACCGCCACAGCAGCGCCATTCAGTTCCGCTGTTGCTTGGAATGGATGGGGCAACGGTGCTGCCAATAGCCGTTTTCAAAGCGCGAAAGCAGCGGGGCTCAATCGCACCAGTGTTCCGAAGCTGAAATTGAAATGGGCTTTCGGCTTTCCCGGTGCAACCACGGCGTTTTCGCAACCGACTGTTTACGGCGGCAAACTTTTTGTTGGCAGCGCCGAGGGCAGCGTTTACGCTTTGAATGCCCGGACGGGCTGCATCTACTGGTCCTATGCGGCGGAAGAGGGCGTGCGCACCGCGGTTACAGTGGCGAATGGCAGCGCGTACTTTGGCGATCTTCATGGTTATGTCTACGCGCTGAATGCGAACACCGGAGCATTGCTTTGGAAAACGCACGTGGACGAACATCCGTTTGCTGTAATCACAGGAAGCCCCAAGCTCGAAGGCGGGCGGCTGTTCGTTCCCGTCTCCGCCGGTGATGAACCCATCGCCGCAGGCAATCCCAAGTATGAGTGCTGTACGTTCCGCGGAAGCTTAGTAGCCCTGGACGCCGCCAGCGGCAAACAAATCTGGAAAACCTACACGATTTCCGAACCAGCGAAAGTCACCGGCACAACTTCCGCCGGCGTGCAGAGCTGGGCGCCATCGGGCGTATCGCTGTGGTCCTCGCCCACCATCGATCTGCAAAAGAGAGTCATCTACGTCGGCACCGGCATCAATTTTACCGAACCCACCACCGAAAATAGCGATGCGATTCTGGCCATCGACATGGATTCCGGCAAGCAACTCTGGTCCCGACAACTCACGCAGAACGATGCGTTTAATTTCGGCTGCAATGGCGACAACAAAGCCAATTGCCCCAAAAATCCGGGCAAAGACGCCGATTTCGGACACTCGCCCATGCTCGTAACCATCGGTGGGCTGAAAGATGGCGGTGGGCTGAAAGATGGCGGTGGGGGTAAACGCCTGTTGATCGTCGGCCAGAAGTCCGGCATGCTGCATGCGCTTGATGCGGAACAGAACGGCAAAATCATCTGGCAGAAAAAATTGGCGGAAGGCGGAGGTCAGGGCGGCATCATGTGGGGACCCGCGGCGGACGACAAAGGCATCGGCTACTTCGCCATCTCCGATTGGAATCCGGGTAAGCCCGAAGCCGGTGGCGGTATGATCGCACTGAAGCTGGCCACCGGTGAAATGCTGTGGTCCACTGGCGCCCCTAAGCCTGCTTGTGTTGGCACGGAAGGCTGCAGCGCCGCGCAGGCCGCTCCCGTTACCGCCATTCCCGGCGTGGTTTTTTCGGGTTCAATGGACGGTCATCTGCGCGCTTTCGACGCGGTCAAGGGCGGCATCATTTGGGATTTCGATTCGCTGAAAGATTTTACAACCGTCGACGGCGTGAAAGCCCGCGGCGGATCACTCAACGGAGCCGGCGTCACGGTGGTGGGTGGTATGCTCTATACCAACTCCGGCTACGCACGCATTCCCGCCATTGCGGGCAATGTGTTGTTGGCGTTTTCAGTCGACGGGAAATAAGTGGTAATAGAAAGAGAAACAATGAGGAAAGGAACAATTATGTTCAGAACCAGTAGTAAGACCGCTTTGTCTTTGACGGCCGCCCTCGGCTTGACGTTGAGCGCGCAACCGCCAGCCGCCGCCCCCGCCAAGCCCGATTCAGCCGAAGTGAAAGCGCTGATCGAAAAGGCCAAGAAAATCGGCGGCACCATGTGGGCCGAGGAGGCGCATTTTTTCTGCGAATCCCCGCGCGCCAACGCAGCCACTGACCCTGTCATTGCTCCCACCAAGATTTTCGACAACGTCTACGCCATCGGAAACTCCGGCACCACGGTCTACGTCATTCAGACCTCCGCCGGTCTGTTGATGATCGATTCGCTGGCCGCCAATCAAGTGGATTCGCAACTGCTCCCCGGCTTCCAGAAACTGGGCCTGGACCCCGCGCAAGTGAAGATCATCATCATGGGCCACGGGCACGCGGACCACTTCGGCGGATCACCCTATTTCCAGGATCACTTTGGGTCGAAAGTGTACATCGCCGCGGCGGATTGGAATCTGATGGAAAACCCTCCAGCGGCCCAGCAAAAGAAGGGTCCACCTGCGGTCCTACCCAAGCATGATCAAGTAGTAACCGAAGGCCAGCCCATTGTTTTGGGTGATTTGAGCGTGATGCCCGTGGCCATTCCCGGCCACACGCCGGGCTCCACAGGCTACATTTTTCCGGTGAAAGATAACGGCAAAACCCATATGGCCGCGATTTACGCCGGTACGATTTTGACGCCCGCGCCCATTTCCGACGAAGGCCTGGCCACTTATCGCAAATCCGTCGAACACTTCAAGGCCGAAACCAAAAAGGCCAAAGTGGACGTGGAAATTCAGAACCACCCGTTGATGGACCCCATTCAGACCAAGCTGGACAAACTGCAAGCCCGCAAGAAAGGCGAACCCAATCCGTTCGTGGTCGGCCAGGGCAACTATCAAAAATTTCTGGATGTGATGGAGACCTGCACGGAAGTGAACATCGCTAGACGTAAATAGGGCGCGCCGCAAATAGCGCCCGGCGCAACCCTAAGTCCAAAACAAAAGCCCCGCTGGCAAAACCGGCGGGGCTCTTTTTTGTTGGTGGATACGTTTGGGTGGATACGTCTCTTAAAACACGTATTTCAACGCGAGTTGCACCACCCTGCCACCATTACCTGTGAGCGCAGTTGTGCCGGTAGTGGAGGCATCGGTGGTAATGTGACCGAATTGGCTGTTACCAAGCTGCAGATTATTCCCACCAACACTGGGAAGATATAATCGAACACTATTGGTCAAATTAAAAGCTTCCACTCGAACTTCAAAGCGTTGAGATTCAGTGATGCGGAATTGCCGGGTGATGGTCTGGTCCCATTCCCAGAATCCCGGAGTTCTCATGCTAGCCACACCCATATTTCCGTAGGTACCGCCGGCGGGAGCGGCAAATGCCGCCGTGTTGAAATAGCTCACGCACGGGGCGGGCGAGCAACTCTGGCCTTGATTGGGCGCGGCCGTATCCACCAAAACCTGATTGGGACGCTGCGGCACGGGATACGCTCCGGCACCTTGATACAGTCCGTTCATCGCGATGTCGGATCCCATCCAGAGTGTGATAGGGGCGCCAGTCCGGACAGTGTAGATGGTTGACGTGGTCCAGCCAGAGCCCAGGCGGCGGGCCCACGTTCCGGAGAATTTCGGGGTGCTCGCCACCAGCGTAACATTGGCGATTCGCCGGATGTCAAGCGAACCGCTGTAGCAGTCGCCGTAGTCCAGACTGCGATTGTTGGGACCATTGTTCTGGTATGCTTGGTGAGGGTAGGTGGACTGTATATTCGACAACGTGGCGATGGGAAGACCCGTGCAATGGGACCACGTATAGTTGCCAGCCAAGTTCACATTTCCCTTGCGCCAACTGGCGTTCAGAAGAAGTCCGTTGTAGCGTTGGGTTCCACCATCGTCCAGTTGGGTGACAGATCCAAGAAGGTTACCCCCAGACGGATTCGTTAGTTCCAGTAGACGGCGGTTGTTAATATTGCTGGCCGTCGTGCAGGGTCCCGCAGCAGTAAGGCCGTACTGTCCCGCCGAGCAATTTCCCGCAACGTATTGGGCCGGATTGAGATCGACCGCACTCCACGTGTGAACCAATTGTGTTCCCACGTAAGTGGCCGATGCGAACAACTTCGATGTAAACTGCCGCTGGATTCCCAGATTCCAGGAATACTGTTCGGTAGTCTTCAGATTCGGTGGAATGGGGAAAAAGCCCTGGTAAGCGGGGCTTGTGGGGAAAACGGGATTTTTGGGGTTGAAGTTGTAAGGGAACGGATTGCCGCCGATGCTGGCGTACGGATTGTCCAGGTTGGTGACTGGGATGGTAACCGTAAGGCGGAACGGCGCCACGCTCGAAGTATTCTGGTGGAGATCCTGCCGGATAAAGTCATACGCAATTCCCGCGCCACCGCGAATCGCTGTCCTACCGTCACCCTTTGGATCCCACGCAAAACCGACACGCGGCTCAGCATGGCCAAAATTGTGGTTCAGGCCGGATCGCCCGTTGAAGCCAGGGTCGCCAGGATAGGTGAATCCGGGAGGTGCGGACGGAATCGCCGTGCTCTTCTTGTTGGCGTAGAAGCTAGCCAAACTAAAATCGGAGACGTCCGATTGAGTGAATTGCATCGGGAAGAAGGGGTTCCAACGAATTCCGTAATTCAGCGTCAGCTTGGGTGTTACCTTCCAGATATCTCCCACGTAAAGTCCAAAGAAGTTCTGCGTAGTGTAATTGGGGTTGGGGTTGGCCTGATGCAGACCGCCATTCACGCTGCCAGCAAAGAACGCGGGCATGCCCACAACAACGTCAAAGGGAGACGACCATGCGTATGAGTTTCCCACGAGAATGGCGCGCGACAAATTTACGCCGAACCCGATTTGGTGGGAACCACGAACCAGATTCACGTCGTCGTTAAATCCGAAATTCGTATACCCGGTAGTCGAGGTAGAAAAATTCGCGCCCACGCCCAGACTGAAGCCACTCACGACCACGAGTGAAGTGAATTTCGGGAGGTAACTGTATGCATTAATGCCAACCTCGGCGGGCCCGAAGCTTTGCGGAGCAGGCTTGGCCGATCCGACGCGGTTGCCAAACACGCGGAACGAATTGACCATAGTGGGGCTAATCACGTAGGTATCGCCAAGGGCCAGCGATTGGCCCATGTCATCTGCTCCGGTGCCTGTGGTGGCCAGCGCGTTCTGGGCGATATCATACGGAATCTTTTGATCGATTTTTGTGATGAGGTAACGCGCAAAGAGATTTTGTTTTTCGCTCAGCTGGTAGTCCAGCCTGGCAGGAACCTGGAATCGATTCTCACTCAAAGGAAGGCCGAAGAAGGTTAGTCCGCAGAGACCGGTTCCCTGCGGCAGGAAACTTGCAATTTTCAGCGCTGCCGGGCTTATGGGGGCAAGCAATTGACCAGTGCTGCTCAATCCGGTGGTCACCGGACCACATTTGCCGGCAAGGTACCCTGAAAAATCGCCCTTAAGCATTGCTGGAGTGGGAACAAACGCTTGCGTTCCACTCGGGGTTTGGCGGGTGACGGTTCCCTGGTAACCCGAAAAGAAAAACAGCTTATCCTTCTTAATCGCTCCGCCGATCACGCCGCCGAACTGATTCCGTTTAAGTTGGTCGCCTCTGGGAGCAAAAGCATCGCGCCCGTTCAAATCGTAGTTGCGAAAGAACTCAAAAACATCGCCGTGCAAAGTATTGGTACCGGATTTCGTAACGGAATTCACAGAAGCGCCAGAGTGTCCGCCGCCCGCAGCGTCCTGCGTGCTGGTGATCAGCTTGAATTCCTGAAGAGCATCTGGGAACGGAAGCGGCATATTGGTGCCGTCATAGGTGTCTAGGTGCGAAGCTCCATCCAGGTTGTACTGGATACTGTAGCTGGTGCCCCCGGCAATCGAAATATTTACGCCAGTGCTCATGTTATAGCCGGGCGACGTACCCGTCTGCACGGCAAGGCCGGATAGGGTGATCAAGTCGGTGGCGTTGCGGCCATTGAGCGGCAGATCCAGAATCCGCTGCGTCTCGATCACCGTGCCCACGCCGACGCTGCGCGTTTCCACTTGCGACGCGTTAGCCTCCACGTTCACTCGTTCGCTAACCGCGCCCAGTTTCAGTGCAACGGTCACGGCCGGGTCACTGTTCACCTGCAGAATCACGCCGGACTCAATGGAAGTGGCGAACCCGGCGCCCGTGATTTCTACGTTGTAAGGTCCCAACGGGAGACTAGTAATCACGTAGCCGCCGTCCGCGCCCGTGGTCACTGTTCTAGAAAATCCCGTGTCCGTCTGTAGGGCCTTCACCTTGGCCCCCGGAATGGCGGCGCCGCTCATATCCTGAACCACGCCGTGAATTTGTGCCGTGGCTTGACCCCAAGCCAGCGCAGCACCTAAAACAAAAAACAGCAGTAACGAAAGAATGGATTTCACCGTTTGTCCCCTTTGCAAGCAAATTCGTAACACGAAAACCCCAATTGGATGTTGCCACCAGTGCCCTACGTTAAAGGTTCGAGTACTTCTGAAGCTTGGGTGACTTTATCACGCGTAAACGTGGGAGTCAATCCCCGGTCGCCATCCCTGTCGTCGTTTCGGTAGACATCCCGGTCGTCATCCACCTCGTCGGCATAGCGACATCCATTGGCCTTGGCTCGCTCTGTCCGTTGCCCAGTCAATTCCCCAATTGCATAGATTTTTGGGCGCTGCTCTGCGGGTTGTCTCCCGATTAGACGCGTTAAGAAGCGCTGATCGGCTGGATTCCAAAGCGATCCTCAGTTCACCTTCAGCAGCTTCGCCGCGGTCTCACCCAGAATGGCCCGCTTATCCGCATCACTCAGGCCAGGGGTTTTCAGCACATCGTCAACAATGGCGTCGGACCAGGGAAACGGAAAATCCGTGCCGATCATCAACTGGCTGGCTCCGCATTGCGCCACCAGGTGCCGCATGCCTTCGGTGTTAAAAATCATTGTGTCGAAATACAGCTTGCGCAGATATTCCGTCGCCGGCTTCTTTTTGTCTTTACAACTCTCCGGAGCCCGCACACACCCGTAATCGCTCCGTCCCGCATACGACGGCAAATACCCTCCCGCATGCGCGGAGCAAATCTTCAGCCCCGGGAATTTATCCAGAGTCCCGTCAAAGATCAAATGCGAAAGAAAGATGGTGGTTTCCAGCGGATTGCCGATCACGTTGGTCAGAAATCCGGCCCCCCCCAGCCGCTTGTTCATTTCCGGAATCCCCTGCGGATGCATGAACACCAGCACGCCCAGCTCTTCTGCCTTCTTCCAGAACACATCGAACCTGGGGTTCGATAATTCATCGCCATTCACGTGCCCGCCAATCGCCGCCCCGCGCAGCTTGTACTTCTTCACGCCGTCTTCCAATTGCTGCGCCGCCAGCTCTGGATACTGCAGCGCCACCGACGCAAACGCAACAAAGCGGTCCGGATATTTTCCACACAATTCAGCCAGTTTCTGATTTTGCAGCTCGATGCCCTTGGCCGCCAGATCGCGCTCGACACTATACCAAGTCGGATTGATGCTCAGCGCCTGCATGTCGGTTCCCCACTTGTCCATGTGGGCAAAACGGTCCTCCGCCATCGCGCCGTCCATGATTCCGGTGTCAGTGGCGGGCACCGCGCGCCCGCCCATTAGCGTGACAGCCTCTGGAATTACCACGTGCGCGTGAATATCGATGGTCCGGATTCGCTTCCCACCCACGGTCACTAAACGCCGCTTCTGCGCGGGCTGGGCGCGCAATTGTTGATCGAGCAAACTGCAACTACTAAACACAATGCCCGCGGTGCCGGCCGCATTCTTCAGGAACTGTCGGCGATTGGTCATGATTCTAAAATCCTTCCGCGCTAGTTTATCAATTCTCAAGGCAGCAAATGCAAAAACAAAAAAGCGGCGCGTTGGTGTCCACACCAGGCGCCGCCCAAATAGAACCAGCGATCAGAACGTAAACTTCAGTCCCAACTGCATTTCCCGCGGGCCACCGCTGCCCAGCGACGGGTTATTGTTGCCCACGTCCGGAGTGGCCTGCGCCTGGCCCAGTGTCGCGGTGTTGGCAAACGGCACGTTGCCACCGCCGCCATTGAACTGCGGACTGCCCAGGTTCACGTGGTTGGGAATATTGAACACTTCCAACCGGAATTGCGCCGCCACGCGTTCGCCGAATTTCACGTCTTTGATCAGCGACGCGTCCCAAACCGCAATGGGAGTGGCCCGGAACATATTGCGCCGGGCGTTGCCGGGGCTGCCAATCGTCGGCGGAACCAGCACGGAGTTGCCCAACACATAGCAACCATATTTCTGCAGCGCCACGTAGCTCAGCGAACCCGGCGCGCCTACGTGAGATGAACACGCCGAGTTGCTAACCGCTTGGGCTCCCGTGAAGTACGGAACCGCGCTCCGGCCTAACCCGCTAAATTCCTTCGAATCTCCGTAGAAATTCCAAACGTCGTTGAACTCCTGCGTTCCCGAGGCGTCGTTGCCTCCACCACGGCTGCCAATCACACCCCAGGGCAGCGCGCTGGCCGCGCTCACAATCGAAGTAATCTTCCAGCCCTTCAACAACTGCGCATAGCCGTTCTTGCCTGGCAGCGCGTAAGTCACCGTCGCCGTCAGGCGTTTGCGGATATCGTAATCGCTGTTGGAGTAATCGTGATGATAGTCGAACGGAGTGCCCAGGGGTCCGCCGCGTTCGTTGCTCGCCTGATCCAGCGCATGCGCCCAAGTAAAGCCGATCGTGTAGGTCAACCCCTTGGTGGCGCGTTGCGTTAACGCAGTCTGCAGCCCGTGATAGTTCGAGTAATTCAGATTCCCCACCGTGTAGATATACGACAGATACGGATACTGCCCATTCAGCGGACGCCCCACTTGCGCCGCAATCGCGTTCCCGTTGGTGGCCGCGGTAACCGCCGCCGGACACGATCCACCCAACGCCGTCACCTGCGCCTTTTGCGCCGCCGAATAGCCGAAGCAATACGCCGAACCGTAGCCCGGCGTGTTGGTGTAATCCAAGCCCAACAGCTTGGTGGCGTGATTACCCACATAGCCTACGTCCAAGGTCAACGTATTCGTAATCGCCCGTTGAATCCCCAATGACCAACTGCCCACGTATGCCGTCCGTATGTCTGGATTCGTCGCCTGCGCCGTGCAGAACCGGTTGGTTCCGCACTTCAAAAAACTGGGATCGGACGAACTCGGATAAATGTTTCCGCCGTAAACGCCAGCCGCCTGGTTCCAGTTCACCTGGCCCGATAGCGCACTCCCTGCAGCGGCGCTCGGCAGCAGCGGTACCCCGGTGGATGCGATGGTGCCAATCGTCGGATCCGGATTCACGCCCGTCGCGCAGCCCGGCGTATTCAAGTTCACCTTGCCCACGCACAGCAGCACGCCGCTGGGGTTGGTGCCCAACCCGGTGATGGGGTTGTTCTGCCCTTGTTGCGACACAAACTGCCACCAACCCGAGTTCACGTACATCATATTGCCGCCGCCGCGCAGCACCGTTTTGCCGTTGCCGAATACATCCCACGCAAAACCCACCCGGGGAGCAAAGTTATTCTTATCCGGATTGAAAATACTATCGGTGTTGATGCCCAGCTGCGTGAAACCCTTGCCCGGAATGAAGTTTGAAAGCCGGTTTTCGCCTTCACTAAACGGCGGCATATATTCGTAGCGCAGACCCAGGTTCAGGATCAGGCGCGGCAACACCCGCCAGTCGTCTTGGAAGAACGCCGAGTAGGCTTTGCTCTTCAAATCGCGGCGCGGATCGCCAATAAAGATCTGTCCATTGCCACTGGTCAGCCCGGCCATGAAGTTGTCCATCACCCCTGCCGCTTTGCCACCAATCGTTCCCCCGCTGGCAAACGTCACCTGGCCGCGCCCGCGCAGGAAAGTGCCCACGCCCGTGGCCTCGCTCATGCGGAATTCGCCGCCCATCTTCAGGTTGTGCTTGCCCTTCAGGTACGACAAATTCTCGGCAATTTCACCGATGTGATCCGGTCCATAGTATTTCGCGAAGTTGGAGCAGCAACCAATCTGGCCGTCGTACCCCGTTAGCGTCACGTTGGTGAACCCGCAGTTGGGGAACGTGCCATAGCCAAACGGCAACCCATAATCCGGCGCGCCGGCGGAACCCGGGCAGTCCGAAGTCTCAAACTGCTGCGAGAAATAGTTGTACCCAATCCGCACCGTATTGAACAAAGCCGAGGTGGCAATGTAGTTCCACTGCCCGCCCACGAAATCCACCTGCACTCTATCGGTGGGGCGCCAGTAATCCTGCGTGATCGTCGCGCTGTTTACCACCAGCCCGTGGTGCGTTCCGTAGAAATATTTGGCGTTGATGGTGTTCTTATCGTTCAGCGTGTAATCCACTTTGCCCAGGTAGCCATCCACCGAATAATTCGTGTTCAGGTTCCCCGTCACTTCATCGCCGCCATTCACCCGCCGGAACGCGGTCGGCGCCAAATCGAAAATGGAGTATCCAGATGTCCGCGCGCAATTGCCGTCCAGCCCCGCCATCTTCAAACTGGTGGGGCTCAGCGTCAGGCCGCCCGCCTTCACGTTACTGCACGCCGTTGCCACCGTGGTTGGTGACGGAAAGAAGAAGTGTGCCGGGTTCCCCACCGTGTACCGCTGGCCTTCGTACGATCCAAAGAAAAACAGCTTGTCTTTCTTAATCGGTCCGCCAAACGTCCCGCCGAAACTTTGCAGCGCAATCTCCTGCTTTTGCCCCGCGCTCAAAAACGCATTCGTGGCGTCCAGCGCCTCCGTGCGGCCAAACGCGTTGGCGGTTCCGTGATACGCATTGGTGCCCGACTTCAGCGCGATACTGGTGATCGATCCCGGCTTCCAGCCAAACTCGGCCTTAGGATTCTGTTGCGTGCTGAATTCCTGAATCGTATCCAGCGGCAACAGCGTGGCCGAATCGCCGGCCAAGCTTACGGAATTGATGGTGCTCTGCCCGCCCAATGGCTCGATCGCCGTGATGCCGTCCAAGATATAAACGTTGTGTTCCGGCCGCAGCCCGTTGGTCGTCTGGCTCCATGCGCCGCCGCCAGGGGTAATCGTTACGCCGGGGCGCAGCGCCAGTAGGTTCATAAAATTGCGCCCATTCAGCGGAAGATCCTGAATCGTCGACGGTCCCAGCGTACCGCCCAGCACCGCGCTCGTCGTATTCACCGAAGGCGCCTCACCCGATACCGTCACCGTTTCCGTTTGATTGCCAGGCTGCAAGGTCAGATCGATGCGCAGTTCCTGCCCCACCCCCAACACCAGATCCTTGCGATCCACTGCCCGGAAACCCATAAACTCCACGCGAATCGCGTAATTGCCCGGTGTCAAACTGGGCGCCGCATACGCACCCGCCGCATCCGACGTGAGTGTTCGCGTTACCCCGCGATCGGAATCCGTAATGGTCACCTTCGCGCCCGGAACAGCGGCGCCCGATTGATCCACAATGTTGCCCGTGATGCGGCCTTCGCTACCCTGCGCACGCACCGCTATCGCCATCCCCCCACAAACGGCGAAAATCACTGCCACAGCTACCATCCCATAGCAAAAACGTTTGAAAAAAGTCTCAGACATGGCCTCTCCCCCTATTGACGCTTCGTCGTCCCAAGGAGCGGTCCCCTGCGTGCTCCTTGATTGGAACGGTACAACGATCCCTGGGTTCCAAGGATCAACTGTGGTCAGTAACGTTATCAATAGAGGTTATCGAAGTCAAGCGGAGTCGGCAGACTGTCGTTTGCCAGACCTGTCGTTTGCCAGAGTGCGCAGTGGCCGAATTTGGTGTATGTTAGCTGGGGACCAGGCGAATTATGAGGACATTTTGGGTAGTGCTTTTAGTGGTTGCGTCGGCGTTCCCCTTTGCGGAAACATTGTCGGCGCAGTTTGATTTGGCGGGCGAGTGGGCTCAGCGGCAGCATGAAGATGGAGCCGAGCGTGGGCAAGGCCCTCCGATTGGCGATTACCTGGGCTTGCCCATCAACGCGGCGGCCCGTTTGCGCGCCGAAAGCTGGGATGCATCCATCCACACTTTGCCCGAATGGCAATGCCGTCCCCACCCCGCCGATTACGGCACCCGCGGGCCGTCAAATTTACGTTTCTGGAAGGAAGTGGATCGCGACACCCAGCAATTGATCGCCATGCACACGCACGTATCCTGGCAGGAGCAGGAGCGCACCATTTGGTTGGACGGCCGTCCGCATCCGCCCGCCGACGCGCCGCATACCTGGCAGGGTTTTTCCACCGGCGTGTGGGAAGGCAATATGCTGACGGTGACAACGACGCATCTCAAAGAAAGCTACCAGCGCCGTAACGGGACTCCCCGCAGCGACCAGGCTACGATGATCGAGCACTGGATGCGCCACGGCGATTTTCTGACCCTGATTCACATCATTCACGATCCCGTTTATATGGCGGAGCCTTTGATCCGCACCACCAACTGGCAACTGGATCCGGAACAGGACTTAGAACCGTATCCTTGTGAAGTGGCCGAGGAAGTGGAACGGGCCGAAGGCGTGATTCCGCATCACCTTCCTGGTACCAACGTGTTCCTGAAAGAATTCCAGGACAAAGTGGGCCTATCGGCGGAGATCACCGGCGGCGGACCCGAAACCATGTATCCGGAGTTTATGGCGAAAATAAAGGGCCAGCCATTTACGCTGGCGACTCCGGCCTCGAAAATTATGCCGGAGCCGGTGAAGGAAATTCCGCGCGGGGAAACCCACACCCAGCGCATTCGCGGCAACATGTATATGATTTACGGCGCGGGCGGCAACATCACGGTGCAGGCGGGGCCGGAAGGTTTATTCGTGGTCGATACTGGTCTGCCGAACATGACCGAAAAAGTGTTGGCGGCCATCAAACAAATTTCCGATAAGCCCATACGGTTTATCGTCAACACGCACATGCACCCGGATCACACCGGCAACAACGCCAAGCTGCGCGAGGCGGGCATTACCATTGGCGGCGGCGATGTGGCGCGCTTGAATACCGACGTGCGTGAAGGCGCGGCCATCATTGCGCATCAAGAGGTTTTGAATCGCATGAGTAAGGCCGACGGCGCCACGCCCGCGTCACCTTTCAATCAACTTCCCACCGATACCTATTTCGGCAAACGCAAAGACATGTTCTTTAACGACGAAGCCGTCCAGTTGATCCACGTGGCCAACGCGCATACCGACGGCGACACCATGGTCTTTTTCCGCCGCAGCGATGTGTTGGCGGTGAGTGACGTGTTCAACGACAACTCCTACCCGGTGATCGACACCGCGCACGGCGGCAGTATTCAGGGCATCATCAACGGGCTGAATATGATTCTGGATATCGCCGTCGTCGCCAAGAAAGAGGAAGGCGGAACCATGATTGTGCCGGGCTCCGGCCGCTTGTGCGATGAGGCCGACGTGGCCTACTACCGCGACATGGTGACCATCATCCGCGATCGAGTGGCGGACATGATCCAGAAAGGCATGACGCTTGATCAAGTGAAAGCCGCCAAGCCAACCCGCGATTACGATCCGCGCTTTGGCATCACCACGGGACGATATACCACCGATTCGTTCGTCGAAGCGGTGTATAAGGGGCTGGGCGGAAAATAACCTTGATCCTCAACGCGGTCAGGCATACTATTGTTGCGCGGGCGCCGTCAGCGTAAACGCATAGATTGTACTTCGAGGCGCTGAATTGAATCGGCTGTATCGTAAGATTCCATATGAGCCCGGGGTGAGTGGTTGGGCTGGCTTGATCTTGAAGTCCTGCCCACGCCGTTCGACGGAAAAGGCAATCTGCTTTCGTGCGAGCGCCGATCTAGTAGTTTCGTCGGGCTTTATGTCTATCCCCAATCGTTGGCTGCCTTCGAGTTCCAAGAATCTAAACAAAAAGTAGTCCTGAATCTCAAGATACTGCCCGAGGCGAATAACCAACTCTGGAGGAGTGGGAATAGCGTAAAGGCCTGACTTGAAGACAGTGCCAACGTATTCGACTACAACTTTACGTTCGTATCGCGGGGTCCAATCGATGGCTTGTTCAGGCCACAACTCCCAAGTGGATCCACGCCGATAATATGCACGATCGTCAAACCCGTCGGGTGCGGTATCGGTTAGCGGAAAAGAGGGCGGTGCGCTAATTCCGACAGCCGGTTCACGTAGGTCCGTAGGAGAGTTCGTGGGACGCGGTGACAATTTCGGAGCCGCATCTACCGCCGGAACTGCTGAACTTGAAGCGCCGCCCGTCAGCAGAATTGCGCGGTCCGCTTTGGGTGTTGACAGGGAGTCCGGTTCTTTGGCGACAGGGCGCCCCGAAGCTTTTTCGATCAATATTCGTGCAGCGGCGTCCACGGCTTTTTGGCGAGAATCGCTACTCCCGAGTTCCGAGCGTGCGATCTTGGCATTTCCATCTCCACGATGGACGAACTGGCTGTCAACCAAAGTAACCGAGATCACAACCTCGTTGCTCGTCTGCTCGTCAATCACCTCGCCAAAGACAAGTCCGTCTACGGTTGCGCGTTTCATCGCCTCATTGAAACCCAGGGGCTGGGGGGCCTTATCGTTCTTGATTTCTGACAGAACAGCGGGTAGCCTGTCGAGTTCCTTGAGCTCGAAGAAATCTCTGCCCATGCTAGACAGCGCAGATCCGAACCGTCTCTTAATGTCTTTCGCGAGTCGGTCGTCACTCGCGGTGAAATCCCTGAGATAGACTCTGAACTTTGGGGGCGTGGCGGATGCCTGCTGTGCGCAACAATTCGCAACACCGAAAAGCGTGAATATCGCCAGATGCAGACGATTCATTGTTCTTTGCTCCTCATTGCCCGCACTCCCAATTGATGAAATCCTGTCCCTTTCCTAGAGGCACGCTAAAATTTCGTGCGCACTGTTTTTCACCAATAATCCCAGCCAATTGGTGTTCACCAGCCCGAACGCGGAGCGTCGTATACTTGGGGTCCTCATCAACAATGATCGCGCCTTTCCCGTCAATCATGAACGTCTCACGTCGGGCGTTTCGGGCCACGACAACTTTAATATCGAATAATTCTTCCCCGTTCTTTGGTCCCGGAGCTTGGCTTCGATTGGGCGCCGGCTTGGGGTGGGGCGCTTCTCCTCGACTCGGCTGATTTGTTGGTTGCGGTTTTTCCACCTGAGCGATTGGGGGCGGCGTTTTGCTGCGTTCGTCCAGTGATTTTTCAAAATACCACGCGATAACGCCCAAAATCGCTGCAAGAACTACGCCGACGATTGTGACCAATAGCTGGTGACTTAAGGGGGTTCCGGCTTTCGGCGCAGGGTCAGACACGAGGCCTCATTGCTAACAGATTTAGAATCAACCGTATGTTTAAATGATCGGGTACGACGTTTGTGCCCGTCAAGCTAGAATTAGTCTGACACATATAGAGCCGTTTGTCCTACAAACCGTCGGATCAAGTGAAAGCCGCCAAGCCAACCCGCGATTACGATCCGCGCTTTGGCATCACCACGGGGCGCTATACCACCGATTCGTTCGTCGAAGCGGTGTATAAGGGGCTGGGCGGGAAGTAGCCTAGGGTTGACGACGAATAAATTCGCCGATGGCGCTAACTAAGTTTTGAATGCGTCTATCTGTTTCGGCTTGGCTAACAATGAGAGACTTCTGCGCTTCTGCCAAATCGACGAGCGCTTCGTCCAGGCGGTGTTGTTGGTCAACAACGGTACCGAGAACTGTCAGGATTTGGCCAATCTGCTTATCGTGCTGCGCGACTGTTTGTTCCAGATCCATGCGCCTTCATTATATGGGATTAGAGCAAGGGAGCGGCGGATCCATTACATAGAACTGTGCAACAGATCCGCCGCCGGGCAGGAGAGGCCAATCACCCTGTCCGATAGGCCCGGTGAGGGAAGCCTATCCCTTAGCTTTTCTGCGCGGCGATTAGGGGCGCAGATTTCTTTTTGATTGAGCCTACTCGTGAATGAGAGTGCACGCCGGGGGCCAGAAAGTAACACCGTATAGGGCGCTTGGGCCCGTCCCCGTGCGCCAAATCCCCCAACGGATGTTCCCATCCGGTTCCGTGCCGCGCCGTTTCCCGCACGTCAAAGACTCAAAACCGGGCACGGCGCGTGGCGGATGATCGGATACAGATGCGACCATGCGCGGCTGAAAATTCCCAATTCCTGGCCCCGCCCGGTGACGATCAGGTCCGCTTTCTGCTTCAGCGCTTCTTCGCGAATGGCATCCGGTACCAGCCCTTCGGCAATCACATGAGGGGCGCTGATCCCGGTTTTGGCCTTCAGTTCGCGCAGGCGCTCATTGATCATGTCGATGAAGTCGCTCTTATAAGGACCGTAGGCCACCTCCATGGTGGGTGGCGGCATTTCCAGCACGCAGACGATCGACAATTTTGCGTCGTAAGAGGTGGCCAGCGAGCACGCCGCCCGCAGCACTGCTTCGGCTTCGTCAGACGAATCGAGCGCGCACAGTACATTGCGATAGGGAACCTTTAGATCCTGCGTTGCATGGCCGGTCCAAACCGGCACCGTCAGGTCGTGCAGAATCTTGGTAGTCACCGAACCCAGCAGCATGCGCCGCAGCACGCCGCGGCCGTGCGTGGGCAGCATCACTAAATCAGCGCCTTCGCGCTTCACCACGTCTTCAATCACACTGGCGGGTTCACCAACACCCGTGTAAAGTTCCACGGGCACGCCGGGAAAGTGTTTTGCGGCATAATTCGCCATGTGTTCTTCCTGCAAAGCACGGGTTTCGTCAGGCAGGCGAGGGTCCGTAATGGGCAGCGCGCTGAAGGCCAGCGCCTCCGGCCCATAGGCGTGCACCAGCGCCAATTGCGCGTTGCAATGTTTCTGCATGGCGAAGACATACGGCACGATGGCGGTGCAAGGATCGGAGAAGTCAACGGGAAATAGAATTTTCTTGAACGGGAGCATAGGTGGCCTCTTTTCGAAAAGCTCTTTTCAGAATCATTTTCGCAATTGACTCAAGCATTTTGGATGCCACATGGCATACTGAAGAGTTAGGGCCCGCTTCGCAATGCCTACTTCAGGTGCCGCCATCGCTATCGAAAACAAAAAACATTTAATTGTCGCCATCGACGGACCTGCCGGAGCGGGTAAGAGCACGATTGCGCGCGCGGTGGCTTCGCGCTTGGGATTCACCTATATCGATAGCGGCGCGATGTACCGCGCCGTGGCGTTGTGGGCGCTGAAAGCCAATATCGACGTGGACGATCACCTGCGGATGGAACATTTGGCCCGCGAGGCTCGGATTGAATTTGTGCCCGGCGAATTCACCGTGATGTTGAACGGCGATGACGTGACCGCGGAGATACGGACTCCCGAGGTCACGCAGGCGGCCTCGAAGGTTTCGATTGTGCCCGGGGTTCGCCGCGCGTTGCGCGAGGAACAGCGGCGGATTGGCAAAATCAATTCCGTCGTAATGGAGGGCCGCGACATCGGCACCGTGGTTTTCCCGGATGCGCAGGTGAAAATTTTTCTGGATGCCGATCCGCATGTGCGCGCGGGCCGGCGAGCGGCGGAAGTGGGCACGGCTGTGGATGAGGTGGTGAAGGAAATGACGGAGCGCGATCAGCGCGACCGCACCCGCGCGGAAGCGCCACTCACGCAAGCCCCGGATGCGGAATATCTGGATACCACCAACTTGTCGGCGCTGGAAGTAGAAGAAGCCATTCTGAAATTAGTCCGCGACCGGACGTCGAATGGAAAGGCGCGGCATTAGGCGCATGTCGATGAGCCGGGTGATTACGTCGCTCCCTTACTGTCGCGGCTGGGTGCTAATGTTTTGTTTCCACCCTCCACACCAAGCCGCGAGCGTCAGCGAGCGCAATTTTTTCCGGCACCAAGCCGAAGGTGTAAGCGAACGCAGATTTTTTCAGCACCAAGCCGCGAGCGTCAGCGAGCGCAGCAAAACTACCAACAGGGAGCATCTTTCGTTTGCGTAGCGAATCCATTCCGTTAGTGATGAAGTTCGGTGGCACCAGCATGGGCTCGGCCGAACGGATTAAAGTGGCCGCGCGGCTCAGCCGGGAGCAGCATGAATTGCGCCCGGTGGCCATCGTGGTCTCGGCCATGTCGAAGATCACGGATCTTTTGCTCGACACCATGAGCAAGGCCGAGAAAGGCGACGAGCCGGGGGTGGACGCGAATCTGGCCACGCTCACCGAACGTCACGTGGCATGTTGTAACGAACTCATGCGCGACCCGGCGGAAACCATCGCGCGTGTGCACGAAATTATTGGTAACTTCGCCCGCATGGCCAAGGGCATGATGTTGTTGGGCGAGCGGCCGTTGCAATCCGTCGACAAAGCTTTGCCCACCGGCGAGAGGCTTTCCGCCTTGATAATGGCGGCGTATCTGCAGTCTACCGGTGTTGCGGCGAAAGACGTAAGCGCGTGGAATCTGATCGCCACTGACGACGTTTTTGGCAACGCCTCGCCGTTGATGGCGGAAACGCGCGAGCGCTGTGAGCAGGTGATTCAGCCGCTTTTCGACCAGGAAATTTTGCCGGTGGTGACGGGCTTCTGCGGATCGACGCTCGATCATCATCCGACCACGCTTGGCCGCGGTGGGTCTGATTTTTCGGCGTCGATATTGGCGGCCGCGCTCGATGCCGGCGAGCTGTGGATTTGGACCGATGTCGACGGCATCATGACCGCCGATCCGCGTTTGGTGAAAGACGCCCGCGTGCTTTCGGCCATCACCTACGCCGAAGCCGCGGAGTTGGCTTATGCGGGCGCGAAAGTTCTGCATCCTAGAACGTTAGCCCCTCTTGTCGAAAAGCAAATTCCAGTGTGGAGCAAAAACAGTTTCGCACCGGAAAAGCCGGGCACGCGTATTGTCCCGGAAATTGAATCGGCCGACGGGCCGCATGCGGTGACGTCCATGGGCGATGTGGTGTTGGTGTCGGTTGAGCCCACACCCCACGCTTTCAGCGGCACCAAATTGATGGCAGAGGCGCTGGAAGCGCTAGATGCGTCCGGCGTGGAACTGCTGGCCATCACCAGCTCCAGCTACCGGCAGAGCTTTTGTTTTTTGGTGCGCAAAGCCGATCTGAAGCGCGCCCGTACGCAACTCGAAGAAACGTTTCAACTGGAACTGGCCCACGGCCACATGAAGCCGGTGCAGGTGGACGATCAAGTGGGGCTGATCGCAGTGGTGGGCGAAGGCATGCGCGGGACACCTGGACTCGCGGGCCGCATCTTCACGGCCATTTCACGCGAAAAGATCAACATCATCGCCATCGCGCAGGGGTCCAGCGAATTGACCATCGCGATTGTGGTTCGCCGCGAAGGCATGGAGAACGCCGTGCGCGCGATTCATGACGAATGCGGACTGGGGGGTTAAGTGCGTTCATCAGCATACAGACGGGCTGGCACGCTACAATAAAGTGTTTGTGCGAAAGTGTTGTGCGCAGTCCCGCACCGGCGAAGGAAGCCGAAGTTTTCGCGTCATTTTCCGGAAAGATATACGCAGGAGTCTTCACCTTTATGTTTGATTTGTTCCGTAGCGGCCAAAAGTCTGCGAAGTATTTGCTGGGTGGCTTGTTGTTGGTAGTGGCGGCCTCCATGATCACCTATCTGATCCCCAATGCGGATTTGACCAACGGCACCAGCACCAATGACGAGAGCGTTTTGGCCGAGGTCGGCGGCGAAAAGATCACTGCACAGCAGGCGCAACTGGCGGTGGATCGTCTGGTGCAAAGCGGCCAGATGCCCGCCGCCACGGCGATGGTTTATCTGCCGCAGTTCGTGGATCAAATGGTGCAGGAGCAAGCCTCCGTGGTGCAGTTTGAAAAGCTGGGCATGACGGTGACCGACGACGAAGTGCTGGCCCGCTTCATGCAGACGTTTCCCCAACTGTTTCAAAACGGCAAACTGGTTTCCGACGAGGCGTTGCGCCAGACGCTGGCCCAGCAGGGCATGACCATGGAAGGCGGCATCGCCGAGATGCGCAAGGAAATCATGGTCAACAAGATACAGAACCTGGCGTATTCCAGCGCGATTGTCACCAAACAGGAAGTGGACCAGGCGCTGGTGGAAAAACATAAAACAGCGAAATTGGAATATATCGGCTTTGATCCCGGCAAGTTTCGCGATCAGGTGAAGACCACACCCGAGGAACTCAAGGCCTCCTACGACCGCGACAAGGCCAACTACAACGTGCCCGCGAAACGGTCCTTTGATGTGCTGGTGGTGGATCAGGCCCGCGTGGAGCAATCGATTGATGTGAGTGATGCGCAGTTGCGCGCGGCCTATGCCGGCAACATGGACAATTTCCGCACACCGGAGCAAGTGCGGGCCCGCCACATCCTGGTGATGACGCAAGGCAAGCCGGATGGCGACAAAGGGAAATTGAAAGCCAAGGCCGAGGATTTGCTGAAGCAGTTGAAGGGCGGCGCAGACTTCGCAGAACTGGCCAAAAAGAATTCGGACGATCCGGGTTCGGGCGCGCAGGGCGGCGATCTGGGTTTCTTCACCAAAGGAAAAATGGTGAAGGAGTTTGATGCCTACTCGTTCTCGGCGAAGCTGAATGAACTGAGCCCGTTGATTGAAACCAGCTTCGGCTATCACATCATCCAAGTCACTGACCGGCAACCGGCCAAGGTACGCCCGTTTGAAGAGGTGAAGGACACCATCGCCAAGCAGTTGAAGCAGCAAACCGTGGCCGACAAAACGCAGCAACTGGCCGATCAGGCCCGCGTTGCATTGGCGAAAGCGCCGGGGTCCGCCAGCGACGTCGCCAAGCAGTTGAACCTTCAAATGGCGGAAGCTCGCGAGCTGCAAGCGAATCAGCCAGTGCCGGGCTTGGGCACATTCAACGAGATTGAAGGCGCGCTGAGCAGCATGAAGGTGGGCGACGTTTCCGACGCGATCGTGCTGCCGGGCAATCGTATGGCGATTGTGACGCTGAAAGGTTTGACGCCGGCGCGTCCCGCCGATTATGCCGATGTGCAGGAACAAGTGAAGCAGCGCTACATCAGTGACGAATCGCGCCGTTTGGCTTTGACCGCTTCCCAGGCCGCCAGCAAGCGTGCCTTGGCCGGCGAGGATTTGGCCGTGATCGCGAAGGCTTATAACTTGACGGTGACCACCACCAATGACGTGACCATAAACGATAGCGCCGAAGGGCTGGGACCGGTGGCCGGATTGCCGGATGCGTTTGCCAAACCGGTGGGTACCGTGATTGGACCCGTGGCGGTGCAAGGGCGCAACATCGTTTATAAAATCGCCGCGCAGAAACAAGTGGACCCGTCCGAATACAGCTACGAACGCGACGTCATCTACAAGGAGCTGAAACAGAAGAAGGCCCGCTCCGCGTATGATTTAATGCAGGACAGCATTCTGGCGCAGGCCCGTGCCGATAAGAGCCTCAAGATTTACGATGACCGCGTGCGTAAGCTGGCGGCCAGTTATTCGTCGAACCGATAGTGGGCATGCTTTAGTGCAAACCGTTCTGCAAGTCTGGCACAGCCTCACTAACCCGGACCAGTTGATCCACTTGTTGTCTCAAGTGATCACCGGCTGGCTGGGGTACGCTCTGCTGGCGGGGATTGTATTCGCCGAAACTGGATTGCTGGTGGGGTTGTTCCTGCCCGGCGACTCGCTGTTGTTCACCGTGGGCGTAGTGGCCGGCGCAGGCGGCTTGGACATTGTGCAGATCTGCTTGGTGCTGGTGGTCGCCTCGATCCTTGGTGAC
The DNA here is from genome assembly GCA_025350105.1 of Terriglobia bacterium. Lineage (GTDB taxonomy): Bacteria > Acidobacteriota > Terriglobia > Bryobacterales > Bryobacteraceae > Palsa-187. The sequence continues at coordinate 58,055 of JANXYJ010000154.1, read as the reverse complement.
CAAAGCGGGTACTTCTTGGGCCACAGGGCCGGCCCCAGCATTTTTGCGCGGCCCGATTCACGGCTGTTTAAGCGCGAATACATCACGCGCACGCAGGAATTCTACGAAAAACATGGTGGCAAAACTTTGATTTACGCCAAGTTTGTGCCTATCGTCCGCACCTTCGCGCCGTTCATGGCGGGAGTGGGCCGCATGCCGTACGGGCGCTTCGTTTCTTTCAACGTGATTGGCGGCGTGGGCTGGGTGGTCTCCATGACCTTGGCGGGGTTTTATCTGGGCAAGTTTGCTTTTATTCGGCAACACTTTGAAAAAGTGGTGATTGGAATCGTACTGGTGAGCGTGGTGCCAGTGTTGATTCAAATTTTGCGATCGCGGGCCCACGCAAAGCAAACGGCGCGGCCGGCGGTACTGGGTTAAAAAGACTCCCAGGTCCGATTTGCCATTTACGCCGCCACGCACATGCCGATAGTACTCTAGGGCCGCTTGCGGTGGGCAAAGTAGTACTAACTAGCGGGAAGTTCGTACTGCCCCTGATTAGACCGTAAACTCTATTGTTGCGATGCGGCCGGTGGGAGAAACTTGCTTTGCGAGGTAGCAACCAAGTGAGCGCGAACAATAACCAACTGGCCAATCATAACCAACAAACAGACCGCCGAAGCTCAGACCGCTTTCCAATGGACCGCGAAGTGAAGTTCAGCGTGATGAACCGGCGCGGTGGGGATGAAACCGGCGAAGGAAAGACGATTAACATGTCCAGCTCCGGCGTGCTGATTACCTCAAGCCAGATGTTGTTGCCTGGCCGTCGCCTGGAATTGGCGATTAGTTGGCCTGCGCAATTGAACAACAAAGTGGCGCTGAAGTTGGTGGCGCGTGGGCGGGTGGTGCGCTACGAACATGGCTATGCGGCCGTGGAAATCCAGCAATACGAGTTTCGCACGCAATCGGCGGGGGCCGCGGCGGGCCGACTGGCGGTTCAATAGGCTTTCAGCTTTTCGATTTTGTCCGGCTTTTGTCCTTGTTCTTTCTCCTGTTTTTTCTCCTTGTTACACCCTTCATGCGCGCCGGTGGCAGTGCCAGTGTCGGAGTTGGCGTTGGCGCTGGCGCGCTTTTTTCTCTCACCCACGACCTTTCTCCGTTCACCCCACGGCTTGTACCCGTTCAGCGCCATATGTTCGCCGTTCGCAAGGCTTGTCTTTTCAAGTGCACAGGCCGCCTGCTAACTTAGTTATTTGCTGGAAAAACTTTACGCTAGCTGGATGTATGACTGGGAGGGCCGTCTGTGTTCGGCGGCCACCGACCGCGTGGTGCGGCCTTTTGACTGGGGTTTGGATTGGACCGAGGGTTGGCCGGCGGCGGAGAATTATCCTCGCAACGGGCACACCCCGGCGGATTATTTGCGGAAGTTGAGCGAGCGGGCGCTGGAGGCAAGCGATGATTTCTTTGCCTACGAAACGCCGCGCGATTTCCGGGTTGATCGTCTTGACGTAGGCGGAGAAGCGAAGCCCTTTCTGCGGTTCACCAGCGCGGTGCATACGCCGTATCCGGAAAACAATTTGGTGCACGGGCAGTGGTTTCCGGCTGAGGAAAAGGCTGGCCGAAAGAAGGTTGCCTGCATCGTTCTGCCGCACTGGAATGCTTCCGCGGGGCAACATGCAGGGTTGTGCGTCGGTATGGCCAAGTTTGGGATTTCGGCTTTGCGCCTAAGCACGCCGTATCACGACTACCGGATGCCGGCAGAATTGAAGCGAGCCGACTACGCTGTCTCGGCGAACGTGGCGCGGACGATTGATGCCACCCGGCAGGGAGTGATCGACACACGCAGCGCCGTGGATTGGCTGCTTTCGCAAGGCTACGAAAGAATTGGTGTCTGCGGGACCAGCTTGGGGTCCTGCTACGCGTTTTTGGCCAGCACGCATGACCCGCGGATCAACGTAAATGTATTTAACCACTGCTCCACTTATTTTGCCGATGTGGTGTGGGAGGGCTTGTCATCCGCCCATATCAAGGAGAGTTTGCAGGGGGCACTCAGTTTGGACGAACTGAGAGATGCGTGGAAGGTCATCAGCCCGCCGTATTACATTGACCGCTTTGCACGGATGAAAGAAAAGCGGTCGTTGTTCATCGTGGCGCGCTACGACACCACTTTCCCTTGGCATTTTTCCGAAGAAGTGCTAAAAAAGGCCAAAGAGCTGGAGATCAATCACAAAGCTGTGGTGCTGCCCTGCGGGCATTACACCACGGGCAAAACGCCCTTCAAGTTCATGGACGGCTATCACATTATTAGTTTTCTCAAGCGGAACTTGTAGTCACGGCTTGGGGCGGCGCCGCAAACCCGCTAAACTGGTTCTTATGTGTGGCATCGCCGGATTTGTGGTCCGGCAACCCCGATCTGGGCTGCGCCCTGTTCTGGAGCGCATGACGCAGATCATCGCGCACCGTGGGCCTGACGACAATGGTTACTATTCCGACGATTTGGCTTACTTGGGCCACCGCCGGCTGAGCATTATTGACGTCGCCGGCGGGCATCAGCCCTTGCCGAACGAGGACCGGACGAAGTGGATTATCTATAACGGCGAGGTTTTCAATCACGCCAGCATTCGCCCTGAACTGGAAGCGGCGGGGCATCGCTATGCGTCGCACTGCGATACCGAAACCATACTGCACGCCTATGAACAGTTCGGCCCGGCTGCGGTGGAACGCTTTCGTGGCATGTTTGCGTTTGCCATTTGGGACGGCGCGAAGCGCACCTTGTTTTGCGCGCGGGATCGTTTAGGCATCAAGCCCTTCTACTATTACTGGGACGGGAAGCTGTTTGCGTTTGCCAGCGAGATCAAGGCGCTGCTGCAGCATCCGGAAATTTCCACCCGTCCTGCTGAACAATTGTTTCCCGAGTATTTGGCATTCGGCTACATGAGTGGTGAGCAGACTTTGTTTCAGGGCATTCGGAAACTGATGCCGGGCCACACGCTGACACTAACGCTAGCCGGGGATGAGCCCAAATTGGAGATTCGCCAATATTGGGATGCGCCGGCGCCGCCGGAAGAACCGGAAAAACGCAGCGACGCGGATTGGATTGCCGAAACGCGCCAGCGGTTGGAAGAAACCGTGCGCATGCGTTTGATGAGCGACGTGCCGCTGGGAATGTTCTTAAGTGGCGGCGTGGATTCCAGCGCGATTGCGGCTTTGGTCCGGCGGATTACCGGTGGGCCGTTGCAGACTTTTTCAGTCGGCTACCAAGAAGCGGCCTTCAGTGAGTTGTCGTATGCGGCCGAGGTGGCCAAATCACTGGGTACGACGCATCATGAAATCGTGATTGGCCGCGACGATTTTTTCGGCGCGCTGCCGCAAATGATTTGGCATGAGGATGAACCAATCGCCTGGCCTTCCAGCGTGGCGTTGAATTTCGTGGCGCGGCTGGCAGTGCAAAAAGTGAAAGTGGTGCTGACCGGCGAAGGGGCCGACGAGCTTTTCGGCGGATACGAACGCTATCGGTGGCAACAGCTGCAAAACCGAGTGTTGCCGTTTTACCGCGCGATCCCGCAACCGCTTCGCACGGGATTGAGGAATTGGGTAGGCACGTCAAGCCTGCTATCGGCCGCGCTACGGCGCAAACTGAATCACACCATGATTGGCCGCGGAGATAGTCTGCAGTCGCTTTTTCTCGACAGTTTTTATACCGCGTTTCCTTCGTCAGACCCTGCGGCGTATCAGACCTATTTAGGGCATTACAACAAATTTGGCGCTGCTTCGGAGCTGTCGCGCTTGCTGTACGCCGATCAGAAAACTTATCTGGTGGAGCTATTGATGAAACAGGATCAGATGAGCATGGCTGCGTCGCTTGAAAGCCGTGTGCCGTTTCTGGATCATACGTTCGTGGAGTTCGCTGCGCGCGTTCCGGATCGTTTGAAGATCCATGGCGGCACGCAAAAATACATTTTGAAGAAGGCGGTGGAGGATTTGCTGCCCCGCAACATTATTTACCGGCCCAAGATGGGCTTCCCCACGCCGCTGAACCAATGGCTGCTGCATCCTGCCACCACGCCATTGCTGGACGGGCTTTACCAGCGAAGTAGCTTTGTGGCCGGCGTGATGGATCCGGCGCAGGTGAAGCAACTGGTGGATCGGCATCGCAACAAAGTCGAAGACGCGTCAGAACGGTTGTGGCGGTTGATCAACCTGCAAATTTGGGGTGAGCTGTTCATCACAGGCAAGCGCGTGCGTGAGGAACTGTACGCACTGCCGGTGTCGTCATAATCTCCTGGCCGCCACTTCATCTCCTCACTTCATGAAGATTCTTTGGATTAAGACAGATTTTCTGCATCCCACTACGCGCGGCGGGCAGATTCGGACGCTGGAGATGCTGCGGCGCCTGCATGCGCGGCACGAAGTTCACTACATTTGTTTTGAAGATGCCGAGTCATTGCAAGACCAAGCCTCGCCTGAGGGGCCGAAGCGGGCCCATGAATACTCCACGCAATTTTATGCAGTGCCGCACCATCCGCCGCAAAAAAGCCTGACTTCGCCAGCGTTCTTGATGCAATTGGCCAACGGTCTGATTTCGCCGATGCCTGTGGCCGTGAACCGCTGGCGATCCGGCGCGATGCGAGAAAAGATCGTCCAAGTGTGCGCGCAGTATAGATTCGACGCAGTGGTTTGCGACTTTCTCTTTCCCGCGCCGAATCTACCCGAACTGAAAGATTGCGTACTGTTTCAGCACAATGTGGAGGCGATGATCTGGCATCGCCATGCGGAACAGGCGACTTCGTTGGCCAAGCGAATTTACTTCAAGCTGCAGGCCCAACGCATGTCCGCCTACGAACACAAAGTGTGCGCGGCAGTACGCCGGGTGATTGCGGTTTCCGAAGCCGATGCAAAAATGATGCGCGAATTGTATGGGGTGAAAGACGTGCGCGCGGTTGCGACGGGTGTCGATCTGGATTATTTTCATCCGCCTGAAGCAACGGCGGTCAAGAAGTTTGATCTGGTGTTCATCGGATCGATGGATTGGATGCCTAACGTGGACGGGGTGCAGTGGCTGGCCGCGGAAATTCTGCCGCTGATCCACGCGCGGCGGCCGGCGACTACGGTGGCAATTGTGGGCCGCAAACCGTCGCCAGCGGTGGAGGCGCTGGCCTTGCGGGATCCTCGAATTGCGGTTACGGGCACGGTGCCGGACGTTCGGCCGTATCTATGGGGAGCGCAAGTCTCAATCGTTCCCTTGAAGGTAGGTGGCGGCACACGGTTAAAGATTTTCGAATCGATGGCCGCGGGAGTTCCGGTGATCTCGACGACCATTGGCGCGGAGGGGTTGCCGGTCAACGACGGGCGCGACATTGTGCTGGCCGACAGTGCGCAAGCCTTTGCCGATGCATGTCTGCGGTTACTGGCCGCTCCGGCGCGGACACGGGAAATCGCGGATGCGGCTTTTACATTGGTGAAGGACAATTTCGGTTGGGACGCCTTCAGCTTGCAGTTTGAGGAGATGCTGAGGTGAGCGGCCGCGCGTTAGAGTGTGATAGTGCGCACGCTTAGCCCCGCCGAAATCCGTTTCCGTTTGAAACAAGAAGCGGCGAACGCGTGGTTCTTCGTTCGTGCTCCGCGGTTGGTTGCGCCTACGGCGCCTTCGCCACTCGTGGGGTTGCCTTCACCGGCGCAAGTTGCACAGCGATTGAGTAAGACTGAGTTCGTCGCTTCACTTGTCGACACGGCGGATCAGATTTTGGCGGGCCGCTACCCACTGCTGGGGCTGACGCTGGAGCTGGGGCAGGACTTCGACTGGCGGCGGGATCAGGTGAGCGGAATCACCACAGCGGCGAAGTATTTCCGGCGCATTCCCTATTTGAATTTTGCGGCCGCGGGCGATCACAAAGTGATCTGGGAGCTGAGCCGACATCAGCATCTGGTGCTGTTGGCGCAGGCATATACCTGCTGCGGCGAGCAAAAATACCTGGATGAAATCTGGCGGCAGTTGGCCAGTTGGCTGCAGCAGAATCCGTTTGTTCGCGGCATCAATTGGGCTAGCTCGTTGGAGGTGGCCTTTCGTGCGCTGTCGTGGCTGTGGCTGCAGCATCTGGTGGGAGACAAAATGCCGGCGGAACTTTCGCGCGCATTCCTGCAAGCTTTGAATCAACACGGTTGTTTTCTGGAGCAGAATCTGAGCGTGTATTTTTCTCCCAACACGCACTTGCTGGGGGAGGCGGTTGCGTTGCATGCCCTGGGAAGGTTGTTGCCGGAGTGGCCGCGGGCCGAGCGCTGGCGGGGCATCGGCGGCGATTGGACCGGGCGTCAACTGGATTTTCAAGTGCGTGCCGACGGCAGCCACTTCGAGCAATCCTCCTACTATCACGTATACGCGCTGGACATGTTTCTGTTTCACTTTGCGTTAGAAAAGAATTTAGGTGGTGCTGTGCCCGCTGCCGCAAGGGACAAGCTGCGAAAGATGGCTGCGTATCTTGCCGCACTAATGGGCCCCCGACGGGCACTGGCATTTTTTGGCGATGACGACGGCGGGCGTTTCTTCTGTCCCTACGGGGACAAATCGCAATTTGGCCGCGCGAGTTTGGCCACGGCGTCGTATTTATTGGACAGCTGTTTGAACAGCACTTGCAATACAGACGCCGATGACGAAGCCGAGCAAGCTGCATGGTGGTTGTGTGCCGAGTCCAAGCTGACGGCAGCGTTACGCCAAGCTCCCCGCGAGCAAGTCTTTCCGGATGCGGGTGTGACCGTTGCAACCAGATCCGGCGCCCATCTCATCTTCAAACATGGCGGAATGGGGTTTGGCGGAGCGGGGCATAGCCACGCGGATTTACTATCTTTCACGCTTTGTGTTGGTGACGAAGAGATTCTACTCGACCCTGGCACGTTTACTTACCTGTCCGATCCTATCGCGCGGGATTGGTTTCGTTCGACGGAAGCGCACAATACGGCTCGGGCGGACGGAGTCAATCAGGCGGTTCCGCAAAACCCGTTTCGCTGGGCCGCGAAACCGGAAGTGCAGGCGGAAGGAGGATGGGCTGCCACCATTCGCTATGGCGGAGTGACACACCGGCGTGAGATCGCGTGGACCGATCCGGCGTTACTGATTGTGCGCGATCGCTTTGCCAGCATTGGCGCTGTTACGACGGATGATCACGAGATGGAACAGTTCTGGCACATGGGTGTGCCCATAAAAATGCTTTCGCCGGTGCTGTTTCAGTTGGGCGCGCGCGTGCGGCTGCATTTGAATCCGGGGGCATCGGTGGCGTGGGAGGAAGGCGGACGCACAGGTTGGCGCTCGCGCGGGTTCCTGTCAAAAGAGCCGGCGGCAACGCTTTGCGCCAGGCTGCGATCGCCGTTTCCGGCAGTGATAACAGCGGCGATCGACTTGGAAGGACGGTACGACCGGTGGCCGCTGTGATGTGGCTATTCTTAGCCGCGCTGCTTCTTGCCGCTTACATTTTGTTTGGCTGGCCGCTATTGCTGGGCTTGTTGGCACGCTGCTTTGGCCGTCCGGTGAAGAAGCAATTTCAGCTGCGGAACGTGACGGCTATCATCGCGGTCTATAACGGAGAAAAATTTCTGCCCAGGAAATTAGACTCGCTGTTTGCGCAAAACTATCCGCAGGATTTGCTTGACGTAATTGTGGTGTCGGACGGATCGACAGATAGAACCGATGCCATTGCCGCAGCCGATCCGCGGGTGAAACTCATTCGCGTGGAGCGCGGCGGCAAGTGTCTGGCGCTGAACGCGGGCGCGGCGCAGGCACACGGCGAGATTCTGTTCCTTACCGACGTGCGCCAGGAATTGGATGGTGAATGCATTCGCAACCTGATCGCAAATTTTGCCGATCGTCAAGTGGGTGTAGTCAGCGGCGGATTGAAAATTCGTGTGGGGGATTCGGCGGGCTCGCAGGATGTGGGCTTGTATTGGCGGTTCGAAAAATGGATTCGCAATCAGCTGTCGCTGCTCGACTCCATGTTTGGGGCCACCGGTTCTGTATGTGCGATCCGCCGCGAATTATTCGTGCCGATTCCCGCCGATATTTTATTGGACGATATGTACCTGCCGCTAATGGCATTTTTCAAGGGCTATCGTCTGGTGATTGACGAATCGGCCATCGCCTGGGATTTGCCTACGTCGGTGGACACGGAGTTTATTCGCAAAGTGCGGACGCTGGCGGGGAATTATCAGTTGTTGTGGCACTTTCCGTCTTTGCTCATGCCGTTTCGCAATCGCATGTGGCTCCATTTTGTTTCCTACAAAATGGGTCGGCTACTGCTGCCATGGTTGTTGCTGGTGATGTTCGTCAGCGGCTTCTTCCTGCCTGCGCCGTGGCGGATCTGGGCCGTGGGCGGCCAGGTGCTGGTGTATCTGTTGGCGCTGTTGGATCCGGTGATTGGCAAGGGTCCGCTGAAGAAACTGAGCTCACCCGCGCGGACTTTTTGCGTGATGATGCTGGCGGCGGCGATCGCAGTACGCATTTTTTTGGTAGATCCGCGGAGTCTATGGGTGGTGACGGCGGCAAGTAAGAAAGCGGATTGATTACCGACGTCGCACTACGCCGCATTACGACGCAGGCCGCCCGGCAGCACACGCCCAGTCTGTTCCTGCTGGCGCAGCCACAACTCCGCCATCAGCAACATCCACAGCCAGTGCGTGTTGTTGCGGCGGCCGCTATCATGTTCGTCCAAGAGTTGTTTGAGGAATCCGGGCGATACAATACCGCGGCTGGCTAAGCCGGAGGAGCCCAGGTGATCCCACAGAAAGTCGCGCAGTGGCCCGCGGAACCATAACTCCAATGGGACGCTGAAGCCGCGCTTGGGCCGGTTCAGCAGTTGCGGCGGCAGGCGATCGCCCAGGGCATCGATCAAAATACGTTTGCCTTTACCGCCGTGCATTTTCCAGGCGTGCGGCAGCGTGGCCGCCAACTCCGCCAACTTGTGATCCAGCATGGGGCTGCGGACTTCAAGCGATGCTGCCATGGAGGCACGGTCCACTTTCACCAGCATGTCGCCGGTGAGTTTCGCTGTTGCCTCAAAATACAGCGCCTGGGTAACGATGTCGGCCTGGCCCGGCAGCAGACAATCGGCGAAGGTGCGCTCCAGGTAAGCCGCGTCGGCGGGCGGAGCCCACTCCGGTTGGAACAAACTTTGGCCTAAATAGTGAGGCAGATAGTTCAATTCAAAATAGCGTTCGACGGGCGAGCGGCGGCTGGCCATGCGCAGATAGTTTTTGCCATAAGCGGAATAGGGCAGGCGATCCGCCATCCAGCCCAATGCCGCGCGCGCCGCCAGGGGCACTTGGTCCCAGCGCCGCAAACGATCGATGGCCCAAAAACTTTCGTAGCCCGCGAAAAGTTCGTCGCCGCCGTCGCCGGAAAGCGCCACTTTCACATGCTGCGCGGCAAATTCAGAAACCAGGTAGGTGGGAATGGCGGAGGAATCGCCAAAGGGTTCGTCGAAATGCCAGACCAGTTTTTCCACCAGCGACACGGAATCCGGCTTCACCAGAATTTCATGATGCTCTGTGCCGTATTTTTCTGCCACCAGACGGGCATCCGCCAACTCGTTGAACGCCGCTTCGGCAAAGCCGATGGAAAATGTTTTTACGGGTTGTTTCGACTGCCGCGCCATGGATGCCACCACCGAACCGGAGTCGATGCCTCCGCTTAAAAAGGCGCCCAGCGGGACGTCGGCCAACATGCGCAGGCGAACCGATTCGTCGAAGACGTCGCAAATCTGCTGGCGCGCTTGTGGTTCGGTTAGCCCGGCTGGCGCCACTTCCGCGGCGCGGGGCAGGGTCCAGTAACGCCCGCGCCGCACGTTGCCGCCGCGATCATAAGTCAGCCAACCGCCCGCCGGCAGTTTGCTGACGTTGCGATAGGGCGAGCGCGGGTCCGGAATATAGTTGAACCGGAAATACAGCCGCAGCGCTTCCAAATCCAGTTCGCCTGGAATGCCCAGCACGCTAAGGCTTTTCAGTTCGCTGGCGAAATAGATTCCGCGCGGAGTTTCGGCAAGGTACAAAGGCTTCTTGCCAAAGCGGTCGCGCGCCAGCAGCAGGCGGCCGCGAGGGCGATCCCACAGCGCGATGGCGAACATGCCGCGCAGGCGTTTCAGTCCGTCTTCGCCTTCGTCTTCGTAAAGGTGCACCAGGGTTTCGGTATCGCTGTTGGTTTTAAAGCGGTGGCCGCGGCCTTCCAGCAGCGCGCGCAGTTCAGGGTAATTATAGATTTCGCCGTTGAAGACCACCCAGATGCTTTCGTCCTCGTTAGCGATGGGCTGGTGGCCCAAGTGCAAATCGATGATGCTGAGGCGGCGCATGCCCAGGCCGCAGCGGTCCTCCAGGCGTTGGTCGACGTAGATACCTTCGTCATCGGGTCCACGATGGCGGATCTGCGCGCACATGGCATGGACGTCGTCCGTAAGACTATGCTTGCTCGGCGCGCTGAGACCAGCGCTGCCTTCGCCTGGCAGGAAGAAACCCGCTATTCCACACATGTTTCCCTTAATTATCGCAGGCTGATCACCTAGACGGCTCCGGAACGTTTGTGTTGGACGGGTTTTATATGACAATGGAGTTCTCGAGTTCACTTTGGAAGAATCCATTTCAACCGGCCAGCCGGAGGAGAGTTCCGCCGCGTCGACGGCGAATAGACCGCGAACGCACGCCGCGTATTGGGTGATTTCGCTGGCATTGGCAGCCGTCTTTCTTTATTATTCGTTGCGGGGAATTGAGTGGCGTCAGGTGTGGGGAACCTTGCGCGGGGCCCAGCCGCCTTTGGTGGGTGGGGCGGCGGCGCTCAGTTGCCTGGCCCTGTTCCTGCGCTCCTTCCGCTGGCGAGTTCTGCTGTCGGCGCAAGGCAAGGTGTCCATTGCGCAAGCCTTCTGGGCCACGGCCGCAGGCTATTTGGGCAACAATGTTTTGCCGGCGCGGGCGGGTGAAGTGATTCGCAGTCTGATGATCAGCGCCAGCTCCGGCATGAGCCGAACCTTTGTGTTGACCACTGCGCTATCGGAACGATTAGTGGACGCGATTGCGCTGATCACCATCAGCGCCGTGGTGTTGTTGATCGTGCCTCTGCAGGCCGGTTGGATGATGAAAGCGGCACGGCCGTTCGCCGTGCTGGGCTTAGGCGGCGTGGCTGCGATTGCACTGCTGCCGATGTTTGAGAAATTTTGGTTCCGGGTGTTGGATGCGCTGCCGGTGCCGCAGCGTTTGCGGGGCGCGGTGGAAGGAATTCTGCGTCAGGTATTGCAGGGAATTCGCAGCTTCCATGATGCTGGACGGCTGGTCAGCTTCCTGCTGTTAACGGCCGTGATCTGGCTGCTGGACGCGCTGGTAACGGTGACACTAGCCCGTTCCTTGAGCATCGCTATTCCACTGCCAGTGGCATTTTTGCTGGTTGCCGGGTTGGGCTTAGGGAGCGCGCTGCCCTCCACGCCGGGCTATGTGGGCGTGTACCAATTTGTCGCGGTGAGGATTCTGACGCCGTTCGGTCTCACCAACAGCCAGGCGATTGCGTATATATTTCTGTTCCAGGCCATGAACTACGCCGTCATCTTGTTCTGGGGACTGCTGGGTTTGGCGCAACGCCGCGCCGCCAAAGCCAACACCGCGCCGATGGCCGTAGGGCTTAGCCCCGATTGATGTTTTGCGCTGAAAAGCGCTGACGAAACGCAACCGGTTGAGGCTGAAGATTGGCTAATTCACGATCCACCACCTGCTTTAAAGCAATCGTGAGCCCCAACAGAAGCGGCACGTAGTAGCGGAAAGCCAAGTGCGCGAAAAAAATGCAGACGGCGAATCCGGCCATACTCAGCAACAGGCAGAAAGCAGCAGTGGACAGATCTTTCAGCTGCGGTAAGTTCTTGGTGCGTGTGTGCAGGGAATTAGCCATACGTATAGCGCTGACAAGGGAACCAGTGAAGAAAATAAAGGCCAGCACCCCGCCTTCGCTGGAGGCCTGGGTATAGCTGTTGTGGGTTCCCAGCCAATCCGCGCGCTCGCCGGCATCCCGCGCCGCCGTGGCTTCGGCAATGACAAAGTTTCCCGCGCCGACGCCGAAAACGGGATTCATCATGGTCAGGACTAGGCTTTGTTTCAGGACTTCCATGCGCTGTTCCGAGGACGCGGTTGCCAGTTCCAAGGTTCTGGCGTCCTGCCCTTCGGCAGGCTGGCTACTAAAGAATGTGCCCAGCCGTTGGAACACAATACCGGGAAAAATTGCGGCAGCCAACAGCATGCAGGCCACCACGGTAACCACCAACACGATCTTCTGGCGTCCGCCTACTTTGAAAAACCAAACCGCGAAACATGCCGCCAGGGCCAATAATCCGGCTCGAGAACTGGTGCGGAGGGTGATCAGGAGCATGCCGAGCATCCCGGCCATTCCCAGGAAGCGAAAAATGGAAAACTTGGAATGGTTCAGCATGATCCACAGGCAAAACGGCAAGGCCAGAACCACGTGAGTGGCCAGATCATTGGGATTTCCCAGGGAGGTACCGCGCACAATAAGACGGTTGCCGGAATATTCCCCGTATTTCCAGGTGATGGCGGCGACAAGCAGCGCGGTTAGCCCCATGGTCATCATCATGGCGTGCATCTGCTTACGGGTTACCACCAGGCAAATCAGGAAGGGCAAGACGACATATTGTTTGGTGATGGCTTCCTGCAGCAAATCCAACGATCCCTGGCGGTAGACGCCGAAAGGGAACCCGATCACCATCCAAATCGCGAAGAGGGTAAACCATCGCGCCGGCCCCGGCGACATCATGCGAAAGAGGTTGCCGCTGGCTAAGGCCGCCACGAAAGCGATGGGTCCGGCCACCCAGGTTAGGTAGGGCTTCATTCCGAAAATGCGGGTGGATAGTTCGGCGGAGACGGTAAGCAGCGCAACAATATACACGGCGGTGGCAATGAACCCCACCGTCACCGCGGCAGATCGATCCTCGGCATAACCCGCCATTCGTGCCCGCAGGCCCGGCGGAGCGGCGGACGTTGCTCCCGTTGCTGGTGCTGGTGGCGCGGAAAATCCCGCCATGCCACTGGTCTGAATTCCATTGGCCTGAAACGTGTTGGATTGGAACCTGCCGGCTTGGATCGGCTCGGCTTCAACTGCCGGATTTAGGGGTTCGGTAACCGTCCCCGTAGGCTGCCGGCGGCTCCGTTCCGGAGGCGGCCACGTTTCGCTTTTGAATCGGCTCACTTGTCTCTAATTTAACATGCATCCCCTCTTCGCGACGTGGCGCTCGGCGAACCTGCTCATGTAGGCTTGAGGGCAGGTTTGGCCGGCGGCAACCTTCCAAGCCCAATTTGCGTCATAATTTTAAGCGGTAGCCGGGGAGTATCGGCTGAACTGGGGCGTTCCGCTTGGGATACATCCGCTATGCTTCCATTCAGCCGTTAGGAGAGAGCCATGAAGACGCAGCGATTCGGGTCCATTGCGAGAGTCTCAGCATTGCGGCTGGTAGTGGCGGGCGTGGTTGCCATTACTGGCATTGCCGGCTGGATTGGGGTAGCCAGCTTGCAGGCCCAATCGGGGCCGAAGTCGGACTCCAGCGCCACCGTGGCAAGGCCGCGCAAAACCAGCGGCGGATCGGGCGATGCCCCGGCGCCCGCGGTGGAGCCAGCCCAGGAAAAAATTCCGTCGAAATTTGGCAAAAAAGGTCCCGACGCTCCTGCTGATGCGCCGACGTTTCGCACCGAAGCGATCACGGTGACCGTGGACACAGCGATTGTGGACAACAAGGGCCATTTCATTCCGGGCATGCGCAAAGAATTCTTCCGTGTTTTGGAAGACGGCGTGCCGCAGAAGGTGAACGGATTTTCGCTGGGCGAAGCGCCTATGACCATCGCTATGGTGATTGAATTTTCCGCCCGCTTTCAACAGTATTATTCCTCCGGCTGGTTCCAAACCTTGCAGGCTACTTATGGTTTTGTGCAGACCTTGAAGCCGGAAGACTACCTGGCGATTATCGCCTACGATTTGCGCACCGAAATTTTGAGTGACTTCACCAACGACCGGGCGCAGACCAACGAGGCTCTGCAGCGGCTCCGCATTCCTGGCTTTTCCGAATCCAATCTTTACGACGCGGTGGTGGATACGGCGCGGCGCATGCAGGACCTGGAAGGCCGCAAAGCGATTGTGCTGATTTCCTCCGGCATGGATACCTTCAGTAAGTTGACCTTCGATAAGGCGCGAAAAGGTTTGCAGGAAGCCGGCGTGCCCGTCTACACCGTAGGTTTACTGCAGGCCCAGCGCGAAATGGCCGACGCCAGCGGCGCCATGGGCAGCATTGCGCGGATGGATTTTCTGCAGGCCGATAATCAGATGCGCGTGTTTGCCACTGAAACCGGCGGCCAGAGTTTCTTTCCCCGATTTGAGTCAGAGTTTCCCGTCATTTTCCGCTCCATTGCCGAGGCACTGCGCAGTAACTACGTGCTCACCTATAGCCCGTCGAATCAGGCGCACGACGGCAAGGTGCGGCGCATCAAAGTGGAACTGGTTGACCCCGCCACCAACGAAGCAGTGCGCATCAACGATGAAAAAGGCAAGCCGGTGAAGTACAAAATCGTGGCCCGCCCAGGCTACACCGCGCCGCGCGAAGTGGAGTAGAAGAAGTGGAGTAGAAGAAGTGGACTAAAAGAAGTGGACTAGAGAAGGTGGAGTTAGAAAAAGTGGCGTAGAAGTGAGTACTGGTCAAGCAAAAACTGGAGGCATAGTACTTTGGGCGTGGAGTCCTAAAACGAAATCACCCGGAAGTGTTTCGTCAAAAAAGTCAAGCACTGAATCTCCTCCGTTTTGAGATTGTTACAAACTCATTGACACTAGTGTCACAGCTCTGCTAACTTCGCCATGTTCTTCTCACATGGCGATTCGAAATTCTGGCGGCGTAAACAAGAAACTCGAGACATCCGCGCGCATTCTGTTGGTGGATGACAATGCAAATGGTTTGTCCGCCCGCAAAAGCGTTCTGGAGGAACTGGGATATCACATCCAGACCGCCAGCAGTGGCGCGGAAGCGCTGGCAACCTTTCAGAGCGGCTGTACCAACAACTCGTTTCACCTGGTGGTGACGGACTACAAAATGCCGCGCATGGATGGATTGGAACTGATCCGTCATCTGCGGGAACAGGCGCCGGACATTGCCATCATCATGATTTCCGGCTACACCGACGCACTGGGAATGGACGAGAAATCCACCGGTGCCGACGCGGTGATTCAGAAAAGCTCCCATGAGGTTTCGCATTTGGTGCGCGCCGTCAGCCGCTTGCTAAAGCAACGCCCGGCGGGCAAAGCGAGGCCTTACAAAGCCAACCCTGACAACGCCAACCTGCTTAAGAGCGGTTTGCCGGCCAAGAAGCCGGTGGCCGCCGCCCCTGCGCCGCTGGCCCGCGCCAAGTCGCAAGGTTCATAGCTCTTATCTTTTCTGGAACTTTAGAACTGGCCGTTGTACGCTCAAACCCTGCCCTGAGTCCAGGACGCCGGTTTCTTGCCATGTGGTGGTCACGCCGATTAAGCTGGAGATTCGGCAAATCACATTACCGCAAATCAGATAACCGCAAATCACATGATGAATGACATGAGTACCGCAACCATCATTACTGCAATTGTTGGCCGCGAGATTTTAGACAGCCGCGGCAACCCCACCGTGGAAGCCGACGTTCATTTGGCCGACGGCAGCATGGGGCGGGCCGCTGTTCCGTCCGGCGCGTCAACCGGCGAGCATGAGGCGGTGGAACTGCGCGACGGCGACAAAGGCCGTTACCTGGGCAAAGGCACGCTGCAAGCGGCGAAGAACATCACACATGAGATTGGCCCGTCGCTGATGGGCATGGAAGCCAATCAGCAAGCGATGATTGACCATCACATGATGGCGCTGGACGGCACCGCGAACAAGGCACGGCTGGGCGCAAACGCGTTGCTGGCGGTTTCCATGGCGGTGGCGCGGGCGGCGGCGCAATCGCACGGCTTGCCCTTGTATCGTTACTTGGGCGGCGTGAACGCGTGCCTGTTGCCCGTGCCGATGATGAATATTTTGAACGGCGGGGCGCATGCGGATAACAGTGTGGATCCGCAGGAGTTCATGATCGCCCCCTATGGCGCCGAGAAGTTTTCGGACGCGTTGCGCTGGGGCGCGGAAGTATTTCATACGCTGAAAGGTGTGCTGAAAAAGCGCGGCTATTCGACTTCTGTCGGCGACGAAGGTGGCTTCGCCCCGAATCTGAAATCGAACGACGAAGCGCTGGAAGTTGTGCTGGAGGCCATCACCCAAGCCGGCTACACGCCCGGCGAACAAATTGGCATTGCGCTGGATCCCGCCGCCAGCGAATTCTACGACGCGGCGAAGAAGAAGTACGTCTTCAAGAAATCAGACAAAAGCGAACGCACCAGCGAACAGATGGTGCAATTTTGGGAAGGTTGGGTGCGGCAGTATCCCATCATCTCCATTGAAGACGGCATGGCGGAGGACGATTGGGCCGGTTGGAAAATGATGACGGAAGCGCTAGGCAAAAAGATCCAACTGGTGGGCGATGATCTGTTTGTCACCAACACAAAGCGCCTGGCCATGGGGATTGAGAAAGGCATTGCCAATTCAATCCTGATCAAGGTGAATCAAATCGGCACACTCACGGAAACGTTGGAGGCGATTAAGATGGCCGCCGACGCGGGCTATACGTCGATGACGTCGCATCGTTCGGGCGAGACCGAAGACACATTTATTGCGGATCTCGCCGTGGCCACCAGCGCGGGGCAGATTAAAACCGGTTCGGCCAGCCGCACCGATCGCATTGCGAAATACAATCAACTGCTGCGCATTGAAGAAGAGTTGGGCAGCGCCGCGCGCTACCCCGGACGGAAGGCTTTTCGACAATGAGTCTTCCGGCAATGAGTCCGCACGATCTGCCACTGAATGGCCGCCCGGTAATTCTGACAATTTTAGATGGCTGGGGTTACTCGCCCGCGGTGAAGGGCAACGCCATCGCGGCCGCGCGCAAGCCCACGTATGATTCCCTGCTGCGGGATTTTCCCAACACCCTGATTCACACCTCCGGACCCTTTGTGGGCCTGCCTGAGGGGCAGATGGGCAACAGCGAAGTGGGCCATTTGAACATGGGCGCGGGGCGCATCATCCACATGGATGTTACGCGGATTGATCATATGATCCGTACCGGCGACTTCTTCCGCGAACCTACGCTGCTGGCGGCCATGCATGCCGCGCGTGGAAAGCGTCTGCACCTGATGGGCCTGCTGAGCGATGGCGGCGTGCACTCCATGAATACGCACCTGTATGCGCTGCTGAAGATGGCCAAGCAGGAAGGCGTGAGTGACGTATGCGTCCATTGTTTTATGGACGGGCGCGATACGGGTCCGAACACGGGCGCGGATTACCTGCAGCAACTGCAGCGCGAAATCGACGAGATTGGCGTGGGCCGCATCGCGACTGTGATGGGCCGCTACTATGCTATGGATCGCGACCAGCGGTGGGACCGCGTGGAACGCGCGCGCACGGCGATGGTGGACGGCGTGGGGGAATCCGCCGCGGACGCGATCTCGGCAATAAAAAGATCCTACGAACACGGCGTCACCGATGAGTTTGTCGAACCCGTTGTCATTCGCAATCAGCACAATGAACCGGTGGGAGCGATTGGCGAAGGAGATGTTTGCTTCTTTTTCAATTATCGCGCCGACCGCGGACGCGAGTTGAGTAAAGTGCTGACGGAGAGCCCGCTGAACCTGCACTTCACCACCATGACCCAGTACGACCGGACACTGAGGGCGAACGTGGTATTGCCGCCGGAGCATCCCAATCACATTCTGGCCAACGTGATGGCGGAAATTAATTGGCGGAATTTGCGCGTGGCGGAAACCGAAAAATACGCGCATGTGACTTACTTTTTCAACGGCGGGAAAGAAAAAGCGTTCCCGGGAGAAGAGCGCGAAATGGTGGCGTCCCCCAAAGTGGCCACCTACGATCTGAAGCCAGAGATGAGCGCGCAGGGCATCACCGACATCGTCACCCACGCCATCGACAAACGTGGCTTTGACATCATCATCATGAATTTCGCCAACGCCGACATGGTGGGGCACTCCGGCAAAATGGAGCCCACGGTAAAAGCGGTGGAAGCCGTGGATGCTTGCCTGGGACAGCTTTACGCCGCGCTGCGCCGCAAAGGCGGGCGCTGGATCATCACTGCCGATCATGGAAACGCCGAGATGATGATTGACCCGGCCACCGGCGGTCCGCATACTTATCACACGACAAATCCGGTGCCCTTCATCGTTGTCGACGAAGCGCGCAAACCGCTGCGTTCTGGCGGCGCATTGCAGGACGTCGCGCCGACCCTGCTCAGTTTGTTCGGCATGCCCCAACCCAAGGACATGACGGGCCGCGATTTGCATATCATTTAACCAGCGGGTAAACATGAAAACGTCTCTGCTGAGTTTGGGTTTCACCGCGGCATTGTGGGCCCAAACGCAGCAGCAGTATGTGCAGGAAGGCGATCGGTTTATGGCGGCTGAAAAGTATGCCGATGCGATTGTGCCCTATCGAAAAGCTTTTGACCTGGACCAGAAAGCCGCCAAGCTGAACCACACGCTGGTCATCAATCTGTCCAAAGCCTATGGCGCTACCGGTAAACTTACCGCCCAGGAAGACGTCCTGCGGTATGGCATCTCCCTGGACGCCGCCGATCCCCTGTTCTACTACCTGATGGCGCATGTGTACGCAGGCCGCAATGATCGCGAGAACACCATGAAGTATCTGCGTCTGGCTCTGCAGCACCGCCAAAAAACCGAAGACTTGCCGGACCCGCGCAAAGACGACGCGTTCGTACGTTTTTACAAACACGACGATCTGCGCCAAGTGGTTGATTCGTTCTAAAGCGCGTTCTAGAACATTTTCCGTTTGGCGGTGCCTGGGGCGCAGCCAGACGCCACGCCTGCATTTTCCGCACCCTCGGTATGGGAACGTGGTCTCCGGCTTGCCGTTTTAGGCCCGTTTTACACGTATTCCGATGATTAACAGGAATTTATTGACACCGCGCCCCGCCAGTTTGGCAAACAGAAAATAGCCGCCAAATAAAAAAGCCGGCTTCTCCCCGTGTGTTAGGAGAAGCCGGCTGCGGACCAGTTTGCGGGTCCGGTCAGAATTGAAAACGCAAAGAAAACTGAATAATGCGCGGGTTCACCGAGGTTGCCAGAATCTGGCCGAACAGGATCGAACTGGATTGCGTCTGGCCGGAGTTCACCGCCGTCGAAGGCATGGCGAACTGAGCGTGATTGAAGAGGTTGAAGAAATCAGCGCTGAGCGTCACATTCTTTGATTCGCTGAGCCTGACGTTTTTCTTGGCGCTGAAGTCAAAGTTCAATTGGTGCGGCCCCCGAATGATGCCGACACCGGCGTTGCCGAAACCGAGCGACCCGTCGGTGCCCAAGGCAGGTGGAGCGATGAATGCCGCCTTATTAAAGAAGCCGGTTGGGCCACTGGCGCCGCCTAAGCGCGATTTCACATCGCCGGCACTTGCCAGATCAGCGAAGGTGATGCTACCGGCGAGTTGCGCCCGGGTCACGTTATCTTCGATTGCGTTGCTATGCGGCAAACCGTAAACCGCCCCACCGCGCGCATCGAAAATGGTGAGCGGATTCCCCGCCTGGATGGACGTAAGTCCCGAAGCACTCCAACCACCCGCAACCTTGCTCAACATGCTTTTACCTTGCTGGTACGGTAATTGATATTGATAGCTGAGCACCAAGCGGTGAGGACGGCTATACGGCGTCTGGCCGTACTGCTGCCCCAGGTTCGTAGGATCGTTGAGGTTGGCTCCTACGAAACCGACCGTGGAGAGATTTTTGCTCCAAGTGTAAGACGCCTGGAAGCCCAGACCCTTTGTAAAGTTCTTGCGCACGGTGGTCTGCAGGCTGTTGTAGTTGTAAATGCCGTCGAAGGCGTTTTGTTCAAACCCGTAGGCGAAGAAACCGAGATAGGGTACCCGCCCTTGGGCATTGGCTGCGGTATTGGTACTCAGTCCATTCACTGAGCCGTTGACGCAGTTCGATGTAATCAAGGCGCTGCAAACCACGCTGGCGGTGTTAATGATGTGGTTGTAGTCGCCAATGTTAATTCCACTGGAACCGACGTAGGCCACTTCCAGTACATACGTGGGAAGGAACTCGTACTGAATGCCCAGGTTATACTGGCGCACCAGTGGCGTTTCCAGGCGATCGTAGAACGGAGAGTTGAAGCCGGATCCGCTTAGGGTACTGAAATTGAACCAACGCGGCAACAGTTGCAATGGCCGGTCCTGATAGGGACTGGCTAAGCTTGCGATGTCCGGCTGAATACTGGTGGTATCGGCATAGGGTCGGCCCTCCTGCACGGCGTGAACCATGTTATTGATGCCCAGGCGGTCAAAGAAGATTCCCGCGCCGCCGCGCACAACCAAACGATTGTTGCCAGTTGGCGTCCAGGCAAAACCAATGCGCGGGCCGAAGTTGCTGAGCGGGACGCGATTGGTGGAGGCAAATTCACCTTCAACTTGGCGAACGCCAGGCGGAATTGGCCCGTGGCCGCCCTGATTAATGGGGCGCGAGTCGTAATTGCTCGGCAACACATAGCCCTTGAAAGCGTTGGGATTGTTACCCAGAGTGGCAATCGCATCCAGTACCGATAGCGCGCTAGGAACGTTACCAGGCGAAACGGAGGCAACATCACTCTGCCACCAATTGGTCAGGTTGCCGTATTTATCGCGCAGCACGCCGTCATATTCCCAACGCACGCCCATGTTTAGCGTCAGGTGGCTGTTCACTTTCCAATCGTCCTGGAAGAACGCGTTCAGGTTGTGCAGGTTGTAGTTGTGAATAATGCCATTCACGCTGCTTCGCACGCAGAAAATGCAGGTCGTAAAACTACTCACCGAGGTGCTGCCCGTGGTGTTGCCGGGATTGGCAACATTACAGGTGGTGCTGGTAGGTGGGCAACTGGCTCTGCCAATCAAAAAATCCGCAAAGGATGCCATCACCAGGCGGCCGCGGCCCAGGCCTCCATATACCAGCGGATAGCGCACATTCTCGTATTCGAAGCCCGCACGGAAGGTGTGCGAACCCTTGGTCCAGGAAAGTTGGTCGGCCCACTGAGTTTGGTTCGAAGGAGCAAACGCGGGGTTCCCGGTGCCGCCGATAATAAAAGCGCCCGTAATCTGGATGGGCGGGGGCTGGGTGTAGGTCCCGTTCGTGGTGCCGTTGCAGCAGGTGGCACTGATCAGCGGTTTCAGTCCAATCTGCTGAGCCGTGTACGGCGCGACATCAGAACCGTCCTGAATCACCCGTTGGAACGATCCGCGCGCCTGGTTCACAACCGTGGCGCTGAGAATGGAAGTCAAGCGGAGCACCGCGGAGGTGTTCGAACGTTTGTCGGTGGTGGTATCTCCAGGTAGCAGTCCATTGACGCCGCTCAGTTGGTAAACGAACGGGTTGCCGGAGAACATATACTTCATCTGCAGCGTGTGTTTCGCCGACGCCAGATAATCTACGTTGGCAAGGTATTGATTTTCGCTGTATTGCCCGGGAATGCTGAAGAACCGTTGGGCCGTGCCGCTGGTACCCGAGCCGGGAACATAGTAGCTTCCGTCCGGCAGTTTCACCTGAAGGATGCGCATCGCAACGTCGTTGATGTTGCTGCCAGTGCAAGCAATGGGTACGGTGCCGGCCCGCGTGGCAAAGCCAGGGCCGCTGCCGCCGATACACATACCGTTCGCCAAATTCTTACGGAATGCGGCCGCATTGGCATCGTCCAAGCCGGCCAGACTCGTGCTTCCGCGATCGCCACCGGGAAGCGGATACAGCGTCGCATTGGTAAAGCCTAGTGTGGCCAAACCGTTGCGTTGCCGGGTACCCTGATAACTGCCGAAGGCGAAGAGCTTGTCTTTTTTAATGGGGCCGCCCAAAGTGAAACCGAATTGGTTCTGTTTTAGAACCTGTTTCTGCGTCTGGCTAAGTTTGCTATCGCGGTTATAAAAGAAGTCATTCGCGTTTAACGCTTCATTGCGAAAATACTCCCACACCGTTCCATGTAACTGATTGGTGCCCGACTTGGTCACCACGTTGACGTTCGCGCCGGGATTACGGCCGAAACTGGCATCGTAGGTGGAGGTTTGGATCTTGAATTCCTGCAGCGCGTCCGGATTCGGAATGGCGATGCCGGTGTATAAGCCCGCGTCACCAGCGCTGTTGCCGCCCGCGGCATTGTTGATGGATACGCCATCCATCTGGAAATTGTTCTTGCTGGGGTCGGCGCCATTGACGCTCATGTTCTGCGACCCGCGTCCAAACGCGGAGCCATTCGCCACGTCCACCGCGACGCCCGTAGACATGCCCAAGACTTGCGTGAAGTTTCTGGTGGAGAGCGGCAACGCCGTAAGGGTGTTGCCGGTGACGGTGGTACCGAGCGTCGAGGTTGCGGTTTGCACGGTTTCGACATTGGCCTCGACGGTTACCTGTTCCGTCTGCGCGCCCACTTCCATGGCTCGCGAGACCGTGGTGGTTTCGGTCACCACCAGCGTGACGCCGTTGACATCGGAAGTCTTAAAGCCTTGCGCTGCGAAACGAATCCGGTAAGTGCCCGGCTCCAGCAGAGGGATGCGATAGCTGCCGTCGGCTGCGGTGGTTACGGTGCGGGTTTGATTGGTTGCTGTGTTGGTTGCCGTAACGGTGGCGTTGGGCACAACGGCCCCGGTTTGATCGGAGACGGCTCCGGTCAGCGAGCCGGTACTCGCGGACTGGCTAAACAACGGCGTCACGCTTAGGACTAAGCAGACCGTAAGCACACACCACGAAAATGAATTTTGATTGGCCTTCACAAATCCCCCTAATTTTTAGTGAAACAATTTAAACAAGAGTGCATACCCCATCCCCAGACGAAGTATCTAAATTCTGGAGAGGGACTCTATCAACCTGCAGGGTGAATGTCAAGGGCGTTGACAGGGCATTGACAGGGGTGTGTTGTGAGCACGTTAGTTGTCCGGTGGAATTAATTCGTTAGTTGTCCTTGTCCAAGCCGGGCGGGTAGGGTCAAATTCTTAGTAAGTGCAGCTCATCGGAACGTATTCGGCGGCGGCGGCGTCGGCGGAGATGGCCGGTGAATCAGTGACGGGGGAGATAGCCGGAACGGCCTTCCACGCTTCCGCCAAAGTAGTGAGCAAGTTTTCCACTTCAGTCAATGGCGCTTCGATTTGTTGAGAGTTCGCTTCCAGCAGCCTTGTCTGCATGTAGGCGTACAAGCGCGCCAGATTTTGGCTGATTTCACCTCCGGCGTTTTTCTCCAGGGTATGATCCAGGGACTGGATCAGTTCAAACAAAATTTCGTAAGCCTGATTAATGCGGCGAGTGCGCCGGCGAATGTCGCGTTCTTGTAAGTGTGCGCGCGCGGCGGTTACTGCCTCGAGCGCGCCGCGATACAGCAAGCTGATGAGCTGAACCGGGTCCGCGCTAAGCACTTCCGCTTCCAGGTACTGGCTATGGGCGTTGCCCGGCTGGGTACTCGGCTGGGTACTCGGCTGGGTAATAGATGGCGGGCTGTTCTGATACGGATTGGCTGTGAACTGTTCTTGATCCGGCATGATTTGATGACCTGGCTAACGCAGCGCTCACCCTCTGTGAAACTCTTCGGCCATTTGCAGCACTTGTTCATTAGGAATTCGCAGCACCACCTTGCCGGTTTGCTTGTTGGTCACGCGCACCACGACCTGATTGGTTTTCCGGTCGACGAAGATGGACATTTGGTTCGCGGGGTCCAACTGTCCGCTTTCGTTCACGGTCTGCACGGCGGCTTTCACCGCCTGGATTTGCACCCTTTGGTCCAGGGTTACCGGCTGGACGGGAATGACACTCTTCTTGGATATTGCGGCCGACGCCGCCAGATTGCTGATTGCAGAAACATCCATATGCCTGCCCGCGCTACCCATGTAGGCGACCTCCTCTGAAGAAGTTATCGGATCAATTCAGGCAGATAAGAGTCAGAATTTGAGAAAGGGTGAGAATCCTAATCGATGTTTAAGAGCTTCGCCACCACGTGCGTATCCTGCTCAATTTTTTTCTGCAGCATCGTGATGGCGTAGATCAACTGTTCCGGGCGGGGTGGGCAGCCGGGAACGTAGACGTCCACGGGGATCACCTGATTCACCGGCACCAGGGCATAGTTGGAAAACACGCCGGTAGATGTTGCGCAGGCTCCCATGGAGATGACCCACTTGGGTTCCGGCATTTGCTCGTACAGGCGGCGGATGACCGGCGCCATCTTGTTGGAGACGCGGCCAGCGATGATCATCAGATCGGATTGGCGCGGCGATCCGCGCATGACTTCGGCGCCGAAGCGCGAAATATCGAAGCGCGAACCGATCATCGACATCATCTCGATGGCGCAACAAGCCAGGCCAAAACTCATCGGCCAGATGGCGTTCTTGCGGCCCCAGTTCACCACGCTGCCGATGGTGGTTAAGACGATGGATTCGCCAAACTCGTCCGGCACCACTTCATCGTCGATGCGGGCAAACAGCTCCGGCGGTTGGCTGAGGTGAAAGCTCGGATCTGGGGCTAATATTTTGTTGCTGTCCACCTTTTTATTATGTCACCGTTCGCGGCCGCCGCGGTTGCAGGCTCCTGGGCAGAATGCCAAAGCGCGGGTCATTGTTGGCGATACATTTGGCCACGGTGTCCATGATGGATTCAAAATTGGGGTCAGCCGAATCAATGAAGAGCCACTTTCTCAGCGTCGCATGCGGCTTGAGCGCAGGGAAATCCGCTTGAATAGAAGCGTGATGCTGGTGTCCGGTGCAGACCAGAACCCCATGCCAGTTCCAGCGGCCCGATTGGGTGGGCTCGACAAGGAGAAGCATCTGGCGCTCGAACAGGTAGACCGCCAGGCCGCCGAACATGCGTTTCGTGAAGAAGGTTGGGTGAGCGGCGAAGGCTTCGAAGATCCATTCGTGGGTAAAGTGTTTCATGGTCTCTGCATTCCTTATCCGGGCTGGCCCCAGGCCCTCCCGTACTAAGTTAGCCATTCCCCACGGCCATTCTAAGGTTTTCGCCGCGTAGTATAAGTCTGAGTAGGGCCGTACTATTAAATCGATGTCATGGTCTGATGACGCCCGGTGTTTGTATTGCGGCGCAAAACTTGCGCTGCATCGCAAGGTTCTGGACGAGCAGTTCTGTTCCGATGCGCATCAGCGCAGCTTCCGGATTGAACAGGACCAATTGGCTCTGGAACGATTGAGCGCGCATCACGCCCAACTCAATCCGCACGAGCTGGATGCGCAACTGGCCGCGGAACTGCGGGCGCTAGAAGCCTCTGAAACGCGTCCGGAAATCGCAGCGCACAATCACAACAGCGGCCTCAGCGGGCTGACTGCCCTGGCGAGCCAGGTGGGCCTGGAACACTTGGGCCTGGAACCGGTGGATGTCGATCATGACGACCGCCGAATGGCGCACGAATATCCAGCGGGGTCGGCTTACCCGGCGCGATCACCGCAATCGCTTCACTATGAGTGGCTGGCGCGGGAGACTTCCGGACTTGCAACGACCGGACTTGCAACGACCGGACAGGCAGCGGTGGATTCGTCATCGTTGGCCGCGCGCCCGTTTGCATTCAGTCCTGCGGCGAACTCAGGTGTGGTGAACGCCGGGCCGGCCGTTTTGAACCAGGCTTCATCATTGGAATCTGCCATCGCCGTGGCGCAAATCGGCAGCGAGACTTACGATCAGCCAACGGACTTCGAAACCTGCACCAGCGAAGGGAGCAACGATGTCCCCGCGCAACTGGCTCTCTTGGGCCAGGCCAGCTCGCAGGCCAAACTCGAACTGGCCGAGCACGAATATGACCTGGCCGAATGCGAATTAGGCCCCTACTTCGTGGAAGCGCTGGACGCCTGCGAGAGTCAGGCGTGCATGGCGCTGAAGCCGCTGCTGGAACCCTTTGAAAGCACCGGTTACGAACTGGCTGTACCGCAGGCGCTGGCGGAGCTCACCGTCGCTTCCGTGGGTGCCGGACTTGCGGCCCAGGCGGCCAACTCAGCGGAAGTAAGCGCAAAAGACGCAGCTTCGCCGCTGGCGGATTATATCGTCGAACCTTCGCTCCCCGCCGATGCCTACGCGCTACTAGCTGCGGACGTCGATGCCTCCTTTCCGGATTGGTCCATCGTGATGCCGTTGTTTTCCAACGTGTTTTCCAACGCGTTTTCCAACGTGTTTTCCAACGTGTTTTCCGGCATGCCTGGGGCAGCGCAGACAGGCCCTGGCGACATGGCATTGGTGCTGTCCAGCCCCTCAAAATATCTGATTTCGGCAAGCCCCGAGACGAATAGCCCAAGCAGTCTGGCCAGGAGCGCCGCGAAAGGGCCTTTTGTTTCACGCCCGGTTGGCGCGGCTCCGCTGCCTGTCTCGCCGGCAAACGGGTCACCGCAATCCTTGGCGCTGCCGCGTCTGCCTCAGCCGGATTCCTTCGGCCGAGCGGCAGACTTGGCGGGACTTCCCATAGAAAGTGGTTTGCAGCGCTTTCACGTCAGCTTTACGGCAGAGGATTCAGCAAATCAGGCGAAGGTCACGCGTGCGAAGATTGCCGCTGAATTTACCGCCGTTGCGCCCCTGCTGCCGGCGTCCAAACTTCACCCGGTATCGCGCGGAAATGATATCACTGCTGGCGACAAAGGCCGGCTGCAAAATGCGTTCACCTTTTGGAGCGGTGGGACTCCGGATAAGGCCGGCGGCAAGCACGCCTGGGCCGCAGCCAGTGATTTCTGGCAGCATGCGCCACGCGAATTCAAGCTATTGGCGGTAGCCATTCCGGTGCTGCTGGCGCTGGTGTTTCATCCCGGCTTGCCCAAAATTTCTTTCAGCACGCGAAGCACGGCCGCGCACGCCAAGCCGCCCAAAGCAACACCCGTCGAAGCAGCGGCGATGGAGGCATCAACATCGGTTTCATCTCCCTCAGCTTCGGGCTCCCCCCGTTTTGTGGCGGCCAAAAGTAACGCCAACGCCGTGGTGACCGACGTTGACTTCGCTGTCGGCACGCCGGCAGTGAGCAAATCCGCTGACCAGAGCCTTTCGGCCAATCTGCGGGAACATTTCGCCGTGTTTCAAGAGAGCCTGGCGGAACGCGCCGGGGTGGAATTGAACGACGATTTCCGTGGCAGTATGGACGCGTGGCAAAGCCGGGGCGAGCTTGCTGCTGGCTGGTCCTTTGATTCCAATGGCTTTGTCCGGCCGGGGACGATGGCGCTGCTGCGTCCCTCGGTTTCCTTGCGCGACTATGACATGGAGTTTTTGGGCCTGATCGACAAGAAGGCCGTCAGTTGGATGGTTCGGGCTCAGGATTTCGACAATTATTACGCCGTTAAGTTATTGATTCTAAGGGCAGAACCGCTGCCCGTGCTGGCAATCCGGCGATACGCGGTGATTAACGGCAAGCCGCAAAAGGCGGTACAAATTGAACTTCCCAATCCTACCCGTGCAGATATCATGTACCGCGTCGGCATGAATATCCATGACGACACTTTTCTCCTAACGCTGCAGGGCAAAGTTGTCGATACATGGTCTGAACCGCGGCTGAAGCGAGGAGGCATCGGCTTCTTCTCCTCGCCCGGCGAGGAGAGCCGTTTGCGCTGGGTGCACGTTACCCATCAGTACGACACGCTGGGGCGCTTATGCGCGTTGCTGGCACCGTACAGCTCAGCGCAGTGAGACGGCGCGTGGGTTTGGTTAGGGACATCTAAGCGAGAAGGCAAGCAAGAAGGGGAGTTTGGTAAATCATGAGCACTGTGAGCAATCAGGCTGCGGACGCGAAGTCCCGGACCGAGAGCGGGGGCAAGCAGGTTTCGCCCGCCCTGGCGCGCTCGGTGGCCTTGCACTTGGAAGGAAAACATCGCGAGGCGCTGAAGGAGCTCAACGGCGCCATTGAAGCGGGAGAGGAAAGCGCGGAGATCTATTCCGCCAAAGGCCACCTGCAGTTTGAACTGGAACAGCATGAAGATGCGGTTCGCAGCTACGAAAAATTGTTGACGCTGTCGCCGCGCCACAAGGCCGCGAATTTCAACCTGGGCGTCTGTTACGAGAAATTGGGCCGCTGGGGCGAAGCGACGGAGGCGTTCCAGCGGGCCATTGAAGCGGAGCCGCAACGCGTGGAAGCACAACTCGGTTTGGGAATTTGCCTGCTCCATCAGGAGAAGCCTGAACCGGCGGTTGCCTGTTTCGACAAAGTGCTGGCTCGCCTGCCCGGCCATGAGACGGCATTGTTCGGCAAAGCCGTTAGCCTGCAATTGCTGTGGAAGCCGGAAGAGGCCACCACGTTGTATCAGCAGTTGCTGGCCAAGAATCCGCAGTCGGAGGAATGCCTGGTCAACCTGATCACGGTGGGCATGGCACGCAAGGATCACGGCATGATCCAGAAATACTCCGAACAATTGCTAACCCTGCGTCCGCATTCGCAAGCGGCGCTGGAAGGCCTGGCCAGTTGCGCCTTTCACGCTTCCGATTACGAAGCCGCCGCGCGGCTGTGCAGCAAACTGGTGGAGATGACGCCCGATCATTTCGAGCGCTGGTTCAACCTGGGCGTGGCCGAGCAGAAGAGCAATAAGCTGGCCGAAGCCGCCGCTGCCTATACCCAAGCGGTGCGGGTTCGTCCGGACGCCAAGCAGGCTTTCGTGAATCTGGGCATCGTCAAACAGCAGAGCAACGATCTGACCGGTGCGCGCGAAGCCTACGAACAATCGCTGAAAATCGCCCCGGATCAGAACGATGTCCTGTTTAACCTGGCGGGCGTGCTGGAACAACAGGGCGAAAAGAACGAAGCCGAAAGCATCTATTCGAAAGTACTGTCGCGCAATCCGGATTGGGAAGACGCCTGGTTCCGCCTGGGCTATATTCGTCTGGAGAAGAACGACTACCGTGGCGCCGCCGAAGCCTTCCAAGCCTGCGTGCAAAAGCGGGCGGAATGGCCGGAGGCGCAATTGAACCTGGGACTTTCCTATTGGAATCTGGGTGACCGCGATAGCGCCGGCAAGGCGTTTGAAGCGGCTGTAGCTTTGGATGGAAAATCCATCGCGGCATTGCGCGGCCTGGCTGCCATTGCGGTGGAACGCGAAGACTTGGACAAAGCGTTGGACCTGCAAGCGCGCTTGATCGAAGCGGGCGAACGCACTCCCGAATTGTTCTATAACACCGGCCTGCTGCTGCAGAAATCGGGCCAGGTGGAAGACGCTATTCGCCTGTATCAGGAAGCGTTGACCGAGCGTCCGAACTTCCCGGAAGCGTTGCTGAACCTGGGCCATGCGTTCAAGGCGCAAGGCAAACCGGAAGAAGCGCGCGACTACTGGAAACAAGCCGTGCAGCAGAAACCGGAGCTGGCTGCAGGTTATTTCGGACAGTAGAGTCACGTTTCCAACAACAGTTTTCCCCAAACACTCAGCGGCCGCCTCTGTCGGAGGAGCGGCCGCCTTTTTTTGCTTAGTCGCGGTTTTGATGAGGAGGGAGACGAGGTAGTCTTGGGCGACTTGTTGGGGATTGGTTGGACTCTTCGTCACCAGATCAAGCGCCTGCCTCAACAGGTCGTCATGGTAGGCCATACTCACGCCCACGCGGGATGGTTGAGAGCTAAATATTCAGACTGGCTCCGAAAGCTGAAGTACGGATACAAGCCCCAATTTTCCTGCGGATGCAGTTCGTCGAAGACAAGGGCGCGAATGCGTTGACTTACGGTCGCCAAATTCTCTCTGCGGCTAGCGGTATCCGTCAGAACAATACGAAAGTAGATCGCCGGATCGCCGCCAGTGTCGTCGGCGCCGAGTCGGGCCCTTCATGCGATCCTGAACAGGTTATGTCCACCAACCCAACGATCGAAGGTCTTGGCATTTTCTACCTCGGACGCAACTACGATGCGGCACAAAGTAAATCGACCGGCACTCCGCTTTTGTACGACGCCAAGGATCTGGTCACTCACGCTGTTTGCGTCGGCATGACCGGCAGCGGTAAAACTGGTTTGTGCATCGACCTGATTGAGGAAGCAGCGCTCGATGGCATCCCGTCCATTTTGATTGACCCCAAGGGCGACCTGGCGAATCTACTGCTGACGTTTCCCGATCTGGCGGCGAAAGACTTTGCTCCCTGGGTGAACGCCGACGATGCCGCGCGGAAAAATCTCTCTGTCGACGACTACGCGGCGCAACAAGCCGATCTATGGCGCAGCGGCTTGGCCAAATGGGGCCAAGGCGGCGAACGCATCGCTCGACTCCGCGCGGCGGCGGACTTCGCGATCTACACGCCGGGCTCCAGCGCAGGTTTGCCCGTTTCGATCCTGAAGTCTTTCGATGCGCCGCCGGCGGCCTTAGTAAATGATGCCGAGTTGTTTGGTGAACGCGTGCAAGGCACGGCAACGTCTTTGCTAGGCCTGCTGGGTATTGACGCCGATCCGGTGCAAAGCCGCGAACATATTCTGCTATCGAATCTTTTTGATAACGCCTGGCGGCAGGGGCAAAATCTCGACTTGGCCACACTGGTGCAGCGGGTGCAAAACCCGCCGTTTGCGCGCGTGGGTGCGCTGGAACTGGAAGTTTTTTACCCGGCGAAGGAGCGCTTCAAACTGGCCATCGCCATCAATAATCTTTTGGCGTCGCCCAGTTTCGCCGCGTGGACTGACGGCGCACCGCTTGATATCGCCAGCTTTCTGCACACTCCGCAAGGCAAACCGCGCGTGACCATTTTCTCCATCGCACATCTCTCCGACGCAGAAAGAATGTTTTTCGTCTCGCTGCTGTTAAACCAAATGATCGGCTGGATGCGCCAGCAGCCAGGCACCACCAGCCTGCGTGCGCTGCTTTACATGGACGAAATTTTCGGCTACTTTCCGCCGGTGGCAAATCCGCCGTCGAAAACGCCGCTGCTGACTCTGCTGAAACAAGCGCGCGCGTTCGGTGTTGGCATCGTGCTGGCGTCGCAAAACCCTGTCGATCTGGACTACAAGGGCCTGGCGAACACGGGCACATGGTTCATCGGCCGTCTACAAACGGATCGCGATAAGCAGCGTTTGCTGGACGGACTGGAGGGCGCGGCGGCGAACTCTTCGTTTGATCGAGCGTCTTTCAATAGAACGACGATGGACACGACCCTTTCCGGCCTGGGCCAACGCGTTTTTTTGATGAACAATGTTCACTCCAGCGGCCCGGTGCTGTTTGAGTCGCGTTGGAGCATGTCGTACCTGCGCGGGCCGTTGACGCGAGAACAGATAAAAGTTTTGATGGATCCGGTGAAGGGTCCGGCATCGACACCAACGCAAAAACCGCCCGCGGTTTCTGCCAGCGTGGACAAGACGGTTGTTGGCTCCGCGGCACTGCGCTTTACCGACACAAAAAACAAGATCGATCAGCAAACAACAGTAGTGATCGCCGCGCCTTTGGATGGCAAAACCAACAATCCGGATTGGGATCACGCTTCGCTAGCGCCCGACGAAGCGCTATCAGGCGATCCGCCCGCGCCTACGGTGCTGAAGAGTTGGCAGCGCGATTTCACCAATTGGCTGGCCAACACGCAAACGCTGGAGGTCTACCGGTGCGACACCTTAGAGATGTGCTCCAACGCCGGCGAGAGTTTACGCGATTTCCGGTCGCGCATCGATGGCCCTTTGCGCGAAGAACGCGACCGCCAGGTAGCGGACCTACGCAATAAATACGCGCCTAAAGTGACGGCGTTGCAAGATCGATTGCGCCGCGCGCAAGACATGAAACAGAAGCAGCAGGAGCAGTCGACTTCAGCAAAGATCACCACCATACTGCAAATCGGCAGCTCCATCCTGGGCGCTTTTTTAAGCAAGAGCCACAACGTATCGCCGACGAAAATTGTGACGGCCGGCCGCGCGGCCACACGCGCTTACGGCGAATCGCAAGACGTGGGCCGCGCGGACGAAACGGTGGAAGCCGTGCAGCAACAATGGAACGATTTGAACGCCCAACTGGAAGGCGAAATCAAGGCCCTTCAGGACCTGCACGATCCAGCGAAGGAACAAATCGCTACGACTACGCTGCGGCCGAATAGAACCGCGGTGGTGGTGAAGGCAATGATGGTGCGGGGGAATTAGAACGGCATTACTCCGCGCAACTTCGCAACATCCACGCCATCTTCTGGTGATCTTCCAGCAGGCCTGTGAGAAAATCCGCAACGTCTGCCGCGTGAAACTGATCGCCGGCCGCCGCCAGATCCGCGCGCAGTTGGCGAATGATGGTTTGGTGATCCGCCAACAGGCCTTTCACCATCGCAGGCGCCGTGATCGGTTCCGAACTTACCTCTTTCAGTCTCGTCGAGGCCAAGAACTGAGCCAACGATCCAGGCGATTGATCGCCCAGCGCGCGGATGAATTCGGCGATCTCGTCAATCTTTTCATCCAAGTCTTCGTACTGCGACTCAAAGAATTTGTGCAAGTCGTGAAAATGCGGTCCGCTGACGTTCCAATGAAAATTGCGGGTTTTGGTGTAGAGCACGTACTCATCCGCCAGAAGCGGCTTCAAAAGGCCGATTGCACCAGCGCGATCCCCGTCTGTTAAGCCAATGTCGGTTAATCCAAAGTTTATTGCCATGGCTATGGGATGCGGCACGAGGCGATCTAGTTTCGACAAAATCTAAATTACATTTAGACCACAAAACCGGGAACTTGCCGCCCGGCCGCGGTGTCTATTGGGTTTGTACCGCAAAACGTTTCCGGAGGAAACCCCATGGCAATATCGCTTGGCACAGGTGGAGGCAACCGCGCGCCGCAAATGAATGTGACGCCGCTGATCGACGTGCTATTGGTGCTGATCATCATCTTTATGCTTATTCTGCCCAAACTGCCCAAGGGCCTGAAGGCGCAAGTGCCACAGCCGCCCGACCAACCGCAGCGGGTTCAGGAAACAGCGCCCGACCAGGTGGTGCTGACTGTCTTCGCCGATCAAACCGTACAATTGAATCAGGAAGCACCGGTGGCACTGGATGTGTTGGACTCCCGTC
Organism: Terriglobia bacterium; assembly: GCA_025350105.1. Taxonomy (GTDB): domain Bacteria; phylum Acidobacteriota; class Terriglobia; order Bryobacterales; family Bryobacteraceae; genus Palsa-187. The sequence continues at coordinate 25,051 of JANXYJ010000154.1, read as the reverse complement.
TGCGCAAGCTGTTCCAGAACGCAACCCATCACGTCATCTTCGTCCGCGGCGCCAAAACGCTGGACTTCCAGAACATCGCGCAAGTGATTGACATTGCCAAGGGTGTGGGTTTAGAACGCGTTGCCCTGATGACCGAATAGGGTCAGAAGCCGCGCAATCTTGTATCGCGAAATATTGGGGACGGTCGTGAGTGTCCCATCTAACACCAGGACTAACACCAGGACTAACAGCAGGACTAACAGCAGGACTAACACCAGGCGCCGAAGCCCGCCAAATCCAAATTACGACAGCTCGGTAAGAATCTTGGGCTTAGGGTCTAGTCTCGGGTGATTGTGGAAGCCTACGTGCTTTCCTGATGGCATGGCTAAGCAAACTTTCTTAGAACGCAACTGGTGCTCGGAGCTCGTATCAGTGGTCCGAACCAACGATGGACAGAAGGCGGGGAGCAGAGAATCCGTCCCAGGAAACCTGGAAGAGATCGCCGAACGCAGCGCTTTGGTGTTGGCCGAAGCTGCCTTGTGCGCCGGCAGCCGCGTGGAAATCGCCTCCAAGTCGCACATTTTAAAGGGCGTCGTCAAATCCTGCACCACCCAGTCCGGCTTGGGATTCCTACTGGAAGTTCGCCTGTCCCCCGAATCCTACTGGTCGCAGACGGGGTTTGTGCCGCAACACCTGCTCACGTTCAGGCAACCTCTGCTAAGGCTGTCCGCCTAGGATTATCCTCAGGTTCCTGAGGAAGATGTTCCGGGAAAATCTGACTGCCGGGCAGGATTTTCGGGGGTAGCGGGAGCGATCTCAAACGGCTTCTTTTGTGGGTAACAGCTGCGGGTAACAGCTGTGGGTTACAGCTGTGGGTAACAGCTGTGGGCATGGGAACAAATACGCCTGGGAACCCGCACGCAAGCGGACCCACCCGCGGCTTCCGCAGGCCGTAATTGTTCAATCGCTCGAGAGTTACCCGAAACGCAACGTGGTCCCGGACTCGACCCAAGCCTTATACAGGTAGATGGCGGCCAGCACTGCCCCCAGCCCCACGGTTACGATGGTTAGCACTTTGCCCCACTTGTCGATCATAGCTAGCCGTGCTGCTAATGCGCTTTGCTGCGGGATGTTTCTTTCCTCACCTTGGCCCAGGTAAATTATGTCTTTTTCCGCAGCCGAGATCAGCTTCCGGTACAGCGCTAAACCTAGCGTAGCCGCCGCAAGTGTCACGCAGACAATCACATACGGTGTCAAAGTCGTCATAAAAACCACCCTCCTCGGTTAGCAATAGGTGCACGCTCCCTGCCATGATGGAGACTTCTGAGAACCCGACATGACAACACGACGCTTTTGGCTTCTTTTCCTGGCGGGGATCATCGCACTGGGAATTATCTCGCGGACGATTCACACCGGTTGGATCGTTTTCGACAAGTACCTCGGCGATGCGCTTTACGCCGTGATGTTTTACGTCATCCTGCGTTTGTGTTGGCCGGTGGCGCCAGCACGCCGGGTGGCGATCGCGGCCATGGCCATCATGACTGTGCTGGAGTTCTTTCAACTCACCCTGATTCCTCTGCACATGTCGGCCAGTCCAAATCTCCTCATCCGCATCGCGGCCCGGCTATTGGGAACGGAATTCAGTTTCCTCGACTTACTGGCATACGCCGTGGGCATTGGCTGCCTGTGGCTGGTGGATTCGCGAACCGGGCGCCGAAGTTAAACTGGACCACTCATTTCGCGACTCATTTTGCAACTCACTTTGGAACCTGCGGAAAGGGCGTTTCGAACGATTCCTTCTGAAATTCAAACCAGGAGCCCATGAACCCCGGGTGGCGTGGTTTCCAGGCAATCTGGTTCAAGTCCGTCATCTTCGCGCACACCGATTGTTTGTATCGCGGATTCGGCCCGCGCGCCGTTTCGCAGTTAGATTGTGAATTGTGGCAATGGATGGAAAACCTTTGCCGGCCGGGCTTGATGCGATCCTCCTGATAGCAATAGGCCGACGACGGCAAAGTTTCCACCTGTACCGCTGTCCTGACTTTCTCAACCAGCGGATCGTTGTTGGCCAAGGTTTGGTTCAGGGAGGCTTGTACCTGATTCACGTTTTCGTCCGCGTTTTTGCTCTCGGTTTCCAGCCGCGTCAGTTCACTTTTCTGTTGAACATTGATGGTACCCGGCTTCGCGTCCGTCAAGGCTTTCAGCAGATCCGTGTTCCGCGCCTGCAGTGATGTAATCGTATCCTGCGCCACCTGGATTTTGGTATCGGATTCCACCAGTTGCCGCTTCCATTTCAGTCCGGCAAATGTGCCTTCCTCAAAGCCGGCGTTGGTGAGCACGGAATTGAAGGTGGTGGGAAACAACATCAACAATACGGCGGCGCCAAACAAGGTGAAATCCCGCAGCAGCGCGAAAATATCTTTCACCACCGCGACCACCGCGCTGACTGGGGCCGGCCCGGCGCTTGCGGGCTTGTCTCCGGAATTGTCCGCCATGATGTCAACCTCCTAAAATCACCGGCACAAGCCGGATAGAAGCAGCCTACCATGAAGCGCAGCGTTCATCTGATGAAGCCTGTTCGATCGCGACTAGCGGCCAGCCAGTATTTGCGTAAAGGCCACAATCTGCTGATGCAGCGCTGGTTTGCTGTTGGCGGAAAGCGTCAGCGCGAGCTCACCTTCGCGCCGGGCTTGTGTGAAGTCTCCTTGCTGAAAGCGCAGCCGGCTGAGTACCTAATGCGGTTGATACCAGTTGGGCGTATGTGCTCAAGTCTTCGGCCCTTTTCATTAGTGGAGCCTCCGGCTTGACGCTTATTCTGCGTCTCGTCCTATACCAATTTGTATTACGAGCCAAATATAGAATGCCGAAAAGTGATTAGAGTGGCAAATAACCCTACTTCACGCCCGGCATCACCGAAATTACGCGTCCATTGACAATCGGATTGCGATCCTCCGGCCCGCCGCATTTTTCGGGTTCCGACACCCACGTGCCTTTTTTCATCAGCGTATAGTGTTTGGTAAACGTCCACGGTTTGGTGAACGCCACCGGGTCGGCGATGGTCATCTGATTTTCCAACGTGTTCGCGTCCATGCGCCGGATGCGTTCGGTGATCCGCATTTTGTCGCTGAACATCACGGGAGTGGTATCAGCCCAAACATCGGAGCGCATGGAAACGGTTTCCACCACCAGCGTCTGATTTTCCCAGTGTCCAATCGATGTACCCAATAACGTTGGCCACCTTTCATCGTCAGGCAGAAACTTGCGCCCGTCTGTATAGATGTGCCGGGTTTCTTTGTCGGCCACAATCCACGTCTTGGCCGGCGTCACCACAAACTCGTAGTCGAACGGTGTGCCCATCAAATGCGGCATTCCAGCCGCGCAAAACACAGTATGCGTGTCGACGATCGGATCGGGAAAATTGGCATCGCCCTGATGTTCCCCGCGCACCAAATCCCGCGTGTACCGCTTTTCCCATTCGGCATTGTAGGGCGGATGATCGCGCGTGCCCGCCACGAACGACCGTCCATCTTCGCGATCCATCACCGCCGGCGAACCCTTCAGCCGCCACACGCCCGTCCAATCGGGCGACTGGACTTTGTCAGGAGCCTGCGCCATGGCGCCTTGGGCCATCACCATACCCAGCGCGACGCTAAAGCCTGCTTGTTTTAAGAAACGATTGCGCATGATTATTCCTTCGCGTCCCCAACCGGCGACCCGCCAATCTTCGTCCCATCGGCCAGCGTCGTGGTAACCAACGATCCACCCGGCTTCCCATCGCGCATCGGATGCATGGTAACGGTGATGTGATCGCCCGGCTTCAGCGACTTCGGCTTCCAGCCCTGCCGCGACAACCCCGATGGCGAGCTGGTCTCAATGCTCCACTCCATCTCTTTGCCATTGGAATCGGTCACCATCAGTTGAATCCACGAATGCGGATTCAGCCACTGAAATTCCTTCACCACGCCCACCAGCGTTACGGTTTTTGACAAGTCAAACGCCGCGAAGGAATGATGCGCCAACATCGGCGCAGTGAACAGGGCCATCGCCAAGCCAATCAATCCCACTAATACGAGTCGTTTTATCATAGATGCTCCCTCGATCAAACGTAGTCTACGCCAATCAGAAGTGGACAGCAACACGCTATACTCGTTTTGCCCGACGGGCCAACCCAGATCATGCAGCACCGCTCCCTGGTTCGGGGAATCGGCCTCACCGGGGCCATCTCGCTCAACATCGCCAACATGATTGGCACCGGCGTTTTTCTCAAGGCCCGCGTAATGACCTGCAACACCGGCAGCGCCTACACCGTCCTCGCCGTCTGGATCTTCGCCGGGCTTCTCTCCTTGGCCGGAGCTTTCGCCTATTCCGAAATCGGCGCCATGCTTCCCGAAGCCGGTGGCGATTACGTCTACATTCGCCGCGCCTTCGGCCGCCCCATGAGTTTCCTGTTCGGCTGGACCACCTTCGCCGTTTCCTCCTCCGGATCGAAAGCGGCTCTCGCGGTTGGCTTCGCTATCTTTCTGAATGACGCGCTGGGCGGTGCGCTTCGCACCCCCTTCTGGTCCGCCAATCTGGCTGGACATCACGTCGAATTCGGCATGCTTGCGGTGGTGGCGCTTTCGATCATCTGGATCGTGGCGCTGATCAACTGCGGGGCCGTCGCCTGGGGTGGTCACGTCGCCAGCATGCTCACCGTGCTGAAAATCGCCACCGTCTTGGGCGTGGCCGTCGGCGCGATTCTATTTGCGCGCGGCGATTGGGCTCATCTCGCCATGACCAACACTGGCGGCGCCTGCGAAGGCGTGGCGGCTTCGGCCCGCGGCGGCATCGCCGGTTTCGGCGCCGCCATGCTGGGAGCCCTGTGGGCCTACGACGGCTGGAACCGCATTGCGCCTTTGGCCGGCGAAGTGAAGAACCCTTCGCGCAACCTGCCGTTGGCGTTCATCGGCGGCACCGTTATCGTCGGCGGGCTGTATTTGCTGGCCAATGTGGCTTATTACTACGTCCTCACGCCCACTGAAATCGCCAACATTCCGGCCGGCTCTTCCGTCGCAGCCGAAGTAACGCGCCGTTTCCTGGGCCCCGCCGCTACGCTGGTCATGGCCGTTGGCTTGATGATTTCTTCCTTCGGCGCGCTGCATTCTTCACTGATGGCCAGCTCCCGCGTCACTTACGCGATGGCGAAGGAGGGCCTTTTCTTTCGCTCTCTCGCGAACGTTTCGGAAACCACCCGCGTACCCATCCCCGCCATTCTCGCGCAGGCCGCCTGGGCCTCTGTCATCGCTCTTTCCGGAACCTACGACACCATCAGCGATTCCGCCATTTTCGCCCTTTGGCTTTTCTACGGACTCACCGCTGCTACCGTGTTCGTCTTCCGCAGAACCATGCCCCTAGCCAACCGTCCATATCGCGCGTGGGGCTACCCCGTGGTTCCCGCGCTGTTTCTGTTAGTCACCGCCTGGCTGATCGTCAACACCTTCATCGCCACGCCGACGCAAGCCTTCACCGGAGTCGCGCTGATGGCCCTGGGCATACCGTTTTACTGGTATTGGAGCCGCAAACTACACGCGTAGCGCGAGTGTCCTCCTATGTCCCGCTGCGCAACTCCGCCTTAAACTGGCGTGCTAGTTCTACGATCACCCGGTCCAACGACGTCGCTACTTCTTCCGATGACAACGTCCGGTCTGCCGCGCGAAACGCCATCGACACCGCGATACTGCGGCTGTCTTTGTCGATCGTTTTCCCCGCGAAAACATCGATGCAATCCACGTTCTCCAAGTACTCGCCGGCTGAGTTGCGAATAGCCGCTGCAATCGCCGCATAGGCAATTTCTTTCTTGACGACAAACGAAAGATCGCGGAAAACACCCGGAAATCGCGGTAAGGGAGTATAGCGCGCGGAGCCGCCCGCCAGCGGCGCCAACTTAATTTCAGCCGCGAACAACGCCGCCTGAATCTTGCGCGGCGCCAATAGTTCCGGCGCAATTTGTCCCATCACGCCAATCTCTTTTCCGTTCAGCGTGATTAAGGCAGCCGCGGAATAACCGGGACAATCCACCGGCGAAAACTGCGCACCCGGCAAACGCAAGCTCTCCAACAGTGATTCTACGGTGCCCTTGAGATCAAAAAAATCCACGTCCCGCCGCGTCGACCAATCCGCATCGTTGTTAGCCCCGCCCAACAAAATGCCCAGCGACCACTGCTCTTGAATACCTTCGCCCGCCCGCGAAAACGTTTTGTCAATTTCAAAATAGCGATACGAACTCGCGCGCCGCTTCGCGTTTAACTCAGCCGTATTCAGTAAGAACGGCACCAACGACCGCCGTACCTGTGCCAGATCCGCATTCAAAGGATTCGCCAGCGTTACGGCGTCGCCCGTGGTGAATACAGCTTCACTCGCCGGTTCCAGCGGTACGCCTCGTAGCTCCAAAAATCCATTGCCCACGAACATCTCCCGTGCGGCTTGCCGTGCACGATCCAGCGATGACGTCGCACCCGCCGTGGGCACTTCTTCGGTTGGTGCGGGAACGATCTTGTCGTAGCCAATCACGCGCGCAATGTCTTCAATCAACACCACCGCATCGTTCACATCCACCCGGCGCGTGGGAACGGATACTTCGGTGACCTCGCCCGTCGCGGCGCACCCATAGCCCAGTTTGGTCAAGCTTTCCGCAACCTGCGCGGGACTCACTTGCAGGCCCAAATAGCTACTAACTCTGCTGGCCGCCAGCGAAAACACTGTTCGCTCAATTGGTTTGGGGTAAGCATCGCTCACTGGCCCGGCGGATTGGGCGCCGGCAGCGGAAAACAAAAGCGCAGAAGCCCGTTCGCGCGCGGCTTGTAGTGTCTCGTTGGCATCCAAACCACGCTCAAAACGATAGCTGGCATCTGTGCTCAAAGCCAGCCGCCGGCTGGTCAGGCGGATGTTGGTGGGTTCAAATAGCGCGGCTTCCAATAAAACATTTGTGGTCTGCTCTGTAATGGCTGAATCCAGGCCTCCCATAATGCCCGCCAGCGCCACCGGAATTGCGGCATCGGCAATCACCAGTGGCGAATTTTCCTTCGCGCCTTCGATCACACGCCCGTCCAGCACTTTGCATGTTTCCGCCGCCTGCATGCGCCGCACCACAATCTTGCCGCTGACCTTTGCCAGATCGAACGCATGCAGCGGGTGTCCCCACTCTTTCAAAACGAAATTCGTGATATCAACAACGTTATTGATGGGCTTTGAACCCGTCGCCAGTAAGCGGCTAGCCAGCCACGCGGGCGACGGCCCGATCTTCACGCCTTCAATCACCTGGCAGGTATAGCGCGCACACAACGCCGGATCAGCAATTTCCACAGGCATAGCGCTGGAACTCTTTTGTGTTGGTGACGGAGCCTGTGGCAACACCAGGCTCACGCCCAACAGGGCGGCGATTTCGCGCGCAATGCCGATCATCCCCAAACAATCCGGACGATTGGGGTAAACCTTTAAGTGCACCAGCGCGCCCGGCACGTCCATTACATCGATCAAGCTTTTACCCAACCAAGCCTCATCGTGAAAAACTTGCAGGCCGGTGCCGGTGGCCACCATGCCCAGTTCGCCATCGGCGCAAATCATGCCTTGCGATAACACGCCCTGAAATGTTTCTTCACGAATGCTGGCGCCTGTGGGCAACTCCGTGCCCGCCAGCACAACCGGTACGCCCCAGCCTATTTCCACCGGATGCATGGACGCGCAAACAACATTGCGAATGTCGCCACGCGCCACTTCAATACCGCAGGAATATTTGCCACCGCCCAATTCTTTTTTGCTGCGAATGAACCCGATGCGAACCGGCGCCAATTCCTTCGCCAAAACATGCGTGGCTTCCACGTCCAACCCCACCCGCGGCAATGCCGTCAAAAGATCCGGCAAAGGCACGCGCGGCGAAAGATAATCCAGAAGCCATTCAGTGGTGATGATCATGTTCGAAAAAGAAGGTGTTGCAAAAAGAAAGTCAGAAAACTAAAATTGCCGCAAGAACGCTTCGTCATTGGCATACAGCAGACGAATATCGTTGATCTGATGGCGCAGCATCGTGATGCGATCCACGCCAATGCCGAATGCGAAGCCCTGATATTCAGCCGGATCGAAACCGCCCGCCCGCAACACCTCCGGGCGCATCATGCCGCTACCCAGCACCTCCAGCCATCCGGTGCGGGAACACAGAGCGCAACCTTCCTGTTTACACACCACGCAACTCACGTCCACTTCCGCGCTCGGTGTGGTGAAGGGAAAATAGCTGGGCCGGAAACGCAGCTTTGCTTCAGGGCCAAACAGGCCTTTCGCCAACTCGGTGAGCGTCCAGCGCAAGTCCGCCATGCTGAGTTTGCGGCCCACCGCAAACGCATCCAGTTGCTGAAAGATGGGGAAGTGCGAAGCGTCAATATCGTCGGCACGATAGCAACGTCCGGTGGTCATGGCGCGCAAAGGAGCTCGTCCGCCAGCAGCCTTCATCACGCGCCCTTGGAACGCCGTGGTGTGAGTGCGTAAAACCATATTGTGGCCTTCATGGTTTTTGCCCACATAAAACGTATCGTGCAAATCGCGTGCGGGATGCCAGGCCGGGGTATTCAGCGCGTCGAAGTTGTAGTACTCGGTCTCAATGTCGGGAAAATCGTCAAAAGAAAAGCCCAGCCCCAGCAAAAGCTTCTTCATCGCTTCCGCGGTTTGGGTGATGGGATGAACCCGCCCGGCCCAGCGTCTGCGCCCCGGTAACGTCACGTCCAGTTCCGGTCCCTGGGGACGCGCGTTTTGTTGAAGGTGCGCCGTGCGTTCTTCAATCGCGGCTTCCATCTTCGCTTTCGCAGTGTTTACGGATTGCCCGAAAGCCTTTCGCTCCTCCGGCGGCAGGATTCCGAGCGACTTCATCTGCACAGTCAGTTCGCCGTTTTTGCCGACATACTGAATGCGCAATTTGTCGAGCTCCGCCAGATTTGCGGCCGCATGAATTTCTTTCAGCGCGCGGTTAAGAATGTCCTCAATCATCGGCATGTGGTGGTCGCTTGCGGGGCCAAACGGCGGCCAGCAAGGGAAACTACAAGTGTAACCGATGAATCCTGAAGCGGAATTCTGCAGGCCATGAACGCGGATGAGGAACGCGGATGAGGAACGTGGATGAGGAACGTGGATAAGGAAGCGCCGCCTGCCGGCGCCTCCCCGAATAGGGCTGTTACGTCTTCGGTTTTTCGCGGTCCCCGGAATTTACCGGAACCATCGCGATGCCCTGCCGCTGCAAGCGCTGGCGGAATGCTTCACGGCGGGCCTGGTCCTGTTGTTCCTGGTGCGCCTGGATCTCTTCCTCCGTCGCCTGGCGATGCGAACCGGCGTGCAACAGGCGGGCGCCCACCTGCGCGGACACTTCGGCGATGCGTCCGCCCACTTCGCCTTTTGCCCTGCGCTCCACGCTCATTAGCCAAACGAAATCGGCCAAACTGTTTTCGACGTCGCGGACATCGTTCCAATACTTTTTGAGATCAGGCATGTGGTTCCTCGCCGCGCAGAACGCGGGCAATTTCCGCCGCTGCTTCGTCGCGCGCCGCCGTGGTCATTTTGGGATGGATGTGCTCCAGTTGAATCACGGTCTGTTCGCGCCGCGCTCCCACTTCGGTTGCCACCGAACGCCGCAACTCCTCCAGCATCGGCTGATCCAAACCGCGCACTAATTCGTCAAATTTTGTGTTCATAGATGTAAGTCTCCAAGCCGAAATCGTTTATCGTTTGCTTCCCATCCGCGACATATATGTTTGCTCCAGTTGATCGGCGCTTTCGGAAAGCTGCCGCGCTTTGTCCTTGTATTCGGTGGCCTGATGCAACAGCGCACCGGACACGCCCTTGCTCATATCCACCGGAAGCACTACTTCTTCGCTCACCGCGCTGCGCAAATGTTCCAGCAGCTTTTCCGCGCGCTGTTGCGCCACCTGTTCCAGCGCCTTCACCATGGTCATGGCCGCATGCGATTCCTCGCGCAGCGCCGCCAGCTGGGCTATCGGCAATTTCTGTTCCACCAAACGTTCAATGGCCTGGCTCACCTGGCGATTGCGGGTTTCGTAGCTGCTCCATTCTGTCAGCGGCTTGGAGATCAATGTATTTTTATCAGAGCCCACCTCTTCGCCAAACGCGTCAATCAATCCGTCCAAAGCCGATTCCCGCAGTGCGTTGATCTTCTCGGCAAGCTTCTTGGCGTATTGATGCAAGCCTCGTTCGGCAACGCGCAGTCTTTGCAATTGTTGCTGGGCGCGCCGCTGGCTATTGAGGGCCGCCATAACCTCCGGTTGAGTCTCTGCAAGTTGCGTAGCTGCGTCCAACCGGGTCTGCAAATCCTCAACGAGTTGTTGGTCGTCACCGGCCGCCACCGCCTGCAGTGTAGGCGTTTGTGCGATATCAAAGCTCAGTTGGTTATTCATGTGGCTATTCTTTTCGCCCGCAGGGCCTTCGCTTGGCGTCAGCCGGATGGGTCCTTCCTGGCCGAATGTTAAGGGTCTGGCGGCGGCCAGCCCACCGACGCGAAGGCCAAACCCAGTAAAACAAACTGTTTTGTTCGATCCAAAATTGCTTGTGTGGTAATTGAAAATATTGATTGGACTATCTTTAACTCGCCCGTTAGACTGAGACTTCAGCTTTTGACCCTGCCTGCGAGCCGGCCCTGTTTCGCCATCCGCATTTGTCAGCCGGGAGCGCAGTTTTTCTGCATTCGGTATAAGCTCAGTTTCGCCGCACGCAATTCCCACGCTTAAGTTTTCAGGCAAAGAGAGGACGTATCATCTTATGGAACCCAGACTATCTTTCCCGGCCAAAATCAGCCGCCTTCGCGAGCGCATGAAGGACCCGGAATGGAACCGTTACGGCAAGATTTTACTCATGGGCAAACTGACCGGTGTGGTGCTGATTCTATTGGCCGCCGTCGTCATGAACCCGGACCTGATCGGCTTCAGCAGTTTCGCGGCCGACCCGCAGTTGAAAGGGAACGATATCGTCAATCCGCTGAACACGGTGTGGACGCTGATCGCTGCGTTTCTGGTGTTCGGCATGCAGGTTGGTTTTACCATGCTGGAAGCCGGCTTCTGCCGTTCCCGCGAAACCGTGAACGTGCTGATGGAATGCGTGGTGGATACCTGCCTTTGCGGCTTGTTGTTTTACGCTTGGGGCTTTGCATTCATGTTCAGCCACGGCAACGGCTTCATCGGGATGAATTGGTTCTTTCTGAATGGCGCGCCGCACACTTATGAAACCAGCGGCGTGGCGTTCCTGGCTTTCTGGTTGTTCCAGTTCGCCTTCGCCGATACTTGCTCCACCATCACTTCCGGCGCCATGATCGGCCGTACGGGCTGGATCGGCGACCTGATTTACAGCTTCTTCGTTTCCGGTTTCATTTATCCCATCATCGGCCACTGGGCATGGGGTCCGGATGGCTTTCTTGCCACCATGGGCAGCGCCGGCAACTTCTTCCCGTCTCTCGGCATGGGCTTTCATGACTTTGCCGGATCCACGGTAGTCCACACCATCGGCGGCTTTATCGCCTTGGCCGGATCGATTGTCCTGGGACCCCGCCTGGGCCGCCGCTTCAAACGCGACGGTGGTGGACCCATGATGCCGCACGATCTGACGATCGCCTGCAGCGGCGGTTTGCTGTTGTGGTTCGGCTGGTACGGTTTCAATCCGGGCAGCACGCTTTCCGCCATGGACTTTGAAGGCATTGGCCGAGTGGCCGCCAACACAACGCTGGCCGCTTGCGCTGCCGGTTTATCGGCGATGTTTGTGGCTTATTTCATGAGCAAGAAATGGGACATGAGCTTCACCGTCAACGGCTTTCTGGCCGGCCTGGTGGCCATCACCTGCCCCTGCTATTGGGTCAGTCCCGGTGGTTCGATCATTCTGGGCGCAGTGGCTGGCATCATCGTAGTCTACGGGGTCGAGTTGCTTGAGTACCTGCGTATTGACGATCCCATCGGCGCGGTTCCGGTGCACGGCATTTGCGGCATTTGGGGAACGCTTTCCTTGGGCTTGTTTGCCAGCGGCCAGTTCGGGGCCACCGGCCAGTTCGGGGCCGATAACTCCGCCCCGCTGAAGGGCTTGTTCTACGGCGGCGGCTTTCAGGTTTTAGAAGCGCAAATTATCGGCAGCCTGATCATCACCGTCTCCACTTTCGTGGTGGCAATGATTGTGATGAAAGTCGTGAATGCCTTCGGCCTGCTGCGTATCTCCACGGAAGGCGAAAACTACGGACTGGATCTGCACGAACACGGCATCTCGGCTTATCCGGAATACGTGATTTCGGCGATGGGCCGTCCGGGCGGCATGAGTGGCGGCGATACTCACGCAGCCATGGCCAAGACACCGGTGGGAGGAAAATTGGGCGAATCGCATTAAAGGCGCCACCTTCAGACGAGAGGAATCCATACCGATGAAAAAAATTGAAGCGATCATTCAACCTTTCAAATTAGACGAAGTAAAGGACGCACTGATCAAGATTGGCGTCGAAGGGATGACCGTATCGGAAGTGCGCGGCCACGGCCGGCAGAAAGGACACACCGAAGTTTACCGCGGGCACGAATACAAAATCGATTTGCTGCCCAAAGTGAAACTGGAAATGGTGGTGCGCGACGCTCTGACCACACAGGTGATCGAAACCCTGAACACCGCGGCGCGTACCGGCAAGATCGGCGACGGGAAGATCTTCGTGTCGACGATTGAAGAAGTGATCCGCATCCGCAACGGGGACCGCGGAGAAAGCGCGCTGTAGCCGTTTTCAGCCAACCGCAGCAACCCCAAGGGGGTGTGGCCTTTAGCCGGGCAACACATCCCCTTTTTTTATGATCGGAGGTTTGCAAAAACCGCTATTCTTTTCTAAGTGCAGGCCCAACTTTTTGATTTCATCCGCAGTGCCTTGTTGATTGTCGGCGCGCTGTTCCCCATCGTGAATCCGCTGGGCAACGCGCCCATCTTTCTCACCCTTACCCGCGAATTCTCGGGGGCCACCCGTGCGATTCTCGCCCGCAAGATCGCCTTCAATAGCTTTGTTCTGTTGATCGTATCCGTGTTGATTGGCACGCATATCCTGGCTTTTTTTGGTATTTCGCTTCCCGTCGTTCAAGTGGGCGGCGGCATGGTGGTGATGGCCACCGCATGGAAATTGCTGACGCAAAAAGACGACGAAGGCGGCTGGCATGAAACCAAATCTCGCCCCACCGCCGCGGCGCTTTCGCAGCGCGCGTTTTATCCCTTGACGCTGCCGCTGACGGTTGGGCCTGGTTCCATTTCCGTGGCCATCACCGTAGGCGCGAATCGTCCACCCATGGGGGAGGGAGATTGGATTACGATCACCGCAACCATGGTAGGCGCGGCGCTGATCGCGCTGACCGTCTACCTGAGCTATCGCTTTGCGGAAACGATCGCGCGTTTTCTGGGCGAGACCGCGATGAACGTGATCGTGCGGCTGACCTCGTTCATCCTGCTATGTATTGGCGTGCAGATTTCGTGGAACGGCGCCAGCGCGCTGCTGAAGTCGGTTTTGATGAAATAGGCGTTAACGGACTTTCCGAAAGAAGCTCCGCACATCATCCACAAACAACTTCGGCTGCTCAAACGCCGCGAAGTGGCCACCATGCGGCATTTTCGTGTATTGAATCAGATTGAAATCGCGTTCCAGCGCACTGCGGGGCGGACCCAGCATGGTCATCTCTTTGGGAAACGCCGCGAAGCCGGTGGGTGTCATAACCTTTCCGCGCGGCGGCGCCATCTCGTCCGCATTGCCGCGATAAAACCACACCGAGGAAAACGACGTATCGGTCACCAGATACCACATGATGTTGGTGAGCACCTGATCCTTACTGAGGGTTGCGTCCAAATCATCGCCGGAGTCGCTCCAAACCTTCAGCTTTTCGCCGATCCACGCCGCCGTGCCAATGGGATTGTCGGAAAGTGTGAACGCAATGGTCTGTGGCTTGTGCGTTTGCTCGTTGAAATAGTCGAGCTCGGTCTGCCGATAGGCTGTTGCGTCGCGAAACCAAATCTTTTCTTCTTCGGTGCGGTCCGCTTCTGGAATGGGCCGAGTGCCGGCCGAGTTAAGGTGGATGCCGATCAAGTCATCGGGAAACTGCACGGCCAGTTGAATGGTGACGGCGTTACCCCAATCGCCGCCCTGCGCGCCATATTTTTGATACCTCAGAACTTCCCGCATCAGCTTGTGCCACAACCGCGCAGTGGTTACCGGCCCCACTGGCTTGCTCTTAGGCTTCGATGAAAATCCAAATCCAGGCAGGGATGGGATGATCACGTCGAACGCGTCGTCCGCCGATCCTCCGTAACTCGCAGGATCGGTTAGCGGACCCATCACGTCCTGAAACTCCACCACCGAACCGGGCCAACCGTGCGTTAGCAGCAAAGGCATCGGCGGCTTGCCACCGTCACGGCCTTTTCCGCGCACGTGATAGAAATGGATGTCAAAATCCTCCACCTTGGCCATGAACTGAGGGTACTTGTTCAAGTGTGTCTCGGCCTTGCGCCAATCGTATTTCGTAGTCCAATAGGCGGCCAGCTCTTTCAGATAGTCATAGCTCATGCCGTATTGCCAACCGCCGGTGTCCATTCTCTCCGGCCAATGCGTATCGCGAACGCGGGCCAGAATGCGGTCCACTGTTTTTTGTGGAACCGCAATGCGAAATGGCCGAGGGCCTGGGGTCTGTGCTTCAGCCATAAAAGTACCCACCGTGGAAATCGCCGCCAAGCGCAGGCATTCGCGTCGGGAAAGTGTCGGCATAGGCAAGACTATGGCGCGGAAACCGGCGCGGAAACGGGAATTGGCATTTTGCCGTCCAAAACAAAAGTCATCATTTTTGGTGGCGCGGCATTGGAAGGCCCCGGCGGATAACCCTCGCGGGCCCGCACCTTGCCGGTTCCGCCCATCAGCGTAACGTATTGTTTCCCATCCACCATATAAGTGATGGGCGGGCCCATGCCGCCGCGCAGATCGGTCTTCACTTCGAAGAGTCTTTCCCCATTGTCGGCGCGATAGGCCACAAAGCGACCATCGGGAACCACTTGAAACACCAGATTGCCGGCGGTCGTCGATGTTCCTCCACCGATCGATCCTCCGCCCGTCGCACGCCATTTTTCTTTTTGCGTCACCGGATCCCACGCCACTAAAATGCCGCGCTGCCCCGGCGGCGGCGGTTCCGGACCTATTGACGGTGGCGGGGTAAGTTTGGTCACGGGCTTCTTTGCGGCCTCTGCGGCTCGGGCATCTCCCGCATCGGCGGTCGGCCGCCCGGGCATGATCACACCCAAATTCGATTTCCCCGGCTTATAGACGAAGTTTTCGTCCAGCAGGTAGTCCAATGAACTGAAAGCAGATGTGGGGATGTAGACCAGGCCCGTTGCCGGATTGAACGACATCGGCGACCAATTGTGCGCCCCACCCGGCCCCGGCGTCAGCGCAACCGAACCCTCGCTGCCGTAGTGCGCGGCCTGGTTGACGATGGGCCGCCCGGTTTCTTCATTCAACCCGCGGGCCCAATTCAACTGCGAAAACGGCTGGCCGGAAATAAACTGGCCCGTAACGCGATCCAGCACATAATAGAAGCCGTTCTTGTTGGCTTGCATCAACACCTTGCGCGGCTTGCCCTTCACCGTGACGTCGGCCAGCAGCAACTGCTGCACGCTGTCGTAGTCCCAAGAATCGCCGGGCACCATTTGGAAATACCATTTCAGCTCGCCCGTATCGGGCCTTACCGCCAGCACGGAGCAAGCGTAAAGGTTATCTTTTCCGTTCTTTTCGTTTTTGCCATGGCGCAAGTCCTCCGGCCACGGACCCGCGTTGCCGGTACCAACATAAATTAAGTCCGCGTCAGGATCGTAGGCCATCCCATCCCAGACCGATCCACCGCCACCCAACTTCCAGGCATCGGCGTCCCACGTGGTAGAGGCCTTCTTCATCGCGGCATTTTCAAAGGGTTTCGATGGATCGCCCGGCACGGTGTAGAACTTCCAGGCAAAATGGCCGGTGGCCGCATCAAATGCCGAGAAGAATCCGCGCACGGGATACTCCGCGCCACTCACGCCAACAATCACTTTTCCCTTCGCAATGCGCGGCGCCATGGTCATGGTGTAGTTGTCCTGCGGGTAAGCCACCCGCGCCTCCCACACCACTTTGCCACTATCCATGTCCAGCGCCTGCAAACGGCCGTCGATAATCGGGGCGATCACCAAATTGCCGTACATCGCCAGGCCCCGGTGCACCACGCCGCAGCAAATCTTGGGGAATACGGCGTCCTGATTCACTTCGGGATCCCAGCGCCATTTTTCTTTCCCGGTCCGCGCGTCCACCGCGATCACCACGCTCCAATTGGTGATGGCGTAGATCACTCCGTTGCGCACCAGCGGTGTGGCTTCCTGATTGCCGCCGCCGGAGTTCAAATCCATTGACCACGCCAAGCCCAGCCGGTTTACGTTGGCCGCGTCGATCTGGCTCAGCGGACTGAACCGCGTTTCACCGGGGTCGTGCCCATAGGTGAGCCAATCCTCGCCGGATTGCCGGGCGTTTCGTAACGTGGCGTCATCCACCAAGCGCTTGGGCGCTTGCGCCGTTAACGTGGTAATGGCAAGAGAGATTCCGATGAGTACGCGCAAGGGTGTTCGCATAAAAAGTTGGTAGTCTGCAAAAGAGTCTATCGCAAAAAAATGACCTCCGGGAGAGCGCCGAGTGAGGCAGTCGCGGAGGCCATTCGTGAACTGCCAGTTAGAACAGGAACTTCATAGCGAGTTGCAGAATTCTGGGGTCCAGAGCGCTAAGAATCTGCCCGAACTGTCCGGTCTGGACCGGTACCGATGCCATGCTTAAAGCACAACACAATGCAATCCTGAGGTCAAAAATCAATCCCCACCAAAATCTCCGACGGTTTTTTCTCAAACGCTTTCGAAATCGCCAGCAGGCTCTCGATGCTGGGCAGATTCGTCCCCCGCTCAATCGCGCTGATTTGCGAAACGCTCAGTTTGGTGTGCGTGGCCAGGTCTTTTAGGGACCAATCGCGCTCCACGCGTAACATCTTTATCGCGTGACCCAAGCGCTCGCGCAAACGGTCCTGCGGAGACTTGCCCAGTCCGAAAGCCTCCCCGGCATTTTTCAAAACCTGTCTCAGTTGCGCCAGCGAAAACGGCTTGGCCAGATAGTCGAAGACCTTCAGTTTGAACGTCAGACGCATATCTTCCAGCGACGGGTAACCCGTGATGATGATCACGCACAAGCCAGGCCAGCGGGTGAGTAGTTGTTCCAGAACTTTGTCGCCACTGGCTTCGCCCATTTTCATATCCAGCAAAACAATGTCGGGCACGTCGTCGTCGCAGCTATCGTAAAGCGCCCGCGGGTTGCCGAAAGCACGAACACTAAAAGTGCCTTCGTCGGTAAGGAAGTCTTCCAGATAATTGCGGAAGTCGGCGTCGTCGTCCAGAATCGCAATCGAAGCAATCGGCGTGAAGGGCGGGGAGGCTGCAGAAGACTGCGTTTCCGGCATGGTTAAGACCACCTACAAGCTATAGGCTCAGCACTTTAGCCGATGATACCATGCCCCTCATGGCTATAAACATTTCTAATCAAACTATCATGTTGCATTTGCCCAACTTTTGCTATATCCTTCTACATAAGAGACACGAGATGAACTTCACGGACCCCAACCAGGCTTTCCCCGCAAGCTCCTGCTTGCAGCTCGTCTCTGACATTTTTATTCAGCCGGTTTATATTCAGCTTGTTCAGGTAGTCGTTATTATTGGGGTCGGCGTCGTAGCCGGCCTCGCCTGAACGGCCCGATTCTTACACGGAATCAAGGCCACTGGGCGGGGGGAACATACCCTCCGACAGTGGCTTTTGTCTTATGTAGACGTTTTTGAAAGAGTAAATACGAGGACCATATGCCTTCAAATCTGATGAGCGGTGCGCAAGTGGTGCTGGAATGCCTGCAGCGCGAAAAAGTGGAAGTCATCTTCGGGTATCCCGGCGGCGTCACGTTGCCTTTGTATGACGCGATTTTTGACGGGCCCATCAAACACGTGCTGGTGCGTCACGAACAAAACGCCGCGTTCGCCGCACAAGGCTATGCGCGCACCACTGGGAAAGTAGGCGTGTGCTGCGCGACGTCCGGCCCCGGCGCCACCAATCTGGTCACCGGTTTGGTAGACGCGATGATGGACTCCATTCCCATTGTCGCCATCACGGGCCAGGTCACCAGCAAGCTGATCGGCAGCGACGCGTTTCAGGAAGCCGACACCTTCGGCATCACGCGCTCCGGCACCAAACACAATTTTCTGGTGAAGAATCTGGCGGAGCTGCCGCGCGCCATTCATGAAGCGTTCCACATTGCCAGCACGGGGCGTCCCGGGCCGGTGCTGGTGGACATCACCAAAGATTGCTTTACGGCCAACGGGCATTACACGCCGGTGAGTTCGATTCACCTGCCGGGATATCGCGTCTACACCGACGGCCACGCGGGCCAGATGCGCCGCGCGGCGCAGGCGATGCTCGATGCGCATCGTCCGCTGGTGTATGCCGGTGGCGGCATCATTCACTCGGGCGCATCCGATGAGCTGCGCAAGCTGGTGGAGACCATCGACGCGCCGGCCGTCACCACACTAATGGCGCTGGGCGCTTTGCCCGCCAATCATCCAAACTTCATCAGCATGCCGGGCATGCACGGCAGCTACGCCGCTAACATGGCGATGACCGAAACCGATTTACTGATCGCACTGGGTAGCCGTTTCGATGACCGCGTCACCGGCCGCCTCTCGGCCTTTGCGCCACACGCCAAAGTGATTCACGTGGACATTGATCCGGCGGAGGTGGGCAAGATCCGCGTGCCGGACGTTCCCATCGTCGGCGACGTGAAGAAAGTCCTGCAGAAAATCCTGGAAGAACTCGGCGCGCTGGCGGATCAAAAAGAAAAGAACGCCCCGGCACGTGCGCAATGGTGGGGCCAAGTGAAAGAATGGCAGCGCCTGCATCCGCTGGCGCCGGTTTTTTCGAACGACGAAATCAAGCCGCAGCATTTGATGGCGGAGATCGATCGCCTGTCGGGCGGCGAGGCCATCGTCTGTAGTGACGTGGGCCAGCATCAGATGTGGGCCGCGCAGTTGATCAAATTCAACCATCCGCGTTTGTGGATCAACTCAGGAGGACTGGGTTCCATGGGTTTTGGCTTGCCATCGGCATTGGGCGCGCAGTTCGCCCGGCCCGACAAATTGGTCTTCGCCATTTGCGGCGACGGCGGCTTCCAGATGTCGATCCCTGAACTGGCCACGATTGCCAATCAGCAACTGCCGGTGAAGATCATCGTGATGAACAACGGCTACCTGGGCATGGTACGGCAATGGCAGGAATTGTTTTATAACAATCGTTTGAGCCAGGTACAGCTTGACACGTTCCCCGAACCCGAAAAATTGGCCGGCGCTTACGGATTTAAGGGCCGTACGGTGGAGCGCCCCAGCCAATTGCGCAAGGCGTTGGAAGACGCGGTGAATGAACCGGGTCCGTATTTGTTGAACGTGAAGGTTTCGCCCTTTGAAAACGTGTATCCCATGGTTCCGGCCGGCGGAGCGGTGAATGAAATGGTATTGGGCGCACCGCAACCGGTGGAAGTGGCGTAACGTGCCGCTGTGCGGCAACACCGAGCCGCGACCGTAAGGGAGCGATATTAAAAATCGCACGTATTACCAGGAGCTTTCTAATCTTTATGTTGCAGTTGATTTCCGTTCTTCTCGAAAACAAACCGGGCGCCTTGATGCGCGTCACCGGCCTGCTGAGCGCGCGCGGCTATAACATCGAGAGCCTGACTGTGGCCCGCACCATGGACCCAGAGCTTTCGCGCATGAGTATTGTGGTTGACGTCGAGCCCAATCAACGCAGCCAGGTGATCAAGCAGATGAACAAGCTGATCAACGTACTGCAAGCCAGTGATCTGAGTGAAGGCCCAGCGGTGCGCCGCGAAATGGCGCTGGTGCGGGTTCGTTCCACCATGCAGAATCGCACGGCCATTTTAAAGGAAGCCGAGATTTTCGGCGCCCGCGCCGTGGATTCTTCGGTGGAAGGCTTTGCCCTGGAAGCCACCGGCGACCCCGAAAAGCTGGACGAATTCATCGACGTGATGCGCAGTTACGGCGAGATTGAAGTCACGCGTTCCGGTTTAGTAGTGGTGTCACTGGATAATAAGAAACTACGCTTGGCGCCACCGGTGCCGAAAGAAGTTGAGGCACCGTTAATTTAACACCGTCTGTTTAAGAACAGACTGAAATACTAGGGAGAAATAGACAAACAATGGCCAAAAAGGCAACCAGCAAGACCAAGAAGCCCGCGCAAAAACGCAAAGCCGCGGTGCGCTATTACGAACAGGATGGCGATCTTTCGCTATTGAAAGGCAAAACCGTCGCCATCATCGGCTACGGCAGCCAGGGTCACGCCCACGCGTTGAACCTGCGCGATTCCGGTGTGAAAGTGATCGTCGGTTTGTATGAAGGCAGCAAGAGCTGGGAAAAAGCGGAATCAGCCGGCCTGCGCGTGATGACCACCGGCGAAGCAGCCAAGGCTGCCGACGTCATGATGATTCTGGTCTCCGATCACCTGCAGGGCGATCTGTACAAGAAGGAAATCGAGCCTAATCTTTCCTCGGGCAAAACCGTGATGTTCGCGCACGGCTTCTCCATTCACTTCAAGACCATTAAGCCGCCCAAGGACGTGGACATTTCGATGATCGCGCCCAAGGCCCCGGGTCATCGCGTGCGCGAACTATTCACCGAAGGCGTGGGTGTGCCCGCGCTGGTGGCCGTTCATCAGGACGCATCCGGCAAGGCGCTGGACAACGCTTTGGCGTACGCCATGGCGCTGGGTTGCTTGAAAGCGGGCGTGATCGGGACCACCTTCAAAGAAGAAACCGAAAGCGATCTGTTCGGCGAGCAGGCCGTGCTGTGCGGCGGGGTTAGCGAATTAATTCGCGCTGGTTTTGAAACTTTGACCAATGCCGGCTACGCGCCCGAAATCGCGTACTTCGAGTGCCTGCATGAGCTGAAACTGATCGTCGATTTGATCTACGAAGGCGGCCTGGGCTACATGCGCTTCTCGGTATCGGACACCGCGGAGTATGGCGACTACACTCGTGGTCCGCGCATCGTGAACAAAAAGACCCGCGCGGAAATGAAGAAAATTCTGCACGAAATTCAGTCCGGCAAGTTCGCTAAGGCCTGGATTGCGGAAAACAAAAAAGGCCGCAAGAAGTTTTTGGCCATGCGCAAAGCGGCGCAGAATCAACCCATCGAAAAGGTGGGCGCCGAGTTGCGCAAGATGATGCCGTTCCTGAAAAAGAAAAAGGAAGCGGGCATTCCCGGCGCGTAAGCAATTTGTTGGTTCCCTTCGGAACTTGTTGAAATAGGGCGCTCGCTGACGCTCGCGGCTTGGTGTTGGGAAGTGGAATTAAAAGATGTAGCACCAAGCCGCGCACGTAAGTAAGCGGTCCGATAGTCTGGATTTTTTATGCGCATATTCACTTTCGATACCACTTTGCGCGACGGCACTCAGGGCGAAGCCGTCAGCCTGTCCTCGGACGACAAAGTTCTGGTTGCTCACAAGCTGGACGATTTAGGCATCGATTACATTGAAGGCGGCTGGCCCGGCTCCAATCCCAAAGACAAGGATTTTTTCGCGCGCGCTAAGGACATTCAGTTTAAACACGCTCGCCTCACCGCCTTCGGCTCCACGCGGATGGCCAAGAACAAAGTGGAGGACGATGTCAGCGTCAATGCGCTGCTGGAAGCCAATACGCCCGTGGTTTGCATCTTCGGTAAGACCTGGGACCTGCATGTGCACCGGGCGTTGGGCATCACCGAGGAAGAAAATCTGGCGCTGATCTCCGACACCGTGCGTTATCTGAAAGCCCACGGCAAGGAAGTGGTTTACGACGCCGAACATTTTTTTGACGGCTACAAAGCCAGCCGCGATTTTGCTTTTCGCACACTGGAAGCCGCGTTGAAGGCCGGCGCCGATACGCTGACGTTATGCGATACCAACGGCGGTACCATGACTGCCCAGCTTTCGGAAATCTGCGCCGATGTGCGTAAGAACTTCGAGGGCGTTCTTGGCATCCACACCCATAACGATTGCGAATTGGCGGTGGCCAACGCGCTGGCGGCGATTGAACAAGGCTTCGCTCATGTGCAAGGCTGCATGAACGGTTACGGCGAACGCTGCGGCAACGCGAACTTAACCACCATCATCGCCAACCTGGAATTGAAGATGGGTCATAACACCATCGGCAAAGAAAAGCTGATGGGCCTGACCGCAGCCGCGCGCTTCATCGCGGAACTGGCCAACCTGCCCCTGCGCGGCGATCAGGCTTATGTTGGTCACAGTGCCTTCGCTCACAAAGGGGGAGTTCACGTCAGTGCGGTGCTGAAAGATTCTAATACGTACGAACACATCAGCCCCAAAACCGTGGGCAACCGCCAGCGTGTTTTGCTCAGCGACCTTTCCGGGAAAGGCAGTATCCTTTATAAACTCAAACAGCACGGCTTGGAAGACCGTTTGGATGACGAAGCCCGCCGCCAGTTGCTGGAACGCATGAAGCAGATGGAATTCCAGGGCTACGAACTGGAAGCGGCGGAGGGAACTTTCGAACTGCTAGTCCGCGAGGCTTTGCGCCCCGGCTTGCATCTGTTCGACGTAGTCAGCTACGAAGTGGTGACGCGTGCAACGCAATCCACCGCCAACGTAACCCTGAAAGCTCGCGACAATATTCTGGCGGCTTCCGCCACTGGCAACGGTCCGGTGAATGCGCTGGATCTTGCGCTGCGCCAGTGCTTATCGACTTTATATCCGGCGATCGCCAGCGTCACGTTGACCGACTACAAAGTCCGCGTGCTCGATTTCAAGAAAGGCACAGCCGCCCGCGTGCGCGTGCTCATCGAATGGTCCGATCACAAACGCAGCTGGGCCACGGTCGGCGTTTCCGAAAACGTGATCGAAGCCAGCTGGTTCGCATTACTGGACGCCATGCGCCTGGAACTGATGCGCTTCAACGAAGAAGATCCCCATATTCAAAAAGCGGTTGAGGATTATTGCTGGGGCGTGTAAGGGCTGGAGATCCGCTAAAACGCGAGAAGAGACGCGGAATAAGTACGCGTCTAAGGAGAACTTCGCGACTATGTCGGCTGCGCAAACCTGGGACCCCGCAAGTTACGCCCGCCATGCCCGCTTCGTTTCTGATTTGGGATCTCCCGTCATGGAATTGTTGGCGCCCCAGATCACAAACGCAGCTGGGCCACGGTAGGCGTTTCCGAAAACGTGATCGAAGCCAGCTGGTTCGCATTACTGGACGCCATGTGCTTGGAACTGATGCGCTTCAACGAAGAAGATCCCCATATTCAAAAAGCGGTTGAGGATTATTGGCTGGGGAGTGCGAACAAGTGTCCCGAGCACAGCATTCCTGTTATGGGCATTTCTTAGCGCACACTGCACGCCGTCGGATTCCAATTCGACGCGTCCGCCTGTTTACGGAAATCCGTGCTGGTGACCCAGTTGGTGCGCAAATACGTTGGATCCTCCACGATGGTGGTGATGGTGATCCACTCCGTGTTATCGGGCTCCTTGTGGAAATCGAAGTATTCGTTCACGCGAGTGTTGGCGCTATAGGGGATGCCGTTTTTGCGGAGATAGCCCGGCAGCAGATGATTCGTGATGACTTCCAGCGACCGGCCACCATTGGACGGCGGCAGCGCGCCATTTGCCCCGCCATTGTTGAGTGTGGCCAGGGGACGTCCCGATGCCTCCCAGCGCGCGGATGAATAGCCTTGCAAGGAAGCTGGCGCATCACCGCGTTCAGTAGCATCGAAGCGCAACAGGCGCGTTTGCGTGCCCGCGTCGGTGTCGACCTTTAGCGTATTGTCATCCGCCCAGGTGATGTGAATGCGGCCCGGGATGCGCATGATCGCCGGCGCGCCGTAGGCTTTGCATTGCTGGCCAGCGGCTTCGTCCTTCGCCGGGTCCCAGGTGTCGCCAACTTTGACTGCGGCTGCGTTCACCGGAATGCTGGCGTAATCGCCCTTCATCGGCGTCATCATGCGCCAGCGCCAGTCTTCGGTGACGATGGAAACCCAGTAGCCGGTGAGATCAACCGGCGCTGTTGCTTTGGCCGTGCGCGGCGGGTTTTGGGCAAAAGCAATTGAGGCTAGCAAGAGTCCAATGAGTACGCGCACGCTTATTTCCCCCCCAGGCTTTTGTAGACCGCTTCAATGAACGGCTCGGTTTTTACAAAGCTGTCCTTCGTGACGTAGCGCGTATCGTAATCGAGCGTGGGCCGAGCGGCCTTGATCTGATCCAGCGTCCGGCCTTTCTTCATCAGGTCCCGAATACGGTCGCGAATAATGGTGATCATGTCGCGGTATTCGACAACATCAGCTTCTTCGCACAAACGGCCATGGCCGGGAATCACCAGAGTTCCGCCTTCCTGGCGGTCCGCCGGAACGGTGAGTTCCAGAATATGATTCAACGCGTCGAGTTCGCCTTGCACGCTGCCGCCGCGCTCCAGATCGATGAACGGATAGCCGTCGGGCGTAAAGATGTCGCCGGTCACCACCACGTCGGAGCCGCGAAACAGAATCACACTGTCGCCATCGGTGTGCGCCTTTGGCTCGTGATAAATGATGACGGCCTCGCCGTTGAAGTGCAGGTCTTTGGAGCGCAGAAAATATTCGTCCGTCGGCAGCCCCATTTGCGCGGGAGGCGTATTGTTGCCGGTGACCGGGGTGGTCATGCGGTTCAGAACATTTTCATGAGCAATAATGTTCAGCGGCTGGGTGGGATCTTGCGGAATCAGTTTGGCCAGCCCCTCATTACCGCCGACGTGATCGGGATGCACATGCGTGTTTAGAATCCAGCGTACTGGGCCGGGAGAGAGCTTGCGGATCTCTTCCATTACTTTGGCAGCGGTCGGCGCAAGGCCCGTATCCACCAACAAAACACCCTGTTTGCCCACCTGTACCGCAATGTTGCCGCCCGCGCCCACCAACATATATACGTTGT